>NZ_CP054424.1:1286791-1603489 GCF_013334205.1 Rhodoferax sp. BAB1 | reverse complement strand
GGGCGTGACCGGCCCGATCGCCTTCGACGAGAAGGGCGACATCAAGAACGGCGCGCTGACCCTGTTCACCTACAAGGGTGGCAAGCGCGAGCAGTTGGCCGTGATCCGCTGATCAGCCTGCCAGGCTCCCCTGAAAAAGCGCCTGCGGGCGCTTTTTCTTTGCCCGTTTCGGTCCCGGTCGCTGCGAGGCGGCCCCAGGCTCGGCTACAATAGCGGGCTTCGGAGAGGTGGATGAGCGGTTTAAGTCACACGCCTGGAAAGCGTGCGTGGGGTAAAACTCACCGCGGGTTCGAATCCCGCCCTCTCCGCCAGAAAAGAAAACCCCGCCTCGGCGGGGTTTTATTTTTTGCGGATTCGGACGCGCGTAGCGCGGGGGCGTAGCCCCGAGAAATTCGCGTCAGACGAATTTCGAGCAATCCCGCCCGGTGAAGGCGGGAAGTACCGTCGTTGGTGAGAAGTGCTGGAAACAAGAGTAAGTTGGGACGCATCGGCCCTGCCGTTGCGCGCAGAAAACAGTTTCCGCAGGGTTCGTGCCCTCGCGGTGCTCCTGCTCGTCTGCCTGGCCCTTTCCGTCGCTGCCAGCACCCTGACAGGCCGTGTCGTGGCCATTGCCGATGGCGACACACTGACGGCGCTGGATGAGCACAAGGTGCAGCACAAGATCCGGCTGGCGGGCATCGATGCGCCGGAAAAACGCCAGGCCTATGGGCAGCGCTCCCGGCAGTCCCTGGCCGATCTGGTCTTCAACCGGGTGGTGCAGATCGAACTGGGCAAAAAAGACCGCTATGGCCGCGAAATTGGCAAGGTGATGCTGGACGGCCAGGACATCAATCTGGAATTGCTGCGCCTGGGCCTGGCCTGGCACTACAAGGCGTATGAGCGGGAGCAGTCGGTCCAGGACCGGGCCCTTTATGCGCAGGCCGAGCAGCAGGCGCGTGCCGGCCGGCTGGGACTGTGGCGCGACGACCATCCCCTGGCGCCCTGGGCCTACCGTAAAAACGCACGACCCTGAGCGTGGGCCGTGGCGGCGTCAGCGCTCAGCCGGCGTGGCGGATGGCCGCAAACTTCTGTTCCATTTCCCGCCGCATGGCGCGGCGCATTTCGGCTGCCGCATGACGTCGCCGCTCTTCGGCGCTCACCGGCTGCCAGGGCGGCACGGCGGTCGGTTTGCCGTCGTCGTCGACGGCGATCATGGTGAAGAAGCAGCTGTTGACGTGCCGCACCACCTTGCTGCGGATCTCCTCGGCGATCACCTTGATGCCGATTTCCATCGAGGAGGTCCCGGTGTGGTTGACGCTGGCCATGAACGTGACCAGCTCCCCGACCTGGATGGGTAGACGGAACATCACCTGGTCGACACTCAGGGTGACCACATAACGCCCGGCATACCGGCTGGCACAGGCATAGGCCGCCTGGTCGAGCAGCTTGAGGATGGTGCCGCCGTGCACCTTGCCTGAAAAATTGGCGGTGTCCGGTGTCATGAGCACCGTCATGCTCAGTTGGTTGGAAGGCAGGTCCATGGAGGTCAGGTGAGGGGTATCGCTGCGGGAAGCCGGTCACCCGGCTTCCCGTCGGCCTGGCGCAGCGCCAGGATCAGCTTCTGGTCTGGCGCACCAGGGTCATGGCCGAAGCGATGAGCGCCGAGACTTCGCTCATATTGCCGGGCACGATGAGGGTGGTGGTGGCGTCGGAGGCCACCTGGCCGTAGGCCTCGACGGCCTTCTCGGCCACCTTGAGCTGCACGGCCTGCTCGCCACCGGGCTGGCGGATGGCCGCGGCCACGCGCTCGATGGCGCCGGCGGTGGCGTCGGCCACGGCGGTGATGGAAGCAGCCTCGCCCTGGGCCTTGTTGATGGCGGCCTGCTTCTCCCCCTCGGAGCGGGCGATGAAGGCCTCGCGTTCACCGGTGGCGATGTTGATCTGCTCCTGGCGGCGGCCCTCGGAGGCGGCGATCAGGGCGCGCTTCTCGCGCTCGGCCGTGATCTGGGCCTGCATGGCGTGCAGGATTTCCTTCGGCGGCGTCAGGTCCTTGATCTCGTAGCGCAGCACCTTGACGCCCCAGTTCAGCGCGGCCTCGTCGATGGCCTGGACCACCTGGGCGTTGATGATGTCGCGTTCCTCGAAGGTCTTGTCCAGCTCGAGCTTGCCGATCACGCTGCGCAGCGAGGTCTGGGCCAGCTGGGTGACGGCCACGATGTAGTTGGACGAGCCGTAGCTGGCGCGCATGGGGTCGGTGACCTGGAAGTACAAGATGCCGTCGACCTGCAACTGCGTGTTGTCGCGCGTGATGCAGACCTGGCTGGGCACGTCCAGCGGCACTTCCTTGAGGCTGTGCTTGTAGGCAACCTTGTCGATGAAGGGGAAGATGAAGTTCAGGCCGGGCGTGAGCGCGCCGTGGTACTTGCCCAGGCGCTCGACCACCCAGGCGTTCTGCTGCGGCACGATCTTGACCGAGCGGCTGACAAAGATGACGGCGATGACAAAAACGAGGATGGCGATTTCCATGGTGGTACTCCCTGCTTCAGTTGGCGATTTTTTCGAGGATCAGCTGGCTGCCGCGCACCTCGACGATGCGGTGCGCACCGGTGGCACGGCTGCTGACATCCCGTGGCATGGCCAGCCACTGGGCGCCGCGGTACTTGATATGGGTGCTGCCATCGGGCAGCCAGGACTCGACCTGCACGGTTTCACCAACGTCCAGATTGACGTCCGGGTTGCTGCCGGCCTCCTGGTTGGCCGCCGCGCGGGGGCGCCAGAAGTGCCAGGCCAGAACGGCGCCACCGCCCACCAGCGCGGCGATCACCACCTGTGGGGTGGCCGCCAGCCCGGTGTGGGCCGCCACAGCCCCGGCAGCCAGGCCCCCGGCCAGCATGAGCAGGTAGAAGGTGCCGGTGGTCAGTTCGGCGGCCACCAGGATGCCGGCAGCCAGCCACCAGAGGGTCGAATCAGCCATGACTTGCTTTGCTCCTATCGGTGCTTGTGATTCAATTGCGACATTCTGCGGCAAATCCAGTGACAGATCCGGGTCAGCCGCCAATTAATCCGTACACTTCGCGCTCGTTTTTCCTTTTTCTCAGTCCGGCTGGAGTCCATCGTCCATGAAGTTTCGCTTTCCCATTGTCATCATTGACGAAGACTTCCGCTCCGAGAACACCTCGGGCCTGGGCATCCGGGCCATGGCACAGGCCATCGAGGCCGAGGGCTTCGAGGTGTTGGGTGTCACCAGCTACGGTGACCTCTCGCAGTTCGCCCAGCAGCAGTCGCGCGCCAGCGCCTTCATCCTGTCGATCGATGACGAGGAGTTCACGCCCGGCCCGGACCTGGACCCGGCGGTGCTGAACCTGCGCAAATTCATCGAGGAAGTGCGCTTCAAGAACGCCGACGTGCCGATCTACGTCTACGGCGAGACCAAGACCAGCCGCCACCTGCCCAACGACATCCTGCGCGAGCTGCACGGCTTCATCCACATGTACGAGGACACGCCCGAGTTCATGGCGCGCCACATCATTCGTGAGGCCAAGAGCTACCTGGAAGGAATCCAGCCGCCGTTTTTCAAGGCCCTGCTGGACTACGCGGAGGACGGCTCCTATTCCTGGCATTGCCCGGGCCACTCGGGCGGCGTGGCCTTCCTCAAGAGCCCGGTGGGCCAGATGTACCACCAGTTCTACGGCGAGAACATGCTGCGCGCCGACGTCTGCAACGCGGTGGAGGAGCTGGGCCAGCTGCTGGACCACGACGGCGCCATCGGCGAGAGCGAGCGCAACGCCGCGCGCATCTTCAATGCCGACCACTGCTATTTCGTCACCAACGGCACCAGCACCTCCAACAAGATCGTGTGGCACCATACGGTGGCGCCGGGTGACGTGGTGGTGGTGGACCGCAACTGTCACAAGTCCATCCTGCACGCCATCATCATGACGGGCGCAGTGCCGGTCTTCCTCAAGCCCACGCGCAACCACTTCGGCATCATCGGCCCGATCCCGCAGAGCGAGTTCGAGCCGGCCACCATCCAGGCCAAGATCAAGGCCAATCCGCTGCTCAAGGGCGTGGATGCCAAGAAGGTCAAGCCACGCGTGCTGACCTTGACGCAGTCCACCTACGACGGCGTGCTCTACAACACCGAGACCATCAAGGGCCTGCTCGACGGTTATGTCGACAACCTGCATTTCGACGAGGCCTGGCTGCCGCACGCCGCCTTCCACCCCTTCTACGGGCGTTACCACGCCATGGGCAAGAAGCGCGGGCGCCCGAAGAACTCCATGGTCTACGCCACCCAGTCCATCCACAAGCTGCTGGCCGGCATCAGCCAGGCCAGCCACGTGCTGGTGCAGGATTCGGAGAACACCAAGCTGGACCACCACCTCTTCAACGAGGCCTACCTGATGCACACCAGCACCAGCCCGCAGTACAGCATCATCGCCAGCTGCGACGTGGCCGCCGCCATGATGGAGCCGCCCGGTGGCACCGCGCTGGTGGAGGAAAGCATTGCCGAGTCGCTGAATTTCCGGCGCGCCATGCGCAAGGTGGCCGAGGAGTACGGCCAGGACTGGTGGTTCAAGGTCTGGGGCCCGGACAAGCTGGTGGACGAGGGCGTGGGCGCGGCCGAGGACTGGATCATCCGCAGTGACGGCCGGGGCAAGAACGGCAGCAAGTGGCACGGCTTCGGCCAGCTGGCCGACGGCTTCAACATGCTGGACCCGATCAAGTCCACCATCGTCACGCCCGGCCTGAACCTGGACGGCAAGTTCGACAAGACCGGCCTGCCGGCCTCCATCGTGACCAAGTACCTGGCCGAGCACGGCGTGGTGGTGGAGAAGACCGGCCTGTACAGCTTCTTCATCATGTTCACCATCGGCATCACCAAGGGCCGCTGGAACACGCTGCTGACCGCGCTGCAGCAGTTCAAGGACGACTACGACAAGAACCAGCCCATGTGGCGCGTCATGCCGGAGTTCTGCAAGAAGCAGCCCAAATACGAGCGCATGGGCCTGCGCGACCTGTGCCAGTTCATCCACGAGATGTACGCCAAGTACGACATCGCGCGCCTGACCACCGAGATGTACCTGAGCGACCTGACGCCGGCCATGAACCCGAGCGACGCCTATTCCCACATCGCGCACCGCACGACCGAGCGGGTGGAGATCGACCAGCTCGAAGGCCGCATCACGGTGGGCCTGGTCACGCCGTACCCGCCTGGCATCCCGCTGCTGATTCCGGGCGAGGTCTTCAACCGGAAGATCGTGGACTACCTGAAGTTCGCCCGCGAGTTCAACGCCCAGTGCCCGGGTTTCGAGACCGACATCCACGGCCTGGTGGAAGTGGTGGCGGAAGACGGCAGGAAGCACTACTACGCCGATTGCGTCAAGGCCTGAGCCTTTCTTCTCTCCCAATGAAAACGCCCCGCGATGCGGGGCGTTTTCATTCGGGAAACGGCTGCCGGATCAGGCTTCGACGATGGCCACGGCAGTCTGGCTGAAGCCGCCGTCCACGTAGGTGATCTCGGCGGACATCCCGCTGGCCAGGTCACTCAGCAGGAAGGCGGCGACATTGCCCACGTCCTCGATGGTCACGTTGCGGCGGATCGGCGAGGCGCCGGCCACCACGGCGAGCAGCTTGCCGAAATCCTTGATGCCGCTGGCGGCCAGGGTCTTGATGGGGCCGGCACTGATGCCGTTGACGCGGATGCAGCGGCCGTCGGGCAGGCTGCCCACGGCTTCGGCCAGGTAACGCACCGAGGCTTCCAGGCTGGCCTTGGCCAGGCCCATGGTGTTGTAGTTGGGGATGGCGCGCAGGGCCCCCAGGTAGCTCAGCGTCAGCAGGGCCGACTTGTCCTTCAGGTAGGGCAGGGCCGCCTTGGCCATGGCCGGGAAGCTGTAGGCGCTGATGTCGTGGGCGATGCGGAAGTTCTCGCGGGAGAGGCCGTCCAGGAAGTTGCCGGCAATGGCCTCGCGCGGGGCAAAGCCGATGCTGTGGACGAAGCCGTCGAACTGGGGCCAGTGGGCCGACAGGTCCTTGAAGAGCTGTTCGATCTGGGCGTCGTCGCCGACGTCACAGTCGAAGATCAGCTTGGAGCCGAAGTCGGCGGCGAACTCGGTGATGCGGTCCTTGAATCGCTCGCCCACGTAGCTGAAGGCCAGTTCGGCCCCCTGGTCGTGGCAGGCCTTGGCGATGCCGTAGGCGATGGAGCGGTTGCTCAGAACGCCGGTGATCAGGAATTTCTTGCCGGTAAGGAAACCCATATTTTTTCTCGGTAGGTCTGGGGAAGTAAAAATTCTGTGCAGAATTGTCGCATGCGGATGCGTTGTTTCCTCCTGGGCCTGGTTTCGCTGCTTTCGGCAGGGCCGCTCTGGGCTGCCCACGCCTATGCCCAGTTCGGCGACATCAAGTATGCGCCGGGTTTCAGCCACTTCGACTATGTGAACCCGGCCGCCCCCAAAGGCGGGGAGATCACGCTGGTGCCGCCCACCCGCCTGTCGAACTTCGACAAGTACAACCCGTTCACGCTCAAGGGCAGTGCGCCGCCCGGCCTCAATGGCCTGGTGTTCGAAAGTCTGCTGACCGGCACCATGGACGAACCGACCACGGCCTATGGCCTGCTGGCCCAGGACGTGAGCGTGGCGCGCGACCGGCTGTCGGCGGTCTTCACACTCCACCCGCAGGCGCGTTTCCACAACGGCGATCCGGTGCTGGCAGCCGACGTCAAGCATTCCTTCGACCGGCTGACGTCCAAGGAGGCCGCGCCGCAGTTCCGCACCATCTTCGGCGAGATCCGGGGGGTGACGGTGCTGGGCGAGCGTCAGGTGCGTTTCGATTTCAAGCGCATCAACGCCGAACTGCCGCTGATCGCCGGCAGCCTGCCGGTGTTCAGCCGTCAGTGGGGCCTGGAGAACGGCAAGCTGAAAGCCCTGGACCAGATCGTGACGGACATCCCCATTGGCAGCGGCCCCTACCGCATCGGCAAGGTCAACTTCGGCAAGGACATCAGCTACGAGCGTGACCCGGCTTACTGGGCGCGTGACCTCAATGTGCGCCGTGGCCTGTTCAACTTCGACCGCATCACCTACAAGATCTACAAGGACAACACAGCCCAGCTGGAAGCCTTCAAGGCCGGCGAGTTCGACTACATCCAGGCCTTCATCGCGCGCGAATGGGCACGGGCCTATACCGGCAAGCAGTTCGAGCGCGGAGAACTGATCAAGAAGGAGCTGCAGCACGGCAATGCCGGCGACTTCCAGGGTTTCCTCTTCAATATGCGACGCGAGAAGTTCAAGGACGTACGCGTGCGCCAGGCCATCGCCCTGGCCATGGACTACGAGTGGATGAACCGCCAGCTGTTCTACAACGCCTACACCCGTGTGCGCGGTTATTTTGTCGGCAGCGACTTCGAGGCCCAAGGCAGGCCCGGCCCCGAAGAGCTGGCCGTGCTGGAGCCGCTGCGCCGCCAGCTGCCGCCCGAAGTCTTCAGCGAAGAGGTGCCGCTGCCGCCCGTGACCAGCCTGGACCCGGCCTCCGGCCACACCCTGCGCGACAACCTGCGCCGCGCGCGCGATCTGCTGGCCGCCGCGGGCTGGACCTACCGCGACGGCGCGCTGCGCAACGCGAAGGGGGAACCCTTCGCCATCGAGTTCCTCGACAACTCCGGCTCCATGGGCCGTGTGGTCACGCCGTATGCGCGCAGCCTCGAGAAACTGGGCATGCAGGTCAACTACAAGGTGTTCGACTTCGCCATCCTGCAAAAGCGCATGGACGTCTTTGATTTCGAGATCATCAGCAACCGCATGATAGGCAGCGAGGCACCGGGCACCGAACTGCTGGAGCGTTACGGTTCCAAGGCCGCCGACACCGAGGGCTCCAGCAATGTGATCGGCCTCAAGAGCCCGGCGGTCGATGCGCTGCTGGACCAGGTGATCTCGGCCCAGACCCGGCCCGAACTGGTGGCGCGCCTGCGCGCGCTGGACCGGGTGCTGCGCCATGGCCACTACACCGTGCCGCACTGGTACAGCGGGGTGCACCGCGTGGCCTGGCGTGCCGGCCGTTTCGAGCAGCCGGCCGTGACGCCGCGTTATTACCAGCCCGAGGCCTGGGTGACCTCCGTCTGGTGGGCCACCCCTGCGAATCTTGCAGCGGCTGGGGGAGGGCGCTAAGCCATGCCGGCCTACATCCTCAAGCGTCTGCTGCTCATGATCCCGACGCTGTTCGGCATCCTGCTGCTGACCTTTGTCGTGATCCAGTTCGTACCGGGTGGGCCGGTGGAGCAGATGGTGGCCCAGCTGCAGGGGCGCGACACGGGCGGCGAGGGTGCGGCGTCCTCCGGCGCCGGTTATCGTGGCCGCCAGGGCGTGGACGCCGCGCGCATCGCCGAGATCCGCGCCTTCTATGGTTTCGACAAACCTGCCCATGAGCGCTTCTGGCAGATGCTGGGCCAGTACGCGCGCTTCGACCTGGGCAAGAGTTTCTTCTATCCCAAGAGCGTCTGGGAATTGGTCAAGGATAAATTGCCGGTGTCGATCAGCCTGGGCTTGTGGACCTTTTTCCTGAGTTATCTGATCTCCATCCCCCTGGGCATCGCCAAGGCGGTGCGCGCCGGCAGCCGCTTCGACACGCTGACCAGCCTGATCGTGCTCATTGGTTATGCCATTCCCGGTTTCGTGCTGGGCGTGGCCCTGCTGGTGATCTTCGGCGGCCAGCTGCAATGGTTCCCCCTGCGCGGCCTGACCTCGAGCAACTGGGAAACCTTGAGTTGGGGCGCGAAGATCGTCGACTACCTCTGGCATATCACCCTGCCGGTGACGGCCAGCGTGTTGGGCGCCTTCGCCGTGACCACCATGCTGACCAAGAACGCTTTCCTCGAGGAAATCCGCAAGCAATATGTGCTGACGGCCCGCGCGAAGGGCCTGGGCGAGAACCGCGTACTGTGGACCCATGTGTTCCGCAATGCGCTGATCCCCATCGTCACCGGCTTCCCGGCCGCTTTCATCGGTGCCTTCTTCGCCGGCTCGCTGCTGATCGAGACCCTGTTCTCGCTCGACGGCCTGGGCCTGTTGTCCTATGAGTCGGTCATGCGGCGCGACTATCCCGTCGTGCTGGGCACGCTCTATTTGTTCACGCTGATCGGCCTGGTGACCAAGCTGATTTCCGACCTCTGCTACGTCTGGGTCGATCCGCGAGTGAAGTTCGACTGATGGCTGGCGTTTCCCTTTCCCCCTCACAGCGTGCCTGGTTGCGTTTCCGGCGCAACCGCCTGGGCTATTGGAGCCTGCTGATCTTCTGCACGCTTTTCGTGCTGAGCCTGGGCGCCGAGCTGATCTCTAACGACAAGCCGCTGCTGGCGCGCCACCACGGCCAGTGGTATGTGCCCATCCTGCACAACGTGCCGGAGACGGCCTTCGGCGGCGACTTCGAAACGCCGACCGACTACCTGGACCCTTTCATCCAGCAGCAGTTCGCCAAGGAAGGCAACTTCGCCCTGTATCCGCCCAATCCCTATCACCACAGCACCATCAACTATTTTGCCAAGGAGCCCAACCCTTCAGGCCCCTCGGCCGACAACTGGCTGGGCACCGACGACCGCGGGCGCGACGTGGTGGCGCGCCTGCTCTACGGCTTCCGCATCTCGGTGCTGTTCGCCCTGGCGCTGACCATCATCGGCGTGCTGCTGGGGGTGCTCACCGGGGCCGTGCAGGGTTATTTCGGCGGCAAGATCGACCTGGGTTTCCAGCGGTTCATCGAGATCTGGGGCTCCATGCCCGAGCTCTACCTGCTCATCATTTTCTCGGCCATGTTCGACCCCAGCGTGGCCCTGCTGCTGATCCTGCTCAGCCTGTTCGGCTGGATGGGCCTGTCGGACTATGTGCGGGCCGAATTCCTGCGCAACCGCCAGCTCGACTATGTGCGGGCGGCGCGCGCCATGGGCCTGTCCAACGGGCAGATCATCTGGCGCCACATCCTGCCCAACAGCCTGACCCCCGTGGTGACCTTCCTGCCTTTCCGCATGAGCGCGGCCATCCTGGCGCTGACTTCGCTGGATTTCCTGGGCCTGGGCGTGCCGCCCGGCACGCCGTCCCTGGGCGAGCTGCTGGCCCAGGGCAAGAACAATATCGACGCCTGGTGGATCTCCCTGTCCACCTTCGGCGTGCTGGTCATTACCCTGCTGCTGCTGACCTTCATGGGCGATGCGCTGCGCGATGCGCTGGACCCCAGGAAGGCCGAGAAATGACAGCCCCCACGCTCGGCACTGACGTGTCCTCGCTGCCCCCCGAGGGGGGGGCGCTCATGCCCGAACTTCTGCTGGATGTGCACGGCCTGAGCGTCGCCTTCGCCGGCAAGGAAGTGGTGCGCGGCCTCGATTTCCAGATCGCGCCGGGGGAGAAGGTGGCCCTGGTGGGCGAGTCCGGGTCCGGCAAGACCGTCACGGCGCTGAGCCTCTTGCGCCTGTTGCCCGAGGCTGCCGTGAGCGGCGCCGCCCGCTTCCAGGGCAGCGAGGGCGCGGCGGACCTGCTGACCCTGCCCGAGCGCGAGTTGCGCGGCGTGCGTGGCCGCGACATCGCCATGATCTTCCAGGAGCCCATGACGGCCCTGAACCCGCTGTACACCATCGGCGACCAGATCACCGAGGTGCTGCAGCTCAAGCTGGGCCTGGACCGTGGTGCGGCGCTGGCACGGGCCATCCAGCTGCTGGCCGACACCGGCATTCCGGAGCCGGCACAGCGCGTGGCGGCCTACCCGCACCAGCTCAGCGGCGGCCAGCGCCAGCGCGCCATGATCGCCATGGCCCTGGCCTGCCAGCCCAGGCTGCTGCTGGCCGATGAGCCGACCACGGCGCTGGACGTTGCCCTGCGCGGCCAGATTCTGGACTTGCTGGACGGCCTGCAGGAAAAACATGGCATGGCCGTGCTGATGATCACCCACGACCTGAACCTGGTGCGGCGTTTTGCCAGCCGGGTCATCGTGATGGAGGGCGGGCGCATCGTGGAGCAGGGGCCGGTGGCCGAGGTCTTTGCCCGTCCGCAACATCCCTACACCCGCAGCCTGATCGACAGCCGCCCGGTGCGCGACGTGCAGGAAGTGCCCCAATTGGCCGGGGCCCCGGCCCTGATGCAGGCGCGGGGGCTGCGGGTGGGCTACCCCGTGCCTATCCCCGGCCTGCGCGGCTGGTTCCGCCGCGGCGAGTTCGTGGCGGTGCAGGGGGCCAGCTTCAGCATTCCGCCCGGCCACACCCTGGGGGTGATCGGCGAATCGGGCTCGGGCAAATCGACCCTGGCCCTGGCGGCCCTGGGCCTGCTGCCGTTCCGGGGAGAACTGCAGGTGGACGGCCAGGCCTGGCAGGGCCGGCCGGCGCTGGACAAAGCCTTGCGCCGTGTGGTGCAGGTGGTGTTCCAGGACCCGTTTTCCTCGCTGTCGCCGCGCCTGACCGTCGAGGAGATCGTGGGCGAGGGGCTGACCATCCATGCGCCGATGCTCTCAAAAGAGGAGCGCAAGGCCAAGGTCGAAAGCGCGCTGGAGGAGGTGGGTTTGACCGAGGTCCAGTTCCCGGGGCTGCTGCAGCGCTACCCGCACGAGTTTTCCGGTGGCCAGCGCCAGCGCCTGGCCATTGCCCGGGCATTGATCGTCGAGCCGCGCCTGATCGTGCTGGACGAGCCCACCAGCGCGCTGGACGTGACCATCCAGAAACAGGTGCTGCAACTGCTGCAGCGCCTGCAACGCGAACGGGCCCTGAGTTACCTGCTGATCACCCACGACGTGGACGTGATCCGGGCCATGGCGCACGAGGTGCTGGTCATGAAGGGCGGCGACATCGTCGAGTCCGGCCCGGTTTCGGTTTTGCTGGACGCCCCGGCCCACCCCTACACCCGGACCCTGGTGCAGGCGGCGGCCTGAAAATCGCCGCTTGCTGCCAAGCCGGCGATTTCGATAAAACGAGCCGGCCCGGGCTCATTTTTCCTTGAAAATCAAGGGTCTAATCCCGATTTTCGAGTACAATTCGGCAATTCTCGACCAAACGGGCGGATTACCAACCGCCCTTTTTTTATGGTCGAACGCTTTTTGATGGCCAGGGAAGGGCAACGTTGACACTGCAGCAAATCGTCGAACAGACCGTGACCGGTTTCGGTTACGACCTGGTGGAGATCGACCGCTCCGCCGGGGGATTGCTGCGCGTGACGATCGACCTGCCCTGGGATCCTCAGGCAGGCGAACGTTTCGTCAACGTCGAGGACTGCGAGAAGGTCACACGCCAGCTGCAGTATGCGCTGGAAGTCGATGGCATCGAATACAAGCGGCTCGAGGTGTCCTCGCCGGGTATCGATCGCCCGCTGCGACACGAAAAGGATTTCGAGCGTTTTGCCGGCCAGGTGGTCGACATCACGCTCAAGGCGCCGATGGGTGCGGCAGCGGCCGGCCAGGTCAGCGCCAACCGCAAGAAATTCCGCGGCACGCTCGAACGCGTGAACGCTGCCGACGGCAGCATGGGCTGGCAGATCGTCTGGAGCGACGCGCCGGCACCCAAGCCCGGACAGAAGGTGAGCAAGAAGCGTGAAGCCCCGCCGTTGCAGGCGCTGGGTTTCACACTGGACGAATTGCGCGAGGCGCGTCTGGCGCCGATCGTGAGCTTCAAGGGCCGCGATGCGGCCACAGGTCATTGAAGGTATTGGAGGTTAGAGGCATGAATCGCGAACTGTTGATGCTGGTGGAAGCCATTTCCCGCGAAAAGAACGTCGAACGTGACGTGGTCTTTGGTGCGGTCGAATCGGCTCTGGCGCAAGCCACCAAGAAGCTGTACGAAGGCGACGTGGACATCCGCGTGGCGATCGACCGCGACAGCGGCGTCTATGAGACCTTCCGTCGCTGGCACGTCGTTCCCGACGAGGCCGGTCTGCAACTGCCCGACCAGGAAATCCTGCTGTTCGAAGCCAAGGAGCAGATTCCCGACATCGAGGTCGACGAGTACATCGAGGAAGCCGTCGAGTCGCTGCCGATCGGCCGCATCGGCGCCATGGCTGCCAAGCAGGTCATCCTGCAGAAGATCCGTGACGCCGAGCGCGAGATGCTGCTCAACGACTTCATGTCGCGCGGCGAGAAGATCTTCGTGGGCACCGTCAAGCGCATGGACAAGGGCGACATCATTGTCGAGTCCGGCCGGGTCGAAGGCCGCCTGCGCCGCGGCGAGATGATCCCCAAGGAAAACCTGCGCACCGGCGACCGCGTGCGCGCCATGATCATGGATGTGGACCTGACGCTGCGCGGTGCCCCCATCATCCTGTCGCGCTCGGCCCCCGAGTTCATGATCGAGCTGTTCCGCCAGGAAGTGCCCGAGATCGAGCAGGGCCTGCTGGAGATCAAGTCCTGCGCCCGTGACGCCGGTTCGCGCGCCAAGATCGCCGTGGTGTCGCATGACAAGCGCGTCGACCCCATCGGCACCTGCGTCGGCGTGCGCGGTACCCGTGTGAATGCCGTGACCAACGAGCTCGCCGGCGAGCGCGTGGACATCGTGCTGTGGAGCGAAGACCCGGCCCAGTTCGTGATCGGTGCGCTGGCCCCGGCCAATGTGCAGTCCATCGTGGTGGATGAAGAGAAGCACGCGATGGACGTGGTGGTGGACGAGGAAAACCTGGCCATCGCCATCGGCCGCGGCGGCCAGAACGTGCGCCTGGCGTCCGACCTGACCGGCTGGAAGATCAACATCATGGACGCGGCCGAATCGGCCCAGAAGCAGGCCGATGAAACCGGCTCGCTGCGCTCGCTGTTCATGGCCAAGCTCGATGTGGACGAGGAGATCGCCGACATCCTGATCGCCGAAGGCTTCACCAGCCTGGAAGAAGTGGCCTACGTGCCCCTCCAGGAGATGCTGGAGATCGAGTCCTTCGACGAAGACACCGTCAACGAACTGCGTGCCCGTGCCAAGGACGCCCTGCTGACGATGGAGATCGCGCGTGAGGAAAGCGTCGAGGAAGTGTCGCAGGATCTGCGCGACCTCGAAGGCCTCACGCCCGAACTGATCGCCAAGCTGGCCGACGGCGGCGTGCATACGCTGGATGACCTGGCCGACCTCGCGGTCGACGAGCTCACCGAGATCACCGGCCAGTCCGAGGACGAGGCCAAAGCCCTGATCATGAAGGCGCGCGAACATTGGTTCACCAATGAAGCCGCTGCTCAAGAGTCATCGTCATGAAAAAATAAGTTCAGTCAAGGCTGGCCCCTGCCCTCCGGGCGGGTCATGCCCTAGCTAAAGGTCCCATCACAAATGTCCAGTACGACCGTCGCCGAGTTTGCAACCGAACTCAAGAAGTCAACCGATACCCTGCTTGAGCAGCTCAAGTCCGCCGGCGTGCCCAAGGCTTCCGCCGCCGACACGCTGACCGATGCCGACAAGCAGCGCCTGCTGGGTTTCCTGCAGGCCAGCCACGGCACGGCCACGGCCGAGCGCAAGAAGATCACGCTGACCAAGAAGTCGACCACCGAGATCAAGCAGGCCGACGCCAGTGGCAAGGCCCGCACCATCCAGGTCGAAGTCCGCAAGAAGCGCACCTTCATCCGCCGTGAAGACGGCAGCGATGTGGTCGAGGGCGGCGGCGCCGAGCCGGTGGAAGAAGCCCCGGTGGTGGCCAGCGCACCGGCGCCCGCGGTGGACAACGCCGAACTCGTGCGCCGCGAGGAAGAAGCACGCCGCCAGGCCGAGCTGATCCGCCGCCAGGAGGAAGATCTGGCCGAGAAGCGCCGCCAGCGCGAGGAAAGCGAAAAGCGCGAGCGTGAAGCCGAAGAGCGCGCCGCCAGCTACGCCGCGACGGAAGACGAGAAAAAAGCCCAGGCTTCGACCAGCAAGGCCGAAGCCAGCGCCGAGGCTGCCGATGCCGCCGCCGCGCGTGCAACAGCACAGGCCGAGGCACGCGAGAAAGCCGCCGCCGAATCGAAGGCGCGTGCCGACGAAGAGGCCGCACGAGCGCTGGACCTGAACGACCGCCGCCGCAAGGCCGAGGCCGAAGCCGCGGCCATCCGCTCCATGATGGCGACACCGGCCAAGAAGGCACCGCCCCCGCCGCCGCCCAAGAAGGAAGAGCCGAAGGCTGCCATGAAGGGCACCCTGCACAAACCGGCGGCTGGCAGCACGGTCGCCAAACCGGCCAAACCCGCTGGTACCGGTGCCGCAGCACCCGCTGGCGCCGGCAAGGAAGTCAAGTCGGCCAAGCTCTCCAGCAGCTGGGCCGGAGATCCGGCCAAGAAAAAGGCCATCCCCACCCGCGGCGACACCAGTGGTGGCGTTGGCCGCAGCAGCTGGCGCGGTGGCCCGCGCGGCAAGCGCGGTCACGACCGTGATGATCAGCATGCCCAGGCCGCACCGGTCGAAGCCCGCGTCGTCGAGGTGCATGTGCCCGAGACCATCACCGTGGCCGAGCTGGCGCACAAGATGGCGGTCAAGGCCTCCGAGGTGATCAAGCACCTGATGAAGCTGGGCCAGATGGTCACCATCAACCAGCCGCTGGACCAGGACACGGCCATGATCGTGGTCGAGGAAATGGGCCACAAGGCCATCGTGGCGGCGCTGGACGATCCGGAAGCCTTCACCGACGAGGAAGTGTCGGAGCAGCACGGCGAATCGCTGCCGCGCGCGCCGGTTGTGACCGTCATGGGCCACGTCGACCACGGCAAGACCTCGCTGCTGGACTACATCCGCCGCGCCAAGGTGGCCGCGGGCGAGGCCGGCGGCATCACGCAGCACATCGGCGCCTACCACGTGGAAACGCCGCGCGGCATGATCTCCTTCCTGGACACCCCGGGTCACGAGGCCTTCACGGCCATGCGTGCCCGTGGCGCCCAGGCGACCGACATCGTGATCCTGGTGGTGGCCGCCGACGACGGCGTCATGCCGCAGACCCGGGAAGCCATCAAGCACGCCAAGGCGGCCGGGGTTCCCATCGTCGTGGCCATCAACAAGATCGACAAGCCCGATGCCAACCCGGACCGCGTGAAGCAGGAACTGGTGGTGGAAGAGGTGGTGCCGGAAGAATTCGGCGGCGACTCGCCCTTCGTGCCCGTGTCGGCCAAGACCGGCCAGGGCATCGATGCCCTGCTGGAACAGGTGCTGCTGCAGGCCGAAGTGCTGGAGCTCAAGGCCCCGGTCGATGCCATGGCCAAGGGCCTGGTCATCGAGGCCAAGCTGGACAAGGGCCGCGGTCCGGTCGCCACCGTGCTGGTGCAGACCGGCACGCTCAAGACCGGCGACGTGGTGCTGGCCGGCCAGACCTATGGCCGCGTGCGCGCCATGCTGGACGAAAACGGCAAGCCGATCAAGTCGGCCGGGCCGTCCATTCCGGTGGAAATCCAGGGCCTGACCGAAGTACCGCAGGCGGGTGACGAGTTCATGGTGCTGTCCGACGAGCGCCGTGCGCGCGAGATCGCGACCTACCGGGCCGGCAAGTTCCGCAATACCAAGCTGGCCAAGCAGCAGGCCGCCAAGCTGGAAAACATGTTCACCGACATCTCCGCCGGCGAAGTCAAGACGGTGCCCATCATCGTCAAGGCCGACGTGCAGGGCTCGCAGGAAGCGCTGGCCGCCTCGCTGCTCAAGCTCTCGACCGAGGAGGTCAAGGTGCAGCTGGTCTATGCCGCCGTCGGTGGCATCAGCGAGTCCGACGTCAACCTGGCGATCGCCTCCAAGGCCATCATCATCGGCTTCAACACCCGGGCGGATGCCGGGGCGCGCAAGCTGGCCGAAGGCAACGATGTGGAGATCCGCTACTACAACATCATCTACGACGCCGTCGATGAGTTGAAAGCGGCCATGTCGGGCATGCTGGCACCGGAGAAACGCGAAGAGGTCATCGGCATGGCCGAGATCCGGACCGTGTTCGTCGCCTCCAAGATCGGCACGGTGGCTGGTTGTATGGTCACCGCCGGTTATGTCACCCGCAGCGCGCATTTCCGCCTGCTGCGCGACAACGTGGTCATCTACACGGGCGAGCTGGACTCCCTCAAGCGCATGAAGGACGATGTGCGCGAGGTCAAGGAAGGCTTCGAGTGCGGTATCAAGCTCAAGAATTACAACGACATCAAGGAAAACGATCAGCTCGAGTTCTTCGAGGTCAAAGAGATCGCCCGTACGCTGTAAACCATGCCGGCCAAAAAGTCATCCACTCCGAACCGCGGCTTCAAGGTCGCCGATCAGATCCAGCGCGATCTGACGGAGTTGATCGCGCGCGAGTTGAAAGATCCACGCGTGGGCATGGTGACGCTCCAGGCCGTGGAGGTCACCCCCGACTATGCGCATGCCAAGGTCTACTTCAGCGTGCTGATCGGTGACCCGCAGGAAACGCAGGATGCCTTGAACCAGGCCGCCGGTTTCCTGCGCAACGGCCTGTTCAAGCGCTTGCACATCCACACCGTCCCGACCCTGCATTTCCTGTTCGATCGCACCACCGAGCGGGCTGCCGACATGAACGCCCTGATCGCGCAGGCTGTCGCGTCGCGTTCCAAAGACGAGGGGTGAGCATGCAAGCGCCACGCACCAGGGTGCAACGGCGCCCTGTGCATGGGGTGCTCTTGCTGGACAAACCGCTCGGACTCTCGAGCAACAACGCGCTGCAGAAGGCCAAGTGGCTGCTGCGCGCTGAAAAGGCGGGCCACACCGGCACGCTGGACCCGCTGGCCACCGGCGTGCTGCCGATCTGCTTTGGCGCCGCCACCAAGTTCAGCCAGCTTCATCTGGATGCCGACAAGACCTACGAGACCACCGTGCGTCTGGGTGTGCGCACCAGCACGGCCGATGCCGAGGGCGAGGTCATCGAGACCCGTGCCGTGAACTGCACCCTGGGTCAGGTGGTCGAGGTGCTGGACCGGTTCATGGGGCCGATCCGTCAGGTGCCGCCCATGCACAGCGCGCTCAAGAAGGACGGCAAGGCCCTTTACGAATATGCCCGCGAGGGCGAGACCGTGGAGCGCGAGCCGCGCGACGTGGTGATCCACGAGCTGGAACTGCTGGACGTCCAGTTGCAGGGCGACGAGCCTTTCCTGCGCCTGCACGTGAAGTGCAGCAAGGGCACCTACATCCGGACCCTGGGCGAGGACATCGGCCAGGCCCTGGGCTGCGGCGGCCACCTGGTGGCGCTGCGACGCATCGCCACGGGCCCCTTCGACCAGACCCAGTGCGTGACCCTGGAAGGGCTGGAAACGCTGGCCGAGGCCGAGCGTCCGAAGCAGCTCCAGCCGGTCGACGTGCTGCTGCCCGGTCATGCCAGCGTCACGCTGGATCCCGAGAATGCGGGTCGTTTCCTCAGCGGCCTGCGCCGGCGCGGCAGCTGGCCGGATGCCGACCTGGTGGCCGTGTACGGCGACCAACCCCATGCCCTGCTGGGCACCGCCCATGTCAAGGCGGGTGAACTCATACCCGGGCGTCTGTTGAGCCCTATCGAAATCCAACAAATCCTGGAAAGCCAACCATGAGCCATAAACAGATCCGCAACATCGCCATCATCGCCCACGTCGACCACGGCAAGACCACCATGGTCGACCAGCTGCTGCGCCAGTCGGGCACCTTCGCCGAACACGAAAAGGTGGTCGATACCGTGATGGACAACAACGCCATCGAAAAAGAACGCGGCATCACCATCCTGGCCAAGAACTGCGCCGTGACCTGGGAAGGCACGCACATCAACATCGTCGACACCCCCGGCCACGCCGACTTCGGCGGCGAGGTGGAGCGTGCCCTGTCCATGGTGGACGGTGTGGTGCTGCTGATCGACGCGCAGGAAGGCCCGATGCCGCAGACGCGCTTCGTGACCAAGAAGGCACTGGCCCTGGGGCTCAAGCCCATCGTGGTGGTGAACAAGGTCGACAAGCCGGGCGCCAACCCCGACAAGGTGGTCAACGCCGCCTTCGATCTGTTCGACAAGCTGGGCGCCAACGACGAGCAGCTGGACTTCCCCGTCGTTTACGCCTCGGGCATCAACGGCTGGTCTTCGCTGGAAGAAGGCGCACCGGGTGAGCAGTGGGGCCCCGACATGTCGGCCCTGTTCAACACCATCCTCAAGCACGTGCCGTCCCAGAAGGGCGACCCGGCCGCGCCGCTGCAGCTGCAGATTTCCGCGCTGGACTTCTCGACCTTCGTGGGCCGTATCGGCGTGGGCCGCATCAGCCAGGGCACGATCAAGCCCGCCATGGACGTGCTGGTCATGGAAGGGCCGGACGGCAAGACCGTCAAGGGCCGCATCAACCAGGTGCTGACCTTCCAGGGCCTGGAGCGCGTGCAGGCCACCGAGGCCGGCCCGGGTGAAATCGTGCTGATCAACGGTATCGACGAGATCGGCATCGGCGTGACCATCACCGATCCGGCCAAGCCGGCACCGCTGCCCATGCTCAAGGTCGACGAGCCGACCCTGACCATGAACTTCTGCGTCAACACCAGCCCGCTGGCTGGCCGTGAAGGCAAGTTCGTGACCAGCCGCCAGATCTGGGACCGCCTGCAGAAAGAGCTGCAGCACAACGTGGCCCTGCGCGTCAAGGAAACCGACGAAGAAGGTATTTTCGAAGTCATGGGTCGCGGCGAACTGCACCTGACCATCCTGCTGGAAAACATGCGTCGCGAAGGCTACGAGCTGGCCGTGTCCAAGCCGCGCGTGATGTTCAAGGAAATCAATGGTGAGAAGTGCGAGCCGATCGAGCTGGTGACAGCCGACATCGAAGAGCAGCACCAGGGTGGCGTGATGCAGGCCCTGGGCGAGCGCAAGGGCGAGCTGGTCAACATGGAGCCGGATGGCCGTGGCCGCGTGCGCCTGGAGTACCGCATCCCGGCGCGTGGCCTGATCGGTTTCTCCAACGAGTTCCTGAACCTGACCCGTGGTTCCGGCCTGATCTCCAACATCTTCGACGGCTACGAGCCGCACAAGGGCGACATCGGCGGCCGCAAGAACGGCGTGCTGATCTCCATGGACGCCGGTGAAATCTTCACTTACGCCCTGGGCAAGCTGGACGACCGCGGTCGCATGTTCGTCAAGGCCAACGACCCGGTGTACGAAGGCATGATCGTCGGCATCCACAACCGCGACAACGATCTGGTGGTGAACGCCACCCGCACCAAGCAGCTGACCAACTTCCGGGTGAGCGGCAAGGAAGACGCGATCAAGGTCACGCCCCCGATCGATTGCACGCTGGAGTACGGCGTGGAATTCATCGAGGACGATGAACTGGTCGAGATCACGCCCAAGTCGATCCGGCTGCGCAAGCGTTACCTGACCGAGAACGAGCGCAAGCGCGCCGGCAAAAATTTCTAACCCCCTGAATCGGCCTGCGACCGCTATCCCCCAAGGGGGACAACGCCAGCGGCCCGGCAAAGCCGGTTCCGCGGCGTTCCCCGACTGTGGGATGAGCGCGCCGTAGATCCTTTCGCTCCGGCAGACGGAAGACATGAAGCTCACACACCGGCGTGCCGTCTGGCTGATGGTGGCGGTGACCCTGATGTGGTCGATCGCCGGGGTCGTGACGCGCCAGCTGGAGGCAGCGCGCAGCTTCGAAGTCACCTTCTGGCGCAGCTTCTTCACGGCGCTGACGCTGCTGCTCATCCTGGCGCTTTGGCGAGGGCCCGGCGTCTGGCGTCAGCTGCGCACGGCGCCGGCGGCGCTGTGGTGGTCCGGCCTGTGCTGGGGCGCCATGTTCACCTCCTTCATGCTGGCCCTGACCATGACCAGCGTGGCCGGGGTGCTGGTGATCTCGTCCCTCAATCCCCTGTTCACCGCACTGCTGGCATGGGCCTTCCTGCGCCAGCGCATCGCCTGGTTCACCTGGGTCGCCATCGCGCTGGCCGGTGTGGGCATGGTGTGGATGTTCGGCAGCCAGCTCGAAAGTGGTAGCTGGCAGGGCATGGTGGTGGCCCTGTTCGTGCCGCTGACGGCGGCCATCAACTGGATCGTGGTGCAGCATGCGCATGCCCAGGGGCAGGACGTGGACCTGGTGCCTTCGGTGCTGGTCGGCGGCGTCCTCTCGGCGCTGGCCACGCTGCCGCTGGCCTGGCCCTTGCAGGCTACGGCGCACGACATCGGCCTGCTGGCCCTGCTGGGCGGGGTGCAGCTGGCCATTCCCTGTACCCTGCTGGTGATTTGTGCACGCGTGCTCAAGGCACCCGAGATCTCGCTGCTGGCCCAGCTGGAAATCCTGTTTGGCATCCTGCTGGTCTGGATTGGCGCGGGGGAACGGCCCGGCCTGGCCGTGCTGCAGGGCGGAGCGCTGGTGCTGTTCGCCCTGCTCGCCAATGAATGGATGGCCTGGAACAAGAAACGATGAAACATACGATCACCTACACCTGTCCCGAGGTGCAAACCGAGGTCCGCGGCCAACTGGGCTGTATCACGCTGAACCGCCCGCGTGCGCTTAATGCCCTGTCCCTGCCCATGATCCGCGCCCTGGCGGCGGCATTGCTGGCCTGGCGCGACGATCCGGCCGTGGCCGCGGTGGCGATCCGCGGCATGGGCAAGGAGGGCGCTTTTGGCGCCTTCTGCGCCGGCGGCGACATTCGCTTCTTCCACCAGGCCGTGCTGCGCGGCGACGCCGAGCTGGAGGACTTCTTCACCGAGGAATACGCCCTCAACCACCTGATCCACCACTACCCCAAGCCCTACATCGCCTTCATGGATGGCGTCGTCATGGGCGGCGGCATGGGTCTTAGCCAGGGCGGTGCCCTGGCAGACCCTGCGGGTGTATGTGAAGGCGCGGCCCGGGCAAGCCCGTCCGCGCGTGTCCCAGGCGCGAGGCTGCGCATCGTGACGCCGCGCACGAAGATGGCCATGCCGGAAACGAACATTGGTCTCTTCCCCGATGTCGGCGGCGGCTGGTTCCTGGCGCGTTGCCCTGGCCATGGCGGCGAATGGCTGGCCCTGACCAGTGAAGTCATTGGCGCCGGCGATGCGCTGGCGCTGCAACTGGCTGATGCCTGCTTCGATGCAGCGCGTATCTCCGAGGCCTGGGATACCCTGGCCGGGCTGACCCGTTTCGATGCGACCAGCCTGCAGGTCTGGCAAGCTGCGTATGGCGCTGCCGCGCCAGCAGCCGTGCTGCCGCTGGACACCATAACCCGCTGCTTCAGTCAGCCTGACGTGCTGCGTATCGTGCAGGCGCTGGAAAAGGAGCCCGGCGAGTGGGCTGCAGCCACCGTGCAGGCCCTGCGCACGCATTCACCGCTGATGCTGCAGGTGACGCTGGAGCAGATCCGCCGCGGGGCCGGCATGTCGCTTGCCGACGAGCTGCGCATGGAGCGCGACATGGTGCGCCACTGCTTCAATACACGCCACCTCGATCGCTTCATGACAGCGACCGACACCATGGAGGGCATCCGTGCCCTGGTGATCGACAAGGACCGCATGCCGAAGTGGAGCCCGGCCCGGCTGGAAGACGTAAGACCCGAGATGGTGGCCGGCTTTTTCATCTCGCCCTGGCCGGCCCACGCGCATCCGCTCAAGGGGCTTCAATAAGAAAAGCCGCGGCTGACCGCGGCTTTCTGGTGCGCGGTCTGGCGCTCTGATCCGCCGGCCCGGCTGGTGGGGGCGATGCTTACTTGGCGACGTTCCAGTTACCACCCACGCCGTCGCCCAGCTTGTCGCCCGGCTTGGTGTCTTTGGCGTAGAAATAGAGGGGTTGCCCCTTGAAAGCCCATTGCTGGCTGCCATCGGCGCGAATGACGATGGTGAATTCCTTGCTCGGGTGCTTGCCGGCGGCGACCGTCAACGGGGGCCAGTTGATGGCGCACTGGTCATAGCATTCGGACATGCCGGTGTTCTTGCCGTCCTTCTTGAAGGTATAGAGGGTCATGCCGCTGGGGCCGACCAAGGTGCCGTCGGCAGCCTGGGTGGGCATGCTGCCGGACGAGGTGCCGAGGGTGCCGCAGGCGGTCAGCAGGGTGGCAGCCGCGAGGGCGGCGAGAAGTGCTAGCGATTTTTTCATGGACATACTCCTAGGGTTGGACGACACCTCGCAGTGAGCCGAGGCGCCCCTCGTTTGTATGTCAGCAGTGTTTCAATTTCGTGTCAGCGCTGGCGTGACTTCATGGCGCGCTCCACCTCGCGCTTGCCCTCACGGTCCTTGATGGTGTCGCGTTTGTCGTGCTCGGCCTTGCCCTTGGCCAGGCCGATCTCACATTTGATCTTGCCGTTCTTCCAGTGCAGGTTGAGCGGCACCAGGGTGTAGCCCTTCTGCTCGACTTTGGCCGAAAGGCGGCGGATCTCGTCTTTTTTCAGCAGCAGCTTCTTGGTCCGCACGGCATCCGGGCTGACGTGGGTGGAGGCGGTCTTGAGGGCGTTGATCTGACAGCCGATGATGTACATCTCGCCCTCGCGGATCACGACATAACCGTCGGTGAGCTGGACCTTGCCTTCACGGGCGGCCTTGACTTCCCAGCCCTGCAGCACCATGCCGGCCTCGAAGCGTTCCTCGATGAAATAATTGAAGACGGCCTTCTTGTTGTCGGCAATGCGGGCAGATGTTTCGGGTTTTTTGGCCATGGAGATCAGGTGAGGGCAGGCGCCAAACTTACAATTCCGTTTGGGGTGCGAGCCCTGCATTCTATGAAAACCGTTCACAAGTCCGTTCTCATCTGGTACAGCCCGCAGGAAATGTACGAATTGGTCATCGGTGTGGCCGACTATCCCCAGTTCCTGCCCTGGTGCGATCACGCCCGCATCATCGAGGCCCATGAGGGAGGTGCCACGGCCGAGGTCGGCATTGCTTTCAGCGGCATCCACCAGAGCTTCACCACCCGCAACAGCCACATCCCCGGCAGCGAGGTGAAGATGGAACTGGTCAAGGGACCGTTCTCGCAACTCGAGGGCCGGTGGAATTTCCTGCCGGTGGGCGAGGGCGGGCAGCGGGCCTGCAAGGTCGAGCTGTCCCTGAGCTACGGTTTTTCCAATGCCCTGCTGGGCAAGCTGGTCGGGCCGGTGTTCGACAAGATCGCGGCCAGTCTGGTGGATGCCTTTGTCAAACGCGCCGAGCAGGTCTATGGCGCCTGAGCTGGACATCGAGGTGCTAGTCGCCTATGCGCCGCTGGCCCGTCAGGTGCGGGAGATCGCGCTGCGCCTGCCGGCGGGTGCGACCGTGGCTCAGGCACTGGAAGCCAGCGGACTGGCGGCGCTGTACCCGGAACTCGATCTGGCGCAGGTGGCGGTGGGTGTCTGGGGGCGCAAGGCGGCACGCAGCCAAGTCTTGCGCAGCCGGGACCGGGTGGAGGTCTACCGCGCCCTGAGGGTCGACCCGAAAGTGGCCCGGCGCGAACGTTTCACCAGCCAGGGCAAGGGTCGCACCGGCCTCTTCGCCAAGAAACGCGCCGGCGCCAGGTCCGGCTACTGATTACTTGCAGTTCTGGTTGATGATGGACTGAAGTCGCTCGCCCTCGGCAGCCCGGGCTGTCTCGTCCATGAACTCACGTTCACCTTTTTCGTTCAAGCGACTGATCCGCATTCCAGAGTCGAAGCTGGCCTTGGCCTGCTGTGCTCGCGCGCAGTTCTCGGCCATCGCCTTGGCAACCCGTTCCTCCTCGGCCTTGCGCTTGGCGGCTTCGGCCTCCTCGGCCTGCTTCTTCTTGTCCTGCAGGGACTTGTCCACGCCGGCTGGGGCCGTAGCGGCACCGGCGGCCGCAGGCACTGCGGCAACAGGTGGTACGGCCGTCACGGCGGGTCCGCGGTTACCCGGGCGCTTGAGGATGCTTTTTTCCGGAATATCCGCCGGTGGCGGCCGGTCGCTGAAGACCTTGCGGCCATCCTTGTCCATCCATTGCCATTGGGCACTGGCCGCGAGCGCATAGAGGCACAGGGCCATGCAGATCAGGGGGCGGATCGGTTTCATGGCAACAGTGTAGCGCTGCCAGACCCTTTTTCCGATCCGGCAAGCCCGGGCTGTGGTGTCGCCGCACCGGGCTTGCAGGAAACCGGTCGCGAGGCGGGTACAATTCTTTTTTTGGAGCTTAGACATGCGCCTTCTAGGTAAAGCGCTCACCTTCGACGATGTGTTGTTGGTGCCGGCGTATTCCCAGGTCCTGCCCAAGGACACCTCTCTCGCGACCCGTTTCTCCCGCAATATTTCCCTGAACCTGCCCCTGGTCTCTGCGGCCATGGACACGGTCACCGAAGCCCGCCTGGCGATTGCCATCGCCCAGGAAGGCGGTATCGGCATCGTGCACAAGAACCTCAGCGTGGCCGAACAGGCCGCCCAGGTGGCCAAGGTCAAGCGTTACGAATCCGGCGTGCTGCGTGACCCGGTGGTCATCCCCCCCGAGACCACGGTGCGTGAGGTGATGAAGCTCTCCGACGAGCTGGGCGTGTCCGGTTTCCCGGTGGTTGTCGCCGGCAAAGTGGTGGGTATCGTCACGGGGCGCGACCTGCGCTTCGAGACCCGATACGAGCTGCCCGTGCGCGAGATCATGACCCCGCGCGAGCGCCTGGTCACCGTGCCCGATGGCACGACCCCGGCCGAGGCCAAGGCCCTGCTGAACAAGCACAAGCTGGAGCGCCTGCTGGTCGTCAACGACGCCTTCGAACTCAAGGGCCTGATCACCGTCAAGGACATCACCAAGCAGCTCAACTTCCCGAATGCCGCGCGTGATGCCGCTGGCCGCCTGCGCGTGGGTGCGGCGGTGGGCGTGGGTGAGGGCACCGAGGCCCGCGTCGAGGCTTTGGTCAAGGCCGGGGTCGATGCCATCGTGGTGGACACGGCACACGGGCACAGCAAGGGCGTGATCGATCGCGTGCGCTGGGTCAAGCAGAACTATCCGCAGGTGGATGTCATCGGCGGCAACATCGCCACCGGCGCGGCTGCACTGGCGCTGGTGGAAGCCGGTGCCGACGCGGTGAAAGTGGGCATCGGCCCCGGCTCCATCTGCACCACCCGCATCGTGGCCGGCGTGGGTGTGCCGCAGATCATGGCCATCGACAACGTGGCCACGGCGCTCAAGGGCACGGGCGTGCCGCTGATCGCCGACGGCGGCATCCGGTACAGCGGTGACATCGCCAAGGCCATCGCGGCCGGTGCCGGCACCGTCATGATGGGCGGCATGTTCGCCGGTACCGAAGAGGCGCCGGGTGAGATCGTGCTGTTCCAGGGCCGCAGTTACAAGAGCTACCGCGGCATGGGCTCCATCGGCGCCATGCAGCAGGGCAGCGCCGACCGCTACTTCCAGGAATCGACCGCCGGCAATCCGCAGGCCGACAAGCTGGTGCCCGAAGGCATCGAAGGCCGCGTGCCCTACAAGGGCTCGGTGGTCGCCATCATCTTCCAGATGGCCGGCGGCTTGCGCGCCAGCATGGGTTATTGCGGTTGCGCCACTGTTGAAGAGATGCGCAACAAGGCCGAGTTCGTGGAGATCACCTCGGCCGGCATCCGCGAGAGCCATGTGCACGACGTGCAGATCACGAAAGAAGCGCCCAACTACCGCGCTGACTGAAACACCCGCAGCCCAGGCCCGAACCCCCATCCACGGCGTTCGGGCCTTCGCCTTTCAGATGGACCGAACCGTTCCTGTATCGCCATGCAACACCAGAAAATCCTCATCCTCGATTTCGGCTCCCAGGTCACGCAACTGATCGCGCGCCGTGTGCGCGAAGCGCATGTGTACTGCGAGGTCCATCCCTGCGACGTGACGGATGACTGGGTGCGGCAGTTCGCGGCGGACGGCCAGCTCAAGGGCGTGATCCTCTCGGGCAGCCACGCCAGCGTCTACGAGGAAACGACCGACAAGGCGCCGCAGGCGGTGTTCGAGCTGGGCGTGCCGGTGCTGGGCATCTGCTACGGCATGCAGACCATGGCGCAGCAGCTGGGGGGCAAGGTGGAAAGCGGCCACCAGCGCGAGTTCGGTTATGCCGAGGTCCGGGCCCACGGCCACACGGCACTGCTGAAAGACATTGCCGACTTCAGCACCCCTGAAGGCCACGGCATGCTCAAGGTCTGGATGAGCCACGGTGACAAGGTCACGGCCTTCCCGCCCGGTTTCAAGCTCATGGCCAGCACGCCCAGCTGCCCCATCGCCGGCATGGCCGACGAGCAGCGCCGTTTCTACGCCGTGCAGTTCCACCCGGAAGTCACGCACACCGTGCAGGGCCGGGCCATCCTGGAGCGTTTCGTGCTGGAGATCTGCGGCACCCGCGCTGACTGGGTCATGCGCGACCACGTCAAGGAGGCGGTGGAGGCGATCCGCAAACAGGTGGGCGACGAGGAGGTCATCCTGGGCCTGTCCGGCGGCGTCGACTCGTCGGTGGCCGCGGCCCTGATCCACCGCGCCATCGGCGACCAGCTGACCTGCGTTTTCGTGGACCATGGCCTGCTGCGCCTGAACGAGGGCGACATGGTCATGGACATGTTCGCCGGCAAGCTGCACGCCAAGGTGATCCGCGTCGACGCCAGCGAGCTCTTCCTGGGCAAGCTGGCCGGTGTCAGCGAACCCGAGCAGAAGCGCAAGATCATCGGCGGCCTCTTCGTCGACGTTTTCAAGGCGGAAGCCGCCAAGCTCAAGGGCGAGGGCGCCAAGGGCGCCAAGTGGCTGGCCCAGGGCACCATCTACCCCGACGTGATCGAGTCCGGTGGCGCCAAGAGCAAGAAGGCCGTCACCATCAAGAGCCACCACAACGTGGGCGGCCTGCCGGAGCAGCTGGGCCTGAAGCTGCTGGAACCGCTGCGTGACCTGTTCAAGGACGAGGTGCGCGAACTCGGCGTGGCCCTGGGCCTGCCGCACGACATGGTCTACCGCCACCCCTTCCCGGGCCCGGGCCTGGGGGTGCGCATCCTGGGCGAGGTGAAGAAGGATTACGCCGACCTGCTGCGCCGGGCCGATGCCATTTTCATCGAGGAATTGCGCTCGACCCTCGACCCGAACTCAGGAAAGACCTGGTACGAGCTGACCAGCCAGGCCTTCACGGTTTTCCTGCCGGTCAAGAGCGTGGGCGTGATGGGCGACGGCCGTACCTACGACTACGTGGTGGCCCTGCGTGCCGTGCAGACCAGCGATTTCATGACGGCCGACTGGGCCGAACTCCCCTACGCGCTGCTCAAGAAAGTGTCGGGGCGCATCATCAACGAGGTGCGCGGCATCAACCGCGTGACCTATGACGTGAGCTCCAAGCCGCCGGCCACCATCGAATGGGAGTGATGAGTCGACCGTGCCGCCTGCGGGCGGCGCGGCGGACCGTCTAGCCGGTCCAGTACTCCTGCAGGGGGGCGGCAAGCGCCGGCGATAAAGATCCGCTCGAATGCCCGTGCGCGCGCGCCTTTGCGAACTCCGCGCGCTCGCGCGAGCGCGCCGCCTCGGAATAGGCCTGGGCAACCCGGCCAGCCGCTTCCAGCAAGGCCGGATCCTGCACCACTGTATTGGCCTTGCCACGGATCTGGACCATGCGCCAGGCATCATCATGGCCACGCTGCAGTTCGAGGGTCGCGGTGCGCCGGCCTTTGTGGCGCAGGGAAAACACCCGGGTGGCGCCGCTGGCGCAGGCATTGGCATAGGTGCCGATGCAGTGGCGCTGTTCCAGGCCTTCCTCGGCCAGCAAGAAGCCGGAATCGAGCTCCACGGCGACGAAGGGGCCGGTGGCATACACCGGCAGCAGGGCGGGCCAGCGCACATCCTTGTCGGGATCGACCGTGATCAGCAGCGCCCGGTGCCACGCATCGGAGCGGCGACACAGCGAGCGCCAGGTCACCCCCTGAAGGACGGCCGCGTGGGCATAGACGAAATCGGACACGTCCTGCGCTTCGTGGGCCAGGTTGGCTTCCTCTTCCACGGACAGCCGGGCCCGCATGATGGCGCGCAGGAAGATGCGCGCGTTGTCTTCGCGCAGCGGGCCCGGACGACCACGCGTGCGGTCGAGGATGCGTTCGACGCCGCGCAAGGCCGGCTGGCAGCGCTCGATCCTGAGGGGTTCGCTTTGCAGCGCACTGGCCAGCAGGTTGATGAAATGGGTGAAGGCGCCCAGGATGCGGGCCGAAGGCGGGAAGAACTGCAACACGAAGCGCAGCACGCCCTGGTCCTGCTTGATCAGGAAGCGCCAGCCTTGTGCGCTCATGCCGGCGTCCAGGAAACGCGAGCGCACCGCGTCGAAAAAGCCCGGCCCCAAGGCCAGCTGCAGCCCGGAAGCCGCGCTCAGGCCCAGGTCGAGCAGGGGCAGACCGCCGTCGTCGGGTGCGTAGGGCAGGGCGGGCAGATGGGCCGCCACGTGGGCGACCTGCCCGAGATTCGCATCCGGCCCGTAGATGGCTTGCGCCATCGCCAGCACGGGCGGGGCCAGCGCTTCGCGCAGCAGGGCTCCACAGTGGGCATCGCCCAGCCGCAGTTCGCCGACCTGCCTGAGCTTGGCCCTGAGGGGGCCGCGCTCCAGCAACAGCCGGGCTCGGCCGTGTGCCAGCTTGAGCCTGGACTGCCACGGGCCGGGCCCGGGGAAGGGCGCCGACAGGGCATCCTGCAAGGGCAGGACCGGATCGATGCCGTCGGAGTAGGAATGCTGGTGCAGCAAGCCGTGCAGGGCCGAAAGATCGTGTGCCGTCAGCTGGCGTGCATGGGCAAGGGCAAGGGAGCAGTAGGCCGGTTGGGGATCGGCCATGTCGCTCCACTGGAAACGCGCATGCCGGTTGACAAAGATCTGCAGCGTGCCGGTTTCGAGGTCGATCAGAAAGCCCCAGGAGACGTCACCGCAGCTCTGGATGGCGGCCGCCGGCATGAATGGGAAGCCGGCATGCCAGCCTTCCAGTTCGGGCAAGGCTGCAAAGGTCTCCGCCCACGTCTGCGACGGGCAGGTTTCGCCGAAATGGTCTTCGAAGAATGCCTGGATCACGGCCTGGTCGGTTTCCCCGGGAAAGGGTCCGTGTTCCGGGCCGACCGGCTTCAGCGTGCGCGCATAGGTTTCCAGGCGGGCATCGCTGACGCGGTGCAGATAAGCCATCAATTCCGTCAGCACGCCTTCGCAGCTGCGCTCGCCATGCAGTCGCAGCAGCTTTTTCTCGCCATCGATCCGGAAGCCCACCAGTGCGCCGCTCATGCCTGTACCTGTCGTGCCTGAACTTGTCTTGATTCCAGCCTAAGATAGCAGAAGCCTGCCATGCAGGCCAGCGCGGTCATGCAGACCGATCAAGCGGGGGTGACCTTCGGGCCGGAACATGCCATCATGCGGATGTGAGCAAACGGCTGCCCGATCACGATGTCCTGCCCCTGGCCCAGGGCACGCTGGAGGCATTCCGTTCCGTGGCTTTTCGGCGGCTCTGGCAGCGAGCTTCCCGCCGCACACTTGTTGTCACGCTCGGTGGCTGGCTGCTCAGCATCGTCCTCAGCATCCTCCTGGGCCTGGCCACGGTGACCCAGCAGTGGTCCGGTCTGCCACTGTCCTTTGGCGGGGTGGACATCTACATCACCGTCTACCCACCGCTGCTGATCTGCCTCTGGTGGACCCTGAGTTTCGGCTGGTGGTGGGGGGCGATCCCGGCTTACCTGGCCACGCTCTCACTGGCACTTTATGCCGGCATGCCACTGGCCTGGTCGCTGCTGTTTGCCTGTGCCAATCCCCTGGGCTTTGCCGTGCTGGTGCTGGGCTATCGCGCGGTTGCCGTGTCGCGCAGACTGCGCACGCTGGAGTCCCTGCTGGTCTACATCCCCCTGTCGTTTGTCGCCAGTGTGTTCGGTTCCGCCGGAGCGCTGGTCTGGTGCTATACCAACCGCATCGACACCACCGCCGCACTGCCGATCTGGCAGGGCTGGTGGCTGGGGGCCTTTCTCCAGAGCGTGCTGTTGGTGGGGCCGCTGCTGTACGCCAGCCAGCCTGCCATCGTACGCTGGCAGCGGGACAACCCGGCCTACATGAACCAGGATGTACCGCAGCAACGCCGTCGGGTGCTTCAGCTCATCGCGGTCATGCTGCTGGGGGTGCTGGCCTATGGCTTTGCCACGATCGGCCTGGGCAGCAGCCGGATCGGGCAGGCGATCGAGGGCGGTGAAACCGCGACGATCGTGCAGGCAGCCGAAATCCTGCGTGCCACCGGCTGGGTGTTCTACTGGATCTTCGCGCTCATCATCCTGTTCCTGGCCTTTTTCGGCTACCGTCTTTTCATGCGTTGGCAAGCCCTGTCCAGCGAACTCATCCACAAGCTGGAACAGGCCAATGCCGAGCTCGCGGTCATGGCGCGTACCGATGCCCTGACCGGCCTGAACAACCGGCGCGTCAGCGAATCCTGCATACAGGAGCAATGGAAGCGGGCCTTGCGCGGCGAGCCCTCCGGGCTGCTGATGATCGATATCGACCATTTCAAAGCCATCAACGACCAGTACGGGCACGATGCCGGTGATGCCGTGATACGGGCGCTGGCCGGGCAGCTGCGCCTGCACTTGCGTGGCATCGACAGCGCCGGGCGCTGGGGGGGCGAGGAGTTTGTCGTGATCCTGCCCAACACCGACCTGGACGGCTTGCGCACGCTGGCCGAGCGTCTGCGGGAGCAAGCAGGGCGCAGCCCGGTCGCCTACGGCAAGCACGAGATTGCTTACAGCATCAGCATCGGCGCCAGCCTCATGGCCGCCGACGACCGCTCACCCGAGGCGGCCCTGAAGCGGGCCGATCAGGCGCTGTACGCCGCCAAGCAGCAGGGGCGCAACCGCACGGTTGTGGCGGCGCTTGCCTGAGGACTGGGGTGTGCGGTCGGGATAGACTCTCGGGGAACACCATGTACCTGCCTCCCCAATTCCGATCCGAAGATCGCGCGCATGCCCTGGCCCTGATGCGCGGGTTTCCCTTTGCCAGCCTCATCTGCCCGGATGACGAAGGCCTGCCCTATGTCACGCACCTGCCCTTGCATGTGCAGGAAGAAGGCGAGCAACTGGTACTGCTCGGGCACGTGGCCCGGCCCAACCCGCACTGGCGCTATCTGCAGGCCCGCCCGCAGGCCGTGGTGACCTTCATGGGGCCGCATGCCTATATGTCGGCCAGTGTCTATCCTGACCTGGCGCGTGTCCCCACCTGGAACTACCTGGCCGTGCACTGCACCGTGCAGGCCAGCCTGGTCGAGGGCGCCGAGGCCAAGGACGGGCTGCTGAAAAAGCTCATCGGCGACCATGAGCCGGCCTACGCAGCACAGTGGCGCAGCCTGGGGGAGGACTATGCGCACAAGATGCTGGCCGGCATCGTGGCTTTCGAGCTGCGTGTGACGGCACTGCAGTGCAAGCTCAAGCTGAACCAGCACCGTCCCGAAGCGCACGCGGCGATGAAAGCCGCTTACGCCGCGGGCAATGCCAACGAGCGCGAACTGGCGGCCTGGATGGAACGCCTGGGGCTGCATGGCCACTGAAACCGTCTTCATGGAACAGGCCCTGGCGCTGGCGCGCCAGGCCGCCGAGGCCGGCGAGGTGCCGGTGGGCGCCGTGCTGGTGCACCAGGGCGTCGTGATCGCGACCGGCCACAACGCGCCCATAGTCAGCCAGGACCCCACGGCGCATGCCGAGATCCGGGCCTTGCGCGCTGGGGCCGCCAGACTCGGCAACTACCGGCTGGAGGATTGCGAGCTCTACGTCACGCTGGAACCCTGTCCCATGTGCGCCGGCGCTTTGCTGCACGCCCGGCTCAAGCGCGTGGTGTTCGGCGCACCCGATCCCAAGACCGGCGCGGCCGGTTCGGTGCTGGACCTGTTCGCCCAGTCGCAGCTCAACCACCAGACAGCCGTGCAGGGAGGTGTGCTGGCGCAGGAATGCGGCGCGCTCCTGCAGGACTTTTTCCAGCGCAAACGGGAGGCGCAGCGTCGCCTGAGCCAGCCGGTGCGCGAAGACGCCGTGCGTACACCCGACGCGTGTTTTGTCGACCTGCCGGCGTATCCCTGGGCGCCACACTACCTCAGCGACCTGCCGGCGCTGGCCGGCCTGCGCCTGCATTACCTGGACGAAGGTCCGCATGATGCTCCGATGACCTGGCTGTGCCTGCACGGCAACCCGAGCTGGAGCTACCTCTACCGCAAGATGGTTCCGGTTTTCCTGGCGGCCGGCAACCGGGTCGTGGCGCCGGACTTGATCGGTTTCGGTCGCAGCGACAAGCCCAAGAGGGAATCCGCCCACAGCTTCAGCTGGCACCGTCAGGTGCTGCTGGAGTTCGTCGAACGGCTCGATCTGAGCAATATCGTGCTGGTCGTGCAGGACTGGGGCGGGCTGCTGGGCCTGACCCTGCCCATGGCGGCACCGCAGCGTTACCAGGATCTGCTGGTGATGAACACCCTGCTGGCCACCGGCGATCAGCCCTTGCCGGCGGGGTTTCTGGCCTGGCGCGAGATGTGCGCCAAAAAACCGGATTACAGCGTCGGACGCCTGCTGTCACGCGGCAACCCCTTGATGACTCAACAGGAAGCTGCGGCCTATGACGCACCCTTCCCGGATCGCGGCCATCGCGCGGCATTGCGGGCGTTTCCGCCCATGGTGCCGGATACGCCCGATGCCGATGGCGCCGCCATTTCGCGCCAGGCGCGTGATTTCTGGCAGCAGCAATGGCAGGGCCGTTGTCTGATGGCCGTGGGCATGCAAGATCCCGTGCTGGGCTGGCCGGTCATGCAGCCCTTGCAGCAGACGATACGAGGCTGTCCCGAGCCGATGCGCGTGGAGCGGGCTGGGCATTTCGTCCAGGAGCAGGGGGAGGCGATCGCCCAGGCGGCGCTGCGTCATTTCTCGCCGCGATAATCAGCAGCTTCATGAAGAAACACATCTACATCTATTCGCCCTCGGGTGCCGTGCGCGACAAGGCAGCTTTCCGTCGGGGCGTCAAGCGCCTGCAGGCCCTGGGCCATGAGGTCGAGACCGACGAGGCGGCACTGGCCAGCCATCAGCGCTTTGCCGGTGACGACGCGACGCGACTGGCCGCCATCGACCGGGCGGCTGCCAGTGGTGCCGACGTGGCGATGATTTCGCGCGGGGGCTACGGCCTGTCCCGTATCCTTCCAGGCATTCCCTACAAGCGCGTGGCCAAGGCGATCGAAAAAGGCACGCAGTTCGTCGGTCTGAGCGATTTCACGGCCTTCCAGCTGGCGGTTCTGGCCCAATCAGGCGCAGTGACCTGGGCCGGACCTTCCCTGTGCGAGGGTTTTGGGGTGAGTGACCAGGCGGACGCGGCTGATGGCCATGGCGCTGGGCACCATGGCGGCCCGGACGAGATCATGGAGGCCTGTTTTGAAGACATGGTCCAGGGGCAGGGGGAGGGCACGGGCTGGCGCCAGCACAAGGAGCGCGAAGCCGACATCGCCGTGGCCGGTGCATTTCACGCCCGCCGTCTGGGTGATTCGGCCAACTTCAAGGTGGACGACGGCGTGCTCTGGGGCGGCAATCTGGCCGTGTTGTGTTCCCTGCTGGGAACGCCGTTTTTCCCGGGCGTGAAGGATGGCATCCTGTTTCTGGAGGATGTGGCCGAGCACCCCTACCGGATCGAGCGCATGCTGACCCAGCTGCTGCACGCCGGTGTGCTGGCACAACAGAAGGCGATCATGCTGGGGCAGTTCACCGGCTACAAGCTGGTGCCACACGACAAGGGGTTCAAGCTGCAGACTGTCATCAACTGGCTGCGCAGCCAGCTCAAGGTTCCTGTCCTGACCAATCTGCCTTTCGGGCACGTACCCACCAAGGTGCTGCTGCCCGTCGGACAGGCCTGTGATCTGGTGGTGCAGGGACGCGATGCGCTGCTGCTGTGGGGCCATGCCCACGCGCACTGATTAGCGTGCCTGAAAAGCTCAGCGGCTCAGGGCGCCCGGCCGCGAGATCATGCCCCTGGGCAGCAGGCCCTCAAACATGCCCGTGATGATGCGTATTTTCTGGTTGGCCACGCCTTCGCCCTGCAGGGACGAGATGGCGACCATGATGTCGGCGCGCAGATACCACAGGCCTTGCAGATCCGGGGCAAAGAGCACACGCCGCTCGATGTGCGGGTAGCTGGTGCACCCCTCGTCACCGAGGGAATCCAGCATGGCCTGGCGGATGTCCTCGATGCGGACCGTGGCATGGGCTTCCTCAGCCAGCGGGCGGCCCAGCAGTCCTTGCATGCTGCTGATGAATTGACTGGCCAGTTTGTTCATGGGTTCTTGTATGTATGGATCGACCGACTCAACGACTTCCGCAGAGTAATTTCACAGCGGATTTCCCACAATCGATTTATGCCCTGAATGTCATCCTAAAACAACATATAAATCAATAATTTACCCAAGATACATCAAGCAACATCGCAGGCTGTATGCTTGTCCAGCCGACAGGTCCGAGGGTAGAGCCTCGGTATCCAAGCGATCTGCGATGCCCTAAACTATCCTCAGAAGAAATCAATCAAGTCCGCGCATGGGTGTCAACACCACCGTCGTTTTCACTGATCTGACCGGCAGCACCTCCGTTTTCGAGTCACTAGGCAATATCAGGGCCACCCGTGCCGTCACGCAGTTGACGCGCTGGATCTGTGAAGTGCTGCAAGCCCAGGGGGGGCAGGTCATCAAGACTCTGGGCGATGGCGTCCTGACCGTGTTCAAGGACGCCACCGTGGCGGTCAATGCCGTCGTGGATATGCAGCGCCAGCACCAGTTGAATCTCCTGCAGCAGCCCCTGGCTGAGCACCTGCCGATACGGGTCGGGGTGGCCACCGGAGAGGTCGAGATCGTCAATGGTGACTGCTACGGCGATGCAGTCAATATCGCTTCGCGCCTGTGTGATCTGGCCGGCCCGCATGAAATATGGGCTGAAAGTCCGGATATCGACTATTCCAGCCGTGCCAACGGCATACGCTACCGGCCATTGGGTCCGATCAGCGTACGTGGCCGGGTCGAGCCCTGCAATGTCTACCAGGTCGAGTGGCATGAGGACCAGTCCACCGATTTCATCACCATGCAGGGTGACATCGACCCCATGAGCAAGGCCGCCAAGGCCGATGCCCTGGGCCAGGAAGTCCATCTGGCCTGGGGTGATCAGCAGCGTGTTTTCCGCGCTTTTGAGCTGCCGGTACACATGGGGCGCATACGCCACTGCGAATTCGTCGTGGCTGATCCTCGGGTGTCACGCACCCATGCCCGACTGGAGTGGCGCCACGGTCGCATCATGCTGATCGACATGAGCAGCTACGGTACCTGGATCCGTTTTGTGGGTGCCCGTTCCGAACTCCTGCTGCGCCGGGAGGAGTGTGTCTTGCATGGTCGGGGTCAGATCGCATTGGGCGCCTCATTTACCGACGCCAGTGCGCCAACGGTGAGTTTCGAGGTCACCTAGCCGGCCGACGGGTCAGAGATAGGCCATGCGCGCCTGTTTCAGATCGATCCTGCCCTGCACCACCTTTTCCAGGGCATCGTGCCGCAGGCTGCGCATGCCGTGTCGCAGGGCCTCTGTCAGGATTTCACTGCTGCCGGTGCGGGTCTGGATCAGGCGCTTGATGGTGAGACTGTTTTCCAGGATTTCATAAATACCGATGCGGCCCTTGTAGCCGGTTCCCCTGCAGTACTCGCATCCGGTTGGCTCCAGAACCTGCAGCTGATCAGGGTTGGTCACATTGGCTGCCGTCAGCAGACGGGCCCAGCCGGCATCGCGTCCTATCTCGGTGCCCTCGATGTACTCCAGCATGAGCGCCTCGATTTCCGCTGCTTCGAGTTTGCGGGGCTTGGCGCAGCGAGAGCAGAGTCCGCGGACCAGTCTCTGCGCCACGATGCCCAGGAGCGAGTCGGCAAAGTTCATGGGATCCATGCCCATGTCGAGCAAGCGCACAATACTCTCGGCTGCGCTGTTGGTATGCAGCGTCGAGAGCACGAGGTGCCCCGTCAGGGAGGCCTCGATCGCGATTCCAGCGGTCTCCTCGTCACGGATCTCGCCGATCATGATGACATCCGGGTCTGCACGCAGGAAGGCGCGCATGGCCGACGCAAAAGTGACGCCGATCTTGGGATTCACGTGAAGCTGCCGCAGGCCGGGCTGGGTGATTTCGATCGGATCCTCGGCCGTCCAGATCTTGCGGTTGTCGGTATTGATATGGGCCAGGATCGAGTGCAGGGTGGTGGTCTTGCCAGAGCCCGTCGGTCCGCAGGCCAGCAGCATTCCGAACGATCGCTCGGCCAGTTTCTTGACCAGCGAGTCATCGCGCTGGGACAACCCCAGCTGCTTGAGCGGCGTGGGCTTGCTGGAAGCCAGCAGGCGCATGACCACATCCTCCAGGCCGTCATGGGTCGGCAGGATGGCGACGCGAAGCTCCAGGGAAAGAGGCGAGTAGTCGTGAAAGTTGATCTTGCCATCCTGGGGCCGGCGTTTCTCGGAAATATCGAGCCGGCTCATGACCTTGATGCGCGAGACCAGGGACGCGCGCAAAAAGGCGGGCATGCGCAAGTAGTCCTCCAGTTCTCCATCCTTGCGAAAACGAATTCGCAGGAACTCCGCGCCAGGATTGGTCTCGATGTGGATGTCCGACACCTTCTGGGCATAGGCATCCATGATCATGTGCGTGACCAGTCGCACCAAGCTGGAACTTTCATCGACGGCGACATCCCGCTCTTCGGAGCCCTGGACCTTGAACTCGGTCATGGCTGCATCAAGCAGTGCATGGATATCCTTGCCGCCCATGAAAGGGGCCGCATTGCTGTCAGTGGCCGGCGCTGCATTCGGGTGCTGCTCACGAAACAAGCGCTGCAGTATCTGCGGTTTGGCGGCCCACATGAGTTTGACAGTGCAGTTGGCCAGGACCCCGAGCTGACGCTCAAGTTGATGATCCATGGGATTGGCCGACGCAACGTAGAGCGTGCCCCCGATCAACCCGAGTGGCAGCACCTCATGGCTGCTGGCTGTCTTGAGCGGCAGGCGGTCGAACACCTGCGGTTCGAGCAGAAATTCATGTACGTTCACCTCAGGGGTGCAGGCGATGCGGGCATGAACATGCGCAAGCTGGTCGGCACTCAGCACCCCCTTGCGCACCAGCTGCTCGCCATGACCGTTCAGGGCGTCCGGTAATTCTCGCTGCAAGGTCTCGATCTCTTCCTGATCTGCAAGGTGGAGCTCCAGTAGCGACTGCTCCATCGATTTGATGGGAAGCCTGCGGCTGGATTCGAGAAGCCGGGCCAGTTCCGTGATGTTGCTGGCAGGGGGCAGATTGACCGGCTCGTCTGCCAACCTCATGGCAGGTTCCGGCGACTTGATGTCTGCCGGGTGCCGCGCTGCAGATGCCCCAGACGGATCAAAGCCGACCCTGAGCAGTGCGGATCTCGGTATCCAAACCGGCTTGAAGCTACTGTCCGGCAGGCGGACGTACAGCTGCAGACCCCTGCTGCGCATCCGGTGTCCAAGGCTCGTGCCTTTCCACTCGACGCCATCGACGAAATGCAGATGGAATTTCACGATCTCGCTGGCTTCATGGCCAGGCTCGGCCAACGTGTCCGCCTCCAGGGAATGCGGCAACGTGAACAGATGTTGCATCTCGATGGCGCGAACATCACGCAATGAAATCATCAGCTCGCTGGAGCGCAGGCGAACGGGCAGCAGCAAACCATGCGATTCGAGCTGGTCTTCACGACGTATCGTGCCGTGGAGTACCTCTCCGGTGAGCATGCGCACAAGCACTTCCACCTCGGCGCCGTGGTGGTTGTCGTGCCAGGGCAGGGGTTCCAGCGGGCTGGGGGCCGTTCCCGGAAGTTCCGGCATGGATTTGAGGTCGTCCCGTGTCACCGGATCTCCAGGCTCGAAATGTCCGGGTTCTGGTGGGTGGCCAGCCGGATACGCAGGGCAAGGTCGGTCTTGGAGTCCGCGTTTTCGATGGCTTGCTCCATGCTGATCATGCCTTTGACATACAGGTCGTACAGAGACTGATCGAAGGTTTGTACGCCGGATTCCACGCTCTTGGCGATGGCGTCCCGGATGAGGTCGACTTGCCCGCGGCGTACCAGGTCAGAGATGCGGGATGTCAGAAGCATCACTTCCACGGCGGGGACCAGTCTTTCCTGCTTGCCGCGAATCAGCCGTTGGGCAATCACGGCCCTGAGGTTCATTGACAAGTCCAGCAAGACCTGTCTGCGCGCCTCATCGGGATAGAAGCTGAGAATCCGTTCGATCGCCTCGTAGGCATTGTTTGCATGCAGGGTGGAGATGCACAGCAAGCCTGTGTCGGCGTAGTTCAGCGCGTGCTGCATGGTGTCCAGATCCCGGATTTCGCCAATCATGATGACATCTGCCGACTCCCGCAGCGCATGGCTCAGTGCCTCCTTGTAGGAATGGGTATCCAGCCCGATTTCACGCTGGTTGATGATGCATTTCCGGTGCTTGTGGAGGTACTCAATCGGGTCTTCAACCGTCAGGATGTGGCCCTCGGCGTGCTGATTCCGATACTCCAGCATGGCGGCGAGCGTCGTGGATTTGCCGGCCCCGGCAGCCCCCACGGCGAGGATCAGACCGCGTTTTTCCATCGCAAGCTCCCCAATGAGCGGAGGGAGGCAGAGTTGTTCGATGGTTGGAATCTGGAATTTCACATAGCGTACCGACATCGCAACCTGGCCACGCTGCACAAAAAGGTTGATCCGGTAGCGGCCGGTGTCCTTGAGGGCCACGGCGAAATCACATTCGAGCTCCCGCTCGAATTTCTCTTTCTGTGATCCGCTCAGGATCGATTCGGCCAGGCTTTTGACCGCGCCGGGCGGTAATGCCGGCATGTTCAGGTGGCGCAGGGCGCCCTGGATCTTCAGGGTCGGAGCCACGCCGACGCTGAGAAACAGGTCTGAGGCGCCGTGCAGTGCCATCAGCTTGAGGTAGGCGATCAGCCCGCTGTGGTGGTCCTGGGCAAGTTCGGTGGTCATTTTGTGCGTCCAGAATCTATGGATCGATTCTGGATTGGTGCGACCGGCCACCCGCATGTTCCAGCTTTACTTTTTCACATAATGAACAAATGAATTTTCGTCACCGCTTGGGCTGCCTTTGGCCAACGCGGGTTCGGGTTTCCTGTTTGCTCCGTTCGCGCGTGCAGTGCGGGCGAATCGAGAGACCCCGAAGAATTTCTTCATTTTTCACGATGTTTTAATTATTAACATAATATACATCGTATGAAGTACAGTCACAGCTCCAAACACCGCAGAACCTGCGCCCATGACCCGGACACCCGCGCCCAGCTTGGACAACGCCTCAAGGCCGCCCGTGCCCGTCTGGGCTGGTCCTTGGCCGAGGCCGCGAAATTCTTTCAGGTCACCGAACGCACCTGGCATAACTGGGAAAGCGGCTCGCACCGCATCCCGTTTGCCGTCTACAAGCTGGCCCGCGTCCTGGCTCGCTTCGAGCTGCCGTCGCCGGCTTGGGCTGGCTGGCGCTTCGAGGCCGGCATGTTGATCACCCCCGAGGGTCGCCAGATCACCGCGCAGGACGGCTCATGGTGGGCGCTGCTGGTGCGCAAGGCCGCATCTTTCAAGCCGCTCTATGACGAGGTTTGCCAACTCCGCATGGCGCTGGCCGACCTGGCTGCTGCCCGGGCGCAGCCCGGGGGGCTTGTCCCATCTAAAACAAGTCGCCAGAACACAAGTCGCCCAGCACCGGTTTGCAACCAATCTGATACCATTCAGACACCATGCAAGCCACTTTTAGACTACCTGAGGCCCTCGCCGCAACCGCCCGCGGTCGCGCCCAATACCTTGGAATCAGCCTTAACGCCCTCGTTTGCGTCGCCCTGGATGCCTACCTGCGGGGTCCGCTGGACGGTCAGACCGGCTCAGGGTCCGCACCTGGCGAACAGCCCGCAGGCCCCGGGGAGCCATCTAAAACAACTCTCCAACCGCACCCAGCCGCCGAGCCCGTCAAGCTCACCCGCGCCGAAAAGCAAGCCGCCTACGAGCGCAACAAAGCCGCCCGCCGCGCCCTGCTCAACCGACCGTAGCGCGAAGCCGCTGCCGGGGGCGAAGACCCCCGGCAAGGCCAGCGCGGCAGGGGGTGCAGCATGATCTCCATCGCTCAAGCCGTCCACATCCTTAATGACCGGCTGGTCAATGCCGAGGCCATCGGGCAAGCCTTCGAGCTGGCTTCCCCTGACGAGCCGCCCGCATGGGTGCAGGTGTACCGGGAGCAAATCCGCGCCCTGCTGGAAGCCGCCCAAGCCGTCGAGCTGGCCATGAACCACCCCGAGGTAGTCGATTGAGCGCCGCCGCCGTCCTGGCTGGCCGTCCATCGCCTCAGGCCCGGCGTTCGGGGTATGGGGCAGAGCCCCATGCCGAGCGCCGGGAGGGGTACCCGACCGGCCAAGCCCAGCCGCAGGACACCGCCCAAGGTCCTATCACCACCTGGCGCCACCCTGCCAGCCAAGCCACGTCGCGGGACGGGTCGCAGCGTGCCAAGGATGCCGCCTCGCGCCCTGAGAAGCCAGCCGCAGGCGTGCCAACCACGCCCCCTTTTTTACATAAGCCGGAAAAATCTTCCGACCGCTAACCCACGTTCAGAGGTTATACATCGTATAAAGTAAAATAAATGAAGCGATAACAGATAGCAATCGGAAAATATGGAAAATTTTCTTTTAAATCATGTGGATATATTGCATATCCATAAATGACTTTAGAAGTTCGGGCGCTGACTTATCTAAGTGCTTAGACAAGAAACTGGATCAAGCCGGCACTGTCGCAGCGCTGAAAAGTCGTTCGAAATTGCGGCTGGTCGTTTCGGCGACGGTTTCGACGGGGCAGGCGCGGAGCTGGGCAATCTGCTGGGCCACGTAGGGCACGTAGGACGGATTGTTGGTCTTGCCCCGGTACGGCACGGGGGCCAGGTAGGGGCTGTCGGTCTCGATCAACATACGGTCCAGCGGCACGAAGCTGGCCACTTCACGCAGGTCGGCGGCATTCTTGAAGGTCAGGATGCCCGAAAACGAGATGTAGAAGCCCAGGTCCAGCGCCGCGCGTGCCACCGCCATGGTTTCAGTGAAGCAGTGGAACACCCCGCCGGCCGCGCCGGGCGTACCGTCCTCGCCCTCCTCGCGCAGGATGGCCAGGGTGTCGTCGGAGGCACTGCGGGTGTGGATGACCAAGGGCTTGCCCAGCTGGCGTGCCGCCCGGATATGGGTGCGAAAACGTTGCCGCTGCCATTCCATGTCGGCCACGGTCCGCTCACCGAGGCGGTAGTAGTCCAGGCCAGTCTCGCCGATGCCGATGATCCTTGGCAGACGGCCGCGAGTGAGCAGGTCGTCGAGTGTGGGTTCGGTCACGCCCTCGTTGTCCGGGTGCACCCCGACGGTGGCCCAGAAATTGTCATAGCCCAGGGCCAGGCCGTGCACCTGCTCGAATTCTTCCAGCGTGGTGCAGATGCACAGGGCACGTGTCACCTGCGCCGCGCGCATGGCCTCACGGATGCGCGGCAGGTCCTCCAGCAGTTCCGGGAAGCTCAAGTGGCAATGGGAATCGGTATACATGGGCAAAAGACAGGGAGCGCGTCCGGCACGACGGGACGCCGCTCAAGAGGACGGCATCAGATGGTCTGCGTGGACCGGTCCGAACTCAGGTGCGAACCCAGGATTTCCTCAATCTTGTTCTTGAGCAGACGGGATTTCTCGTCCGATGGGAAACGCACCCCCACCCCCTGGGTCCGCGTGCCGGCCGCCTTGGCAGGCGTCACCCAGGCCACTTTGCCAGCGACCGGGTAGCGCTGGTTGTCGTCGGGAAGCGACATCAACACATAAACGTCATCCCCCAGACGGTATTCGCGCGTGGTCGGGATGAACACCCCGCCCTCGGCGAACAAGGGAATGTAAGCGGCATAGAGTGCGGCTTTTTCCTTGATGGCCAGCTGGATGACACTGGGCCGGGGGGTGCTGTTGGGGGCGACGGTGGACATGGGGGCGTGTGCTGGAAAGGGCTAGTTTAGAGCGGTTTGGGCGCGACTCACAAGGGCCTCGATCATCAGGCCGGTGTTGTACGGGTGCTCGGCGCTACGGCTTTCCCGTCCCAGTTCGCGTTGCCAGGCACTGAGCGCCGTCAGGTTCGTCTGCATCGGCAGGTCGCTTGCGTCGAAATAGCGCGGCTCGGCACCCACGCCCAGAGCCATCAGGTCGTGGCAGATCTTGTGCAGGGCATCGATCAGCTGGGCCGGGCTCCAGTCGGCCAGGACGGCCAGCTCACCGCGTTGCAGGGCCCGCGGCAGCTTGCGCCAGTTGGCCGGGTCGCGCCCGGAAGCCGAAAAGCGCAGGGCGTCCTCGGGGCGACCGCCGGCGGCGCGCAACAGGGTGCGGGCATCGGCAGCGGCCACGCCCTGCTCCTGCAGCCATGACAAGGCAACGGCTTGCAGAGGCCAGGTCATGGTGTGGCCCAGGCAGCGGCTGCGGATGGTGGGCAGCAACTGGTGTGCGGCCTCGCTGGCCAGCACAAAGCGCACTTCCCCGGGGGGCTCCTCCAGCGTCTTGAGCAGGGCATTGGCCGTGACGTGGTTCATGCGCTCGGCTGGATAGACCAGCACGGCCTTGCCGCGACCGCGCGCACTGGTGCGCTGGGCGAACTCGATGGCGTCGCGCATGGCCTCGATGCGGATCTCCTTGCTGGGCTTGCGCTTCTTGTCGTCGATGTCGCTCTGGGACTTCTCGTCCAGCGGCCAGCCCAGATCCAGCATCACGGTCTCGGGCATCAGCACGCAAAGATCGGCATGGGTGCGCACCTCGATGGCATGGCAGGAGTTGCAGTGGCCGCAGGCGCCCTCCTGCGTCGGCTCTTCGCACAGCCAGGCCCTTACCAGGGACAGGCCCAGGCTGTACTGCCCCAGGCCCGACGGCCCCTGTAGCAGCCAGGCGTGGCCGCGCTGGGCCAGCAACTGGCGACTTTGTGCCGCAATCCAGGGCGCCAGATCGCTCATGCCAGCCAGCCCTTGTTCTGAACAGCGGACAGAACGTCCTGCCAGACCGCTTCGCGGCTTTGCGCGGCATCGATGCGCGCGAAGCGCTGCGGATCCTGCGCCTGGCGCTGGGCGTAGCCGTCTGCCACGCGACGGAAAAACTCCACCGGCTGGGCTTCGAACTTGTCGGGCACACGGGCGCCGGCCAGGCGCTGCGCAGCGATGGCCGGGTCCAGGTCGAACCAGACCGTCAGGTCGGGCTGGCGCAGCCTGGATGTCACAGGAAGGGCCTGAACCCAGCTTTCCAGCATGCTCAATATCGCTGGCTCAAAACCGCGACCACTGCCCTGGTAGGCAAAGGTGGCGTCTGTAAAACGGTCGCACAGGACCACGTCACCGCGGGCCAGGGCCGGCTCGATCAGTTGCTGCAGATGATCGCGCCGCGCGGCAAAGACCAGCAGGGCCTCGGTCATCGCGTCCATGGGATCGTTCAGCACCAGGGTGCGCAGCTTTTCGGCCAGTGGCGTGCCGCCGGGTTCGCGCGTGAGTGTCACGCTGCGCCCGCAGGCGCGGAAAGCCTGGGCCAGGCCTTCGATGTGGGTCGACTTGCCGGCACCATCGATGCCTTCGAAACTGATGAACACACCGGGCATTCAGCGCTGCCCCAGCTGGTATTTGCGGACCGCACGATTGTGTTCTTCGAGCGTGGCGCTGAACTCGCTCGTGCCATCGCCGCGCGAGACGAAATACAGGGCCCTGGTCTGTGCCGGCTGGACGGCTGCCAGCAGCGCATCCTGCCCAGGCATGGCGATCGGGGTGGGCGGCAGGCCAGCGCGGGTGTAGGTGTTCCAGGGCGTGTCGGCCAGCAGATCGCGCTTGCGCAGGTTGCCGTCGAACTTCGGGCCCAGGCCGTAGATCACGCTCGGATCCGTCTGCAGCCGCATGCCGATGCGCAGGCGATTGTTGAAGACCCCCGAAATCTCTGCGCGATCTGTCGGGCGCCCGGTCTCCTTCTCGACGATGCTGGCCAGGACCAGTGCTTCGTCCGGGCTCTTGAGCGGGCTGTCGGGTGCGCGTTCGGCCCAGGCTGCAGCCAGGCGCTGGTCCATCTCCAGCAGGGCGCGCCGCAGCAGGGCCAGGTCGCTCGATCCCTTGGCATAGGTGTAGGTCGTCGGGAAAAAACGTCCCTCCGGGGACAAGCCCGGGCGGCCGAGTTTTTCCATGATGGCGCTGTCGCTCAGGTCCTTGATTTCAGACTTGAGCCGATCGGCCTTGCCCAGCAGTTCGCGCCACTGGGTGAAGGTCAGGCCTTCCACCAGCGTCACACTGCGTTGTGCCACTTCGCCGCGGACCAGTTTGGCCAACAGCGTGCGCGGCGTCGGGCTGCGGCTGATCTCGTAGCTGCCGGCCTTGATCTGGCGCGCCTGACCCGACAGGCGGATCCACCAGTAGAGCAGTTGCGGATCGACCTCGACACCGCCCTGGACCAGCGACTGCACAACGGCACGTGCGGACATGCCAGGCACGACGGTCAGCTCCACGGTGTCGGTTTTCAGTGCCAGGGGCTGCTGCAGCCACCATGTTGCGCTGGCGAACAGCAGGCTGGCGAGCAGGAACAAAAGCGACGCGATGAATTTCACAGCCCTACGGCTCCTATGTGTACAGTGGACGATGATAATTCACCCTCATGAACCCCATCCAGAACGGTCTGACCCCCCTGCCCCATCTGGGCGTGATCCGCGCCGAAGGCGACGATGCCGCCAAATTCCTGCATGGCCAGCTGACCCAGGATTTTTCCCTGCTGGGCCTGTCCGAAGCCCGCCTGGCGGCCTTCTGCTCGGCCAAGGGCCGCATGCAGGCCAGTTTCATCGCCTTCAAGCGCAGCCACACCGACATCCTGCTGATCTGCAGCCGCGACCTGCTGGCGCCCACGCTCAAGCGCCTGTCCATGTTCGTCTTGCGCGCCAAGGTCAAGCTCAGCGATGCGACTGCGGATTGGGCCGTGTATGGCCTGGCCGGTGAGCCTGTGCAGGCCCTGGTGCCCGGCGACCACAAGCCCTGGAGCCGCCAGGATCTCGGCGCGGCGAGCGTGGTGCATCTCTACCCGGCCGATGGCATGCCCCGCGCCCTGTGGGTGGCGCCAGCCGGCACACCGGCGCCGGCGGGAACCGTGATGAAACACGAGGACTGGCTCTGGAGCGAGGTGCGCAGCGGCGTGGCCACGCTGACCCAGACCATCTTCGAGGCCTTCGTGCCGCAGATGCTCAACTACGAGTCTCTGGGGGGCGTCAATTTCAAGAAGGGTTGTTATCCCGGGCAGGAGGTGGTGGCGCGCAGCCAGTTCCGCGGCACGCTCAAGCGCCGCGGCTATCTGGTGCACAGCGAGGCCGCGATGCAGGCTGGCCAGGAAATTTTCGACGCGGCGGAAAGCAGCCAGCCTTGCGGCATCGTGGCCCAGGCAGCTGCGGCGCCGGATGGCGGTTTCGACGCCATCGTTTCCCTGCAGACGGCGGCGGCAGAAGCCAGCCTGCAACTGGGACAGGCCGGCGGACCGGCATTGCAGCTTCTGCCCCTGCCCTACCCGCTGCTTGACGACATCTGAGGGGCTCTCAAAGCCGGTTGCGATAAGGCAGGGGGATCTGCCGGCGCAAGTTCTCCCGCTGATCCTCGGGCAGTGCCTGCAGGGCCGCACGGTAGGCCTGCAGTGCGCGCGCCGGGTCCTGCACCTGGGGTGAGTCGTGGATCTGCGCCAGCCGCAACCAGCCTTCGACGGCTGTTGCGGGCCAGCCGCGCACGCGCAGGGTCAGCGCCTCGATGGCCAGGGGCCAGTCCTGGCGCCGCACGCCCAGCTGATAGGCCTGGCTCAGCAGTTCGTAGTCGTAGATGCCCTGGGCCAGGCTGGCCCGGGCGATGTCGTGGGCCTGGGCTTCCTGGCCGGTCTGCCGCAACAGCGTTACCTGCAGTGAGCGCACTTCGACGGCACGGGGTTGCAGGGCCTGCGCCCGTTCCAGATAGGACCGGGCACGGGCCTGGTCACCCGCTTGTACGTAGGCGCGCCCCAGGTTGGTCATCAGCACCACGATGTAGGGACGCGAGACATCCACCGATTCCCAGATCCATATGGCATTGCGCCAGTCTCCCCAGCGAACCAGTTCGTCTGCCACCATGGGTGTGATCTTGCGATAGTGCGGATGGATGGCGATGCCCTCGCGCACCAGTTGCAGCATCTCTGCCTTGTGGGCGTCCCATGATGGGTCGTCCGCACGCCCCGAGGCACTGATGCTCAGGGCCAGTTGGGCCGCGCGCACCAGACGGGATTCGCTGGCCCATGCCTGGTGCAGGATCCACGCTGCCAGCAGCAGGCCGACCAGCAACAGGAGACTCGCCAGGCGCCAGCCCCAGGCCGGCACGCGCCAGGCACTGACCCTGCTGATCCAGGGGGCGGCTGTGTCCGCAGTCAACACCCGGTCCGAGGCGGCCAGCAGGGACAGGCAAATGGCAAAGAGTGCACCGGTAGCGGCCAGATGCCAGGGAAAACCGGCCAGACCGACGATTGTCAGGGCCAGCAGGGAAGCCAGGGCCAGGGCACGCCCGGGTGCCTCGGCCTCATGCGCCCCGCCCCGGAGCTGCCAAGTGCGCCATGCGGCCTGCAGCAGGTAGGCGACCAGGGCGAGCAGGAAGAGCCAGCCCACCAGTCCGTATTCGGCCACCAGCTGCAGCGGCTCATTGTGGGCGTAATAGTCTTCTTCGAGGGTCATGCCCTCGGCCTGGTAGCGCGGGATCTGGACCTCCCAGGCACCCGCACCGACGCCAGTCCAGGGGTGTGCCTGCACCAGTCGGGCATTGGCCTGCCACATGGCAAACCGGGTGCCGACTGAACCGGCAGCCGCGTATTCCTGCTGGGCAGCTATCAGTTGCACGCGCCAGAGGCTGCGTTCCAGCGTCGTGCGGCCCGGATTCTCATTTCGTAGCTGTGCATTGCCGATAGGCACCGAACCCAGGCCCAGCAGCGTTAGCGCAAAGACCGCCAGCGCCAGCGCTTTTTGCGCGCGTGACCAGCCCGGCCAGACGAACTGTGCCCGAAACAGGTAAAGCACGAGCAGCAGCACCGGAGTCAGTGCCAGCAGGGCCAACAGGGCCGAGCGTGTGCCTGTCATCAGGAGAGCCAGAAGGGTGAAGGCCAAGGTGAAGACCCGCAACACCACTTGCCCCGTCCCCTGCGACTGCGCGACCAACCAGACGGAGAACGGCAGTGCACAGACCAGGTACTCGGCCAGGAAGTTGCGGTTGGAAAAGGTTGCCCCCGGCATGGCGGCCTGTGGGAAAAGGCGCAAATCGGTCCAGAACTGCAGGGCGGCCCAGAGCGCGGCTACAACGGCCCCCCAGTGGATTCCATTGGCCAGCATGGACAGGTTGCTGCGCTGCAGGACCTGCAGGCCAAGCCAGAGCAGCAGTGCGAAGACGAACCAGCGCACCGCTTCCACGGCGGCCAGGTAGGTGTGCGACCAGGCCATGCTGCCCAGCGCCCAGGCCAGCAGCAGCAGGGGCAGCCACAGCAGGGGATGCCAGCGCAGCGTTTGCGCTGTGCGCAGGTTTTGCCAGCACAGCAGCAAAGCGGCCCCCAGCGTCCCGAAGGCCACCAGGGCCGACTTCAGCGTGTCCTGCAGCAGAAGCTCGCTGGGCACGCCGACGGCCGGCACCAGCAGCAGCATGGCCGCCAGCACGAGCACGACGCGGTCGTAGCCGCGCGGCCAGTCCGTCGCTGTCGTCAACAACTTCACGCAGCGGCTCCCGTCAGCGCCCGGCGCATCTCCAGGTGGGGGATGCCGGCTTCCTCGAAGGGCTCACCCTGCCCTTCGAAGCCGAGCTGACGGTAGAAACCCTCGGCGCTGCGCTGGGCATGCAGCACCACGGTGCGGTCGCCGCGCTGCCGGGCTGCCTGCATCAAGGCCTGCAGGATGTCGCGCCCCAGGCCGCTGCCGCGCAGCACGCGGCTGACCGCCATGCGGCCGATCCTGGCGACATCAGGTCCGTGCTGCAGCAGACGGCCCGTGGCCACCGGCATGCCCAGGCGGTTGTAGGCCACGGCGTGCAGGGCCGTGGCGTCGTCCTCGTCCCATTCCATTTCCAGCGGGATCTGCTGCTCCTGCACGAAGACCTCGGTGCGCACCCGGCGCGCCGCCTCACCCAGCTGCGCCCAGGCGCCCAGGCGGATGTCCACCATGGGCTGGCCCGCCTCAAATCCCGTCAGCGTGTCCCGCAGGGCCTGGGGCACGGGCTTCGAGGTCTGGCTGGCCGGATCGGCATACACATAGACCAGCTCGCCGCTGATCAGCAGCGCGTCCCCGCGGAAGACAGCGCCACGGAAGGTCAGCGAGGAATTGCCGATGCGTTCGCAACACAGGCCGATGTCGAGTGTGTCGTCGTAGCGCGCCGAGGCGTGGTATTCCAGCGTGGCCTTCTTGACATACAGGTCGCCGCCCAGCTGCTCCATGGCTTCCACATAGGGCATGGCCAGCGCCCGCCAGTAGTCGGTGATGGCCGTGTCGAAATACATCAGGTAATGCGCGTTGAAGACGATCTTCTGCATGTCCACTTCGGCCCAGCGCACGCGCAGGCGGTGGAAGAAACGGAAGTCGGCGCGGGTGGTGGTGTGCTTGCTCATGCGGTCTGGAAGGCGTGTTTCAGGGCGCGGGCGGCATCGGCATGCGCCTGCAGGGCTTCGGGAATGGCTCGGCCCATCTTGATGAACTCGTGCACCATGCCGCGGTAGATCTCCAGGTCCACGGCCACACCGGCGGCGCGCAGCTTGTCGGCGTACATCACGCCCTCGTCCACCAGCGGGTCGCATTCGGCCAGGCCGATCCAGGCCGGCGCCACGCCGTCCACATCGGGTGCCAGCAGCGGCGCGAAGCGCCAGTCATCGCGGTCGGCCGGGGTGTTGACGTAGTGATTAAAGAAATACGTGATGTGGGGCTCCTCGATCACGAAGCCATGGGCAAAAGTCTTGTGCGAGGGCGTGTCCTGATGGGCGGCGCAGCCCGGGTAGAACAGCAGTTGCAGGGCCAGCGGCAGGCCGGCGTCGCGCGCCTCGATGGCGCAGACGATGGCCAGCGTCCCACCCGCGCTGTCGCCGCCCACGGCCAGGTGGCTGCCGTCCAGGCCCAGCGCGCCAGCCTGCGCAGCCAGCCACTGCAGGGCATCCCAGGCGTCGTTGGAGGCGGTCGGAAACTTGTGTTCGGGTGCCAGCCGGTAATCTACCGAGACCACGGCGCAGTGCGCCAGATGGCTCAGGTGACGGCACAGGGCATCGTGCGTGGCCACACTGCCGATAGTGAAGCCGCCGCCGTGGAAGTAGACGAGCACCGGCAGCTTGTCCTGCGTCGGCGCATAAAGCCGGGCCGGGATGGACTGGCCATCCCGTACCGGGATCTGCAGGTCCTGCACCCGCGCCAGCTTGTGGCCGGGTATGTCCAGCATGCTGGAGCCCACCTCGTAGACCTGGCGCGCCTGCTGCGGGCTCAGAGCATGCAGGGGCAGCTGCCGCACCCGCGCCATGCGGTCCAGCACCTGGTGCATGGCGGGGGTCAGCAGGGCACGCGGGTTGCGTTGGTGACTCATGGAGGCGGATTTGCTTGCTAAAGTGGCCTGATTCGAAGTTTTTGATCGTACACCGCGGAGACAAAAAACCATGGCGCTTATCTACTACATCACCCAGGTCCAGTTCGATTTCGGTGCCATCAAGCTGCTGAAACAGGAGTGCGAGCGCAGCGGCATCAGCCGTCCGCTGATCGTGACCGACGCTGGAGTCAAGGCGGCTGGCCTGCTGCAGAAGGCGCTCGACGCCCTGCCCGGCATGGACCCGGCCGTGTTCGACCAGACCCCGTCCAACCCCACCGAGTCCGCGATACGGGCTGCCACCACACTCTACAAGGCCCAGGGCTGTGACGGCCTGATCGCCGTGGGCGGTGGCAGCGCCATCGACTGCGCGAAGGGCGTGGCCATCACCGCCACGCACGAGGGCCCGCTCAAGACCTACGCCACCATCGAGGGTGGATCGCCGAAGATCACGGAACGGGTGGCACCACTGATCGCCGTGCCCACCACGGCCGGCACCGGCAGCGAGGTGGCGCGCGGCGCGATTCTGATCGTGGACGACGGGCGCAAGCTGGGCTTCCATTCCTGGTTTCTGGTGCCCAAGACCGCCATCTGCGACCCCGAGCTCACCCTGGGCCTGCCCCCGAAGCTGACTGCCGCCACCGGCATGGACGCCATCGCGCACTGCATGGAAACCTTCATGGCGCCGGCCTTCAACCCGCCGGCCGACGGCATTGCCCTGGACGGCCTGCAGCGCGCCTGGGCGCACATCGAGCGCGCCACCAAGGATGGCAGCGACCGCGAAGCGCGCCTGAACCTCATGAGCGCCAGCATGCAGGGTGCCATGGCCTTCCAGAAAGGCCTGGGCTGCGTGCATTCCCTGAGCCACAGCCTGGGCGGCGTGGACCCGCGCCTGCACCATGGCACGCTCAACGCCATGTTCCTGCCGGCGGTCATCAATTTCAACGCGGGGGCGAAGTCGATCCAGAAGGAGTCGCGCCTGCTGCGTTTGGCCCAGGCCATGAGCCTGGACTCGGCCGGTGACATCGGGGAAGCGATCAGGGACATGAACGCCCGCCTGGGCCTGGCCAGCGGCCTGCGTGAACTGGGCGTGAGTGAAAGCCAGTTCGACCAGGTCATCAGCGGCGCCCTGGCCGACCACTGCCACAAGACCAACCCGCGCATCGCCAGTGCGGAGGACTACCGGAGCCTGCTGCAGCAGGCGATGTAAACCGCTTACTTGAACAGGCAGTTCTTGGCGTAGTCCGCCGCCTCGTTGGCCGTCCAGTCGCCCTTGGGCTTGGCCTGCAGCTGTTCACACCAGGCCTTGCTGCCGACTTCGGGCGAGCAGGCCGTCAGCAGCATCAGGGCCGCGATCAGGGTGAGTAGTTTGTTCATGGGCAGTTCTCCGGGTTGGAAGATCACAGGGGCTGCAGCCGCGCCGGGTCCGGCTGGTCCAGCCAGGCCTGGAACTCGTCGGCCAGCTGGCGGCTCATCTGCACGGCCTGGCTCCAGACCTGCACGCGCGCGGCCAGGTCGTTGCCGTAGTAGGTGAAGTCCTTGCGGTCGGGCAGCTTGCCGTTGGGCAGGGTCCGGATCCATTCGGGGTTCGGCGCCAGCAGCAGCATGTTGTCCAGGTGCTGCGTGGCCCGGTGCCGCCACGGCAATCCCTTGTCCAGCCAGCCCGGCACCACGGCGCGCTGGAAATGCGGGTATAGCACCAGGCCGGGCCGCTGCGCCGCATCGGGTGCCGCGGCGTAGTTCAGGTGCAGGTGGTAGTCGGTGATACCGCCGTCCCAGTAGGCGCCGGGCGGCGCGCCGGGGATGTCGTGCACGGCCTGCAGCGCAAAGGGAATGGAGCAGCTGGCCTGCAGGGCCGGGTAGAAATTGGCCTTGTCCAGAGGGAGTTGTCGGGTGCGATAGTCGTGGCTGTCAAAGGGCAGCGCTGCGCAGGGTGCGCCAGGCAAAGGCGCGCTGCGGGTGGAAAACACCACGCGTTCCAGCCAGGCGCCCATGGCCTTGCGCTGTACTGAATTGGTGAGGAAGGCCCCCAGATAACCCAGTGGCGTGCGCAGGCCGTGCTCGCGCCGCAAGATATGGCGGCCCCGCGAGGTCAGGACATGCAGGTGGTAACGCGGATGCTGCAGCACCTGCGTTTCACGGCCGCCATAAAAAGAGCGCAGGTTCTGCCCGAACATCTCGCTCACGTGGCGGGCGCTGGGCAGCTTGTTGCCGGGCCGGAACTCGTAATGCTGGCGGATGTAGTCGTGCTCCAGGCGCTCGAAGGCGGCCACCGGGTCGTCCAGGCAGGCGGTGGCCATGCGCCAGGCCCCGATGGAGGCACCGACCAGGTCGACCGGCTGGGCCGATTGCGGTAGCCATTGGCCGAAGAGGTAGCGGTCCAGCGCGCCCAGGATCAGTCCCTTGGGGCCACCGGCCGCCGCCGGGATGGTGTGGATGTGGGCCGGCAACAGGCCGTGCTGGCGGATGTGCTCGCGGGCCGCCGGCCCGGCGTACAGACTCAAGGCTTTCATGCAGGAAGAATCGGGGAAACCGGCACGCAGCCTCTCAGGTATGGGCGGACCAGTCGAAGGGGTCCTGCTGCAGCACCATGTCGATGTCCAGGTCCAGCACCTCGCCCACTTCGCCGGGAAAGGTCACGGCCAGGGCACGCTCGTTGAGCTGGGCTTCCCGGGCCCGGGCGCGCCAGGTGGCGAGGTGGATGACCCCGGCCAACGGTTCGTAGACGTTGTTGGAAAACGGCGCGTACTGGTGTTCCAGGGCGTCGACCATGGGCTGCGGGAAGCGCCACTGGCGCGCATAAGCGGCACCGACATGGGCATAGTTGTAGCCAAAGCGCAGGAACTCGGCCTTGGCGCGCTTGAGGTCCAAGGGCCCGAGTTCCTTGTTCAAGACGGCCATTTCGGCAGGCATGCCGGCATGCATGACCAGTTCACCGATGGCATGGATCAGGCCGCAGGTGAAGGCCGCACCCTGGTTCTGCCGGGTCACGCCGGCCAGCGAGCGCGCCAGCTTGGCGACGTTGAGGCTGTAGACCCAGAACTGCGGCAGGTTGATGCCGGGGATGCCCTTGAGCGAGGCGGCCGAGGCGGCCTCGGCTGCCATCTGGCGGATGTGGGAAAGCTCCAGGATGGCCAGGGCCTCGGCGGCGCTGTTGACCTTGCCCGAGAGCCGGAACAGGGGGGTGTTGGCGGTCTGCAGCACACGCGTGGTCAGGGCCGGGTCGGTGCTGATGAGCTGGGTGATGTTCTTCAGGTCGGTGACCTCGCGGTCCAGCTCGCTGAGCAGCAAGGCGACCACTTTGGGGATGCTGGGCAGCACGATGGGGGACGCCAGCAGGGCATTCAACTCCATGGCTACGGTCTCCGGGCATCGTTCTGGCTCATGGCGCCATTATGTCCTGCCCTCAGCCGCTGCGTCGAGCGGCCAGCCCCCCAGGTGACAGGGGCGTGAACCCGTTCACACCGCCCGCCGCCTCCGGCCCTGTGGCTCAGCGCTTGAGCTTGGCAAAGGCCGAGGCCATGGCCGACTGGGGTGCCGGGCCGTTGTCGCGGCGCGGCGCTTGCTGGCCCCGCCCTGCCCCTTCATAGCGGTTCTCGCGCGGCGCGTCGCGGCGGGCCGGGGCGGCGTCGAGTCTCATGGTCAGGCTGATGCGCTTGCGCGCCACGTCCACCTCCAGCACCTTGACCTTGACGATGTCGCCGGTCTTGACCACCTCGCGCGCGTCGTTGACGAACTTGTTGGCCAGCTGGCTCACGTGCACCAGGCCGTCCTGGTGCACGCCCAGGTCCACGAAGGCGCCGAACTGGGCCACGTTGCTGACCGTGCCTTCGAGCACCATGCCCTCCTGCAGGTCCTTGATGTCGTCCACGCCCTCGTTGAAGCGCGCCACCTTGAAGTCCGGGCGCGGGTCGCGCCCCGGTTTCTCCAGTTCGCCCAGGATGTCCTTCACCGTGATGACACCGAAGCGTTCGTTGGCGAACAGCTCGGGTTTGAGGGTCTTGAGCATCTCGGCGCGGCCCATGAGCTCGGCCACGGGCTTGCCGGTCTGCGCCATGATCTTTTCCACCACCGGGTAGGTCTCGGGGTGTACCCCCGTCATGTCCAGCGGGTTGTCGCCACCACGGATGCGCAGGAAACCCGCGCTCTGCTCGAAGGTCTTGGCGCCCAGGCCAGTGACCTGCAGCAGGTCCTGCCGGCTCTTGAACGCGCCATTCGATTCACGCCAGCGTACCACCGCCTTGGCCACGGACGAGGACAGACCGGACACGCGCGACAGCAGCGGCACGCTGGCGGTGTTCAGGTCCACACCCACCGAGTTCACGCAGTCCTCCACCACGGTGTCCAGGCTGCGTGCCAGCTCGCTCTGGTTCACATCGTGCTGGTACTGGCCGACGCCGATGGACTTGGGGTCGATCTTGACCAGTTCGGCCAGCGGGTCCTGCAGGCGGCGCGCGATGCTGGCGGCGCCGCGCAGGCTGACATCCACATCGGGCATCTCTTGAGAAGCGAATTCGCTGGCCGAATAGACCGAGGCGCCCGCCTCGCTGACCACCACCTTCTCTATCTGCTTGTCCACCTTGGCCGCCAGCTTGATCAGGTCGGCCGCCAGCTTGTCGGTCTCGCGGCTGGCCGTGCCGTTGCCGATGGCGATCAGGTTCACGCCATGCTTCTCGACCAGGCGGCCCAGGGTGTGCAGGGAGCCGTCCCAGTCGCATCTAGGCTCGTGCGGATAGACCGTGGCGGTATCCACCAGCTTGCCCGTGGCGTCGACCACAGCCACCTTGACGCCGGTGCGAATGCCCGGGTCCAGGCCCATGACCACGCGCGGGCCGGCGGGGGCGGCCAGCAGCAGGTCGCGCAGGTTGTCGGCAAAGACCTTGATGGCCACCTTCTCGGCTTCTTCGCGCAGGCGGGCAAACAGGTCACGTTCGGTCGAGAGGCTGAGCTTGACACGCCAGGTCCAGGCCACGCACTTGCGGATCAGGTCGTCGCCCGGGCGGGCCTTGTGGCTCCAGCCCAGGTGCAGGGCGATCTTGCCTTCGGCAATCGAGGGCTTGCCCGGCTCCGGTTCGACCGGCAAGACCAGCTTGGCGTCCAGGATTTCCTGGGCCCGGCCGCGGAACACCGCCAGCGCCCGGTGCGAAGGCACCCGGCCGATCGGTTCGTCGTAGTCGAAATAGTCGCGGAACTTGGCCACATCGGGGTGGTTCTCGTCCTTGCCACTGGCCAGCTTGCTCTGGAACAGGCCCTCCTGCCAGAGCCACAGTCTTAGCGACTGCACCAGGGCCGCGTCCTCGGCCCAGCGCTCGGACAGCAGGTCGCGCACACCGTCGAGCACGGCGGCCACGGTGGTGAAGTCGTCGCCGGCCTCGGTCTTCTCCTTCAAAACAAAGGCTACGGCCTCGGTGGCCGGGTTCAGGCCCGGATCGGCAAACAGCCGGTCGGCCAGCGGCTCCAGGCCGGCTTCCCGGGCAATCTGCCCTTTGGTGCGGCGCTTCGGTTTATAGGGCAGGTAGAGGTCTTCCAGCTCCTGCTTGGTCGGGGCGGCCTCGATGGCAGCCCGCAGGGGGGGCGTGAGCTTGCCCTGTTCTTCGATGCTCTTGAGCACCGCGGCGCGGCGCTCTTCCAGCTCCCGCAGATAGGCCAGCCGGGCTTCCAGCTCCCGCAGCTGGATGTCGTCCAGCCCGCCGGTGACTTCCTTGCGGTAGCGGGCGATGAAGGGCACGGTGGCTCCCCCGTCCAGCAAGGCCACGGCGGCCTCGACCTGCTGCACACGAACCCGGATTTCCTGCGCGATCTGCGCGACGATTTTCTGCATGACTCTTGGGTAAACCACCGGCCATGGAGGCCGGTCAAGGGAAACAAAGTCAGCGAGTGTGCCACAGGCCCGGGAGCCCCTGTCAGACAAATTCCTACATGAAGATCAGGCAAAACCCGACTCAATTTTTTAACGACAAAGGCATAAAGTGAGGCATGTCCGTTGGGGGGGCTGGACTCAGCCAGACGGGCAATAACCCTAGCCTGAGGTGCTACTGATGTCGACCAATCTTCTGGGAACTGAAGTCTCCGTTCGGTCCATGCCCATCCCGCCCGCCTATCTGGAACCCGAAGAGGACCAGCCCGTGCCGGCCAACGAGCAATACCTGCCGTTCACAGTCCGTCAGGCCAGCAATACTGACGATCTGAGGAAGGTCGTTGAAGTACGTCAACGGGCCTATGCCCGGCATTTGCCCCTGGTCGCCGAGACCCTCAAGACGCCCGAACAGGACGACACTGAAGATGGGGTGGTCCTGCTGATCGCCGAATCAAAGGTGGATGGATCTGCATTAGGGACGGTACGCATTCAGACGAATCGGGTCAATCCCTTGAATCTGGAGCAATTCGTCGCTTTACCGGATGGGTTGCGCAACAAGACGATAGCGGAAGTCAGGCGTTTGGGGGTGGCGCATGGTATGCCTGGCCGTCTGGTCAGGATGTTGCTTCTCAAAGCGGTGTACCAGTACTGCGCGCACAACCACGTGGACTGGATCCTTGTAGGTGCGAGGCCCCCCCTGGACCGCATGTACGAACAGCTCACCCTTGCAGACGTGCTTCCCGGCAAGACTTTCCTGCCCAAGCAGAACAATATTCCGCACCGCGTATTGGGACTGGAAGTCCGCGCCTTCCATGATCGGCTGGTCGCAAGCAACAATCCGCTTCTGGAATTTTTCTTCTATACGCAACACCCGGACATCCAGCGGAGTTGCCTGGAGCCGCGCAGCTGGAGTGGCGATGAGGAAAAGATGAAGTCCACTTTCGCACAACATTCAGCAGGTGCAAGGGGCTAATTTTCCTGGAAACATAGCCAAACGCGTCGAGATCGCGCTATCCTAACGCCCAGCAATCCACTGATTGACCATGTGGATTGCTTGGCCAGTCCGTTCCTGGCTTTGGAATGGAACAAAAAACAAGGGAACCGATCTTGACAGCACTGTCACAAGGGCTGATATCCGTAGCGAACGCGATTTCCCGAGGCTTGGATCGCATATCCAACGCCATCGCGTTCAATGGGATTCCTCTTGCGATTGCCCTGGTCTCGTTGGCCGCGCTGTTCCTTTGGCCCAATCTCTACCGTAGCCAATCCGAGGTTCAATTCGAACTCCAGGTGCTCGAGCCTTCAGCCACCCCGCTGGCGGTGGAAGACGCCAAGGCCCGTCTTGCCACGGCGCCAACGAGCAAGTTCTACAAAACCAACCTGTCCGAGCTTCCGATCTGGTTCGGTTTTAAGGTCCCGGACCTGGGATCAGGGCCCCAGCCCAGGTTGATCGAATTCCCGTCCAAGCATGCTGTAGAACTTCAATGCTGGGAGGGGCAGAGCCTCAGCCCTATCGGTGGCACGACGGGTCACGGCCATGAGCAGACCATCTACCGCGCCATGGCGGGGCATGCGATGCCTATCTCCCTGTCTGTCCGCGATGTGATCTGCCGCGGTTCATTTGTCGGGCCCGCCAGACTGAGTGCGGAATTGTGGGATCGCGACCGGTTCGATATAGCGATCCGGGACTACCACCGCAAGTCAGGCCTGATCGATGGCGGGATATTGGTCCTGGCCGTTTTTGTGCTGATCACCGCGATCTTGAACCGACAGCGTCTTTATCTGGTCTTCGCTGCGTGGCTGATCGTGACGGTACGGCTAAGCGCCACCGCTGGCGGCTGGGATGACCAGTGGCTCAACCATGCGGTGCCACCCGACTGGTTGCCCCAGGGACGCTCATTTACTCGCGCGGCGTGGGCCTTGTTGACGGTCACTCTATTCAAAGAGCTGTTCATCGAGGATCTTCGCAGGATGCGCTATGCGCTTCCGATCACGATACTCCAGTGGCTATGCATGGCGCTTTTCATGGCGGCCGCTTTCCTGCCGAGGCACATATTTTTGCCGACGATGTGGGCCCTGGGAGCTGTCTGGGCGCCCTTTTTCGTTTATGTCCTGGGGCGGATTGTGATCGTGAATCGCAACCGGGTTGCCATCCTTTACGCGGCGTCGCTTGGCGTCACCATGATATCGACCCTGTTCGATATCTTTGCCGCATCGATGGGGACCAAGGGGCTAGATGAATCCCTCAACACGGTCATCGTCACCTTGGCTTCGGCGCTTCTGATTTCCCTGGCGATTGCCGAACAGATGCGACAGGAGCACAAAGCACGGCTGGCGGCCCAGGCCCAGTTGCAGCATGCGTACGACGTCCTCCCCATCGGCATGTTCACCCTGGATCTGCAGGGCCGCTTCACGAGCATCAATCCCGCCTTGCGCAAGATGCTGGGGTCGCGCGCCTTCAAGACGACGCACAACACCTGGCAGCAGTATTTCGGGGCCGACATCTGGCAACAACTGCTCGACCTGGTGCAGAACCGGCAGGACGGTGATATCGAGATCCGCAGCCAGATGGACGTGACCGGCTTCGAGGCGCCGCGCCGTTACCTGGTCAAGGCGGCCCTCTCCGGTGACAAGATCGAAGGTTCCCTGCAGGATGTGACCGACAAGTCCATTGCCGCCGAGGAGCTGAACTTCCTGGCGGATAACGATGCGCTGACCAAGGTGCTGAACCGGCGTGGTGTCGAGAAGGCCTTCAACGAGGCGGTGGCGGCCGTCGATGATGCGCACCCCCTGGCCCTGGCTTACCTGGACCTGGACCGCTTCAAGCTCATCAACGATCTCTACGGCCACAATGCGGGTGACGAGGTGCTGCGGCAGGTCTGCCACCGCGTCAACAGCCTGCTGGCCGGCCATATGCGGCTGGGGCGTGTCGGCGGGGACGAGTTCGTCATCCTGCTGCCCGACACGCGCATGCCGCTGGCCACGGTGATCAGCCGCGGCATCATCGACAGCATCGACGACAAGCCTTTCCGCGTGGGAGAGAAGGCCTTCTATGTGCGCGGTTCCATCGGCCTGATCGAGGTCAGCCCGGGCACGCAGTTCAAGGAAGTCCTTTCCACCTCCGACCGCGCCTGCCGCGAAGCCAAGACCGGCCAGTACCGCGGACTGGTCGTGTACGAGCATGGTTCGCCCGCCTTCAAGGAACATCAGGCCGAGATCCGCCTCATCGGCGAGCTCTCCGCCAGTGAAAACATCGCCGGCCTCTATCTGGAGATGCAGCCCATCATGTCGCTGACGCGTCCGAACGATGCGCTCAACTTCGAGGTGCTGCTGCGCATGCGCGATACCGCCGGAGAGCTGGTGCCCGTCAGCCGCGTGATTGCAGCGGCCGAGGACAGCGGGCGCATGAGCAAGATCGACCACTGGGTCCTGACCACCACCCTGGCCTGGTTGGACCAGCACCGTGCCAAGCTGCTGCGCACCCAGTTCGTCTGCATCAACCTCAGCGGCGCCTCGCTCAACGACGAGGAGTTCATGCTGGAAGTGTTCGACATGCTGCGTCGCAACAGCCACATCTCCAGCTTCCTGTGCATCGAGATCACCGAGAGCATTGCCCTGCATGACCTGAAGAACACGCGTCGTTTCATCGACAAGGTGCGTGGTTATGGCGCCCGGGTGGCGCTGGACGACTTCGGCGCCGGCTACACCTCCTTCTCCTACCTCAAGGAGTTGCCCGCGGACCTGCTCAAGATCGACGGCAGTTTTGTCGTCAACATGAACCAGCATCCGGCCAATGTGTCCATCGTCGAGGCCATCGTCAACCTGGCACGCAACCTCGGCATGAAGACCATTGCCGAATGGGCCGAGGATGCGGCCACGGTCCAGGCCCTGGCGGAGATCGGCGTGGACTACGTGCAGGGTTATGCGGTGGCCCGCCCCATGGCGCCCGAGAAGCTGCTGGAGGTCTCCTCGGCTGCCAGCTTCATCAAGAACGTCGAACTGCTGCACTTCGTCGAGGCGCAGGACCGGCAGAACAACCCGCTGGCCCAGCTCGATCTGCTGATCGACAGCGACAAGCAGTCGCCGCCCAAGATCCACTGAGAACTTGCAAATAAATCTACTGCGCGGCCCGATCGCCGCGTTGGGCGGTGTTGGCTCCGGCCGCTGCGCTTAACTTTTGCTGCGCAAAAGTTAGCCTATGCCGCAACTGCGTTGTCGCCATCCTCACGTACAGGAAGTACGTTCCGGTGGCTGCGCTCCGTCCGCCTTGCGCTCGGGCCGCTCGCTACGATTTCTTCACAAGTTCGGAACTCCTGTCCTGCGCGCTCAGCCCGTGGCGGCACGCAGCGCCCGGCGCAGTTCCTCGCCCAGTTCGGGTTTGTGGGCAAAAGGATCGGTCGGGTTGCGCGCCTGCATGATGTCTTCCAGGCGCGTCTGCACCGAGGCAATGGCCTTGGGGTGGCTGTAGATGTAGAACTGGCCCGCCGCCATGGCATCGAAGACCTTCTGCGCCACCTCGGCCGCCGTCACCTTGCCCGAGCTCACCGCCTTGTCGCTCATGGCCTGGCCGATGAGCTGGCTGCGGGTGGGCTTGGCCATGGCCAGTTCGTCCGGCCGGTTGCGTTCGCTCTGGTGGATGCCGGTGGGCACGAAATAGGGGCACAGCACCGAGGCGCCCACCTGCTCCGTCACCAGCGCCAGGTCCTGGTACAGCGTCTCGCTGAGCGAGACCACGGCATGCTTGCTGACGTTGTAGACGCCCATATTGGGCGGGTTCAGCAGGCCAGCCATGCTGGCCGTGTTGACAATGTGGCCGCGGTAGGACGGATCCTTCTGCGCGGCCTCCAGCATCATGGGCGTGAACAGGCGCACGCCGTGGATCACGCCCCAGAGGTTGACGCCCAGCACCCACTGCCAATCCTGCACGGTGTTTTCCCAGACCAGGCCGCCTGCGCCCACGCCGGCATTGTTGAACACGAAATGCGGTGCACCGAAGCGCTCCTGAACACGGCGTGCGAGATGCTCCATCTGGGCGGCATCCGAGACGTCGACCTGCTGGGCCAGCACCTCGGCGCCGGTCGCTTTCATCTCGGCGGCGGCACGCTCCAGCGCGTCCTGCTGCACATCGGCGAGTACCAGTTTCATGCCCAGACGGGCGCCGATGCGCGCGCACTCCAGCCCGAAACCGGAACCGGCACCGGTCAGCACAGCGGTCTTGCCGGCGAAATCCTTGATCATTTTTGCTCCTCGTTTAATGTGGGCTGGCGTCCCGCGGCCTGCGTGCTGCAAAGATCTGGGTCCAGGTTTCGGCCAGGTCACGCACCTCGGCTTCATGCAAGGCGTTCTTTGCCATCAGCAACCGGTGCAGGCGTGGCAGGTTGTAATGGGGCACGGCCGGATACAGGTGGTGTTCCAGGTGGTAGTTCACGTGGTGCGGGAACAGGAAAAAACGCCCAAGCCAGTTGCCCACGCTGCCCCAGGTCCGGTTGGTGCGCGCCGCCGTCAGGGGCGATGTGAGGTCGCGCACCGCACCGTGTTCGCAAATGGCCCGCAGGCGCAGGATGGGCTGCAGCGTCGTAAGCAGCGGCAGGGTCCACAGGGCCAGGTAGATCAGCAGGCCGTCGAGGCCGCCGATCAGCGTGGCGCAGACAGGCGCCAGAAGATGGAAGGCCGCCACGCCCCAGCGATCGCGCCGGGCCGCGGCGCGCAGTTGCGGCGAGGTGTCGTCCAGCGGGGAGATGCGCCGCTTCGTGTCCTCGTTGATGGCCGGCGAGCCGAAGAAGTAGGCGTAGGTTTTCCAGGCGTTCCAGCCGATCAGATCCTGCGCCAGTTTTTTCCACAGATAGGCCTGGCCGCGCGGATAACCGCCGTGGATGGCCGTGTCCGGGTCTTCGGGGCCATAGAGGTTGTTGTGGTGCAGGCGGTGCGTGACACGGTAGGTGCACATGGAGACACCGCCGCTCATGCCGATCAGGCGGCCCAGCCCATCGTTGAGTGCACGGTTGGACAGCAGACGGTAATGCGCGGCCTCGTGCGCCAGGATGAAGAGCCCGTGCTGGGCCACACCGATCAACATCAAGCCGGCCAGGCCACCCGCCCACCACCACGGCGTTGGCCATGCGGACAGGGCCAGGACCATGCCGCATGCAGCCAGCAGCACCGTCTGCATCACGGCCAGCATCGAGCGGCTATCCGACAGGGTGGTGAGCGGTGCCAGTTCCTCGGCCGACAGCAGGCGTCGGGCCTGGGCATTACGGCTGCCCGGCGTACGCAGATCGTCGCGAAACTCCTCGCCCCTCCTGGCGATGGCCTGCCCTGCTCCAGCGCTGTTCTGCGGGTGCGGGGCATGGTCCATGGTGTGAACAGGCCCTAGATGAGCTTGACCAGCTGCTTGCCGAAGTTCCTGCCCTTGAGCAGGCCCAGGAAAGCCTCGGGCGCCGCTGCCAGGTCAGGCGCCACGCTCTCGCGCGGACGCAGCTTGCCGGTGCCGACCAGGGTGCCGAGTTCCTTGAGCGCCTCGGGCCAGATCTCCATGTGCTCGCTGACGATGAAACCCTGCACCTTGAGCCGGTTGACCAGGATCAGGGCCGGGTTGGCCAGGGGCATGGGCTGGCCATCGTAGCCGGCGATCATGCCGCAGACCGCAATGCGGCCGTGGGCGTTCATGCGCAGCAGCACGGCGTCCAGCACCATACCGCCCACGTTCTCGAAATAACCGTCGATGCCGTTGGGGCAGGCCTGCTTGAGCGCCTTGGAGAGCGAGCCCGCATCCTTGTGCTGCTTGTAGTCGATGCAGGCGTCAAAGCCGAGTTCGTTCACCACGTAGTCGCACTTGTCCTTGCCACCGGCAACGCCCACCACACGGCAGCCGCGTGCCTTGGCAAGAGCGCCGTAGGCGCTGCCGACGGCGCCCGAAGCCGCGCTGACCACCATGGTCTCGCCGGCCTTGGGGTCGATGATCTTGACCAGGCCATACCAGGCCGTCACCCCGGGCATGCCGACTGCCCCCAGGTAGTGGCTCAGCGGCACGTGCGTGGTGTCCACCTTGCGCACGGCGCCAGGCTGGTTGGCGTCGACCACGCTGTATTCCTGCCAGCCGCCCATGCCCACCACCTTGTCACCGGCGGCGAACTTGGGGTGGCGGCTTTCGACGACTTCACCGACGGTGCCGCCGATCATGACCTCGCCCAGCGGCTGGGGCTGGGCGTAGCTCTTGCTGTCGTTCATGCGGCCGCGCATATAGGGGTCCAGGCTCAGGAAATGATGACGCACCAGCACCTGGCCGTCCTGCAGCGCGGGCGTCTGGACGGTGACGAGCTTGAAATTGGCGGTGGTGGCTTCGCCCTCGGGGCGGTTGTCGAGCAGGATCTGGCGGTTTGCGGGCATGGTGTCTCTCTATCTATATCAGTCGGTGGAAATCACGTTCAGCGCGTTGCTGTCCTTGGGACCCGTGGGCAGCCGCCTGACGTACTTGAAGGTGCCGGTGGCGTGCGAGCAGGGCTTGCCCTCGGCGTCGAAAATAGTGGCCTCGGTGAAGGCCAGCGTGGCGGTACGGTGGATCAGCCGGCCTTTGGCCGTGAGCTTGCCGCGCGCGGCCTGCATGAAGCTGGTCTTCATCTCGATGGTCACCACGCCCATCTCGGGCTGCACGCTGCGCGCTGCCGTGGCCATGGCCACGTCCATCAGCGTCATGGTGGCGCCACCGTGCGTGACGGCGAAGGAGTTCAGGTGCTCGGGCCTGGCTTCGTAATGCAGCTCGGACTGGCCGTCCTCGAAGCGCTCCAGGGTGAAACCCAGGTGATCGACAAAGGGAACGCGAACGCCAAAGGGAATACTCATGTCACCCGCCTTCAGCCGCCCGTCACGCAGCTCACGCCACCATCGACGGCCAGCCACTGGCCGGTGATGTGCTTTCCGGCGTCCGAGGCGTAGAGCACGCACAGGCCCTTGAGGTCCTCGTCGTCGCCCAGGCGTTGCAGCGGGGCGTGCTTTTTCAGGTTCTCCACACCCCAGGCTTCCAGGGTGCCTGCCGTCATGCGGCTGGGGAAAAAACCCGGGCAGATGGCGTTGACATTGATGCTGTACTTGCCCCATTCGGCGGCCAGCGCGCGCGTGAAGTTGATCACCGCGCCTTTCGACGTGTTGTAGGCGATGGTGGTCATCTCGGGCGGGTTGCCACCCAGGCCGGCGATGGACGCCACGTTGATGATGCGGCCCGACTTGCGCGGGATCATGCTCTTCTTGCCGATCACCTGGCTCAGGATGAAATAGCCGCGGATATTGAGGTTCATCACCTTGTCCCAGGCGGGAATCGGGTGGTCCTCGGCCGGCGCGCCCCAGGCGGCACCGGCGTTGTTGACCAGGATGTCGACCTCGCCCATGCGCTGCATGGTTTCATCGGCCAGGCGGTGGATGTCTTCCTCCCTGGCACAGTCAGCGGCGATCCAGCGCGCGTCGATGCCGGCGGCCTGCAGGTCGGCCACCGCCACCTCCAGTTCCTCGGCCTTGCGGGCGCTGAGCATCACGCGCGCGCCGGCCTCGCCCAGCGCCTGGGCCAGCTGCAGGCCCAGGCCGCGCGAGCCGCCGGTGATCAGGGCGGTCTTGCCCTGGAGGTCGAAGAGTTGCTGGATGCTACGTGTCATGTCTCTGCCTTTGTTCCTCTGTTATTTCACTTCATGCGGGAGCGGACCCAGATCAGCAGGGCCCCGCTGCTGGCGACGATGGTGCCGACTATCTGCATGATGTCAGCCAGCAGCCGGTCGTAGCGCTGCACGAACATGCCCAGCACCAGCGCGATCAGCCCGCCATAGACAAGAATCCAGACCAGCCGCTCGATACGGAGTTTGTTGATTTCAGTTGCCATCAGAACGCCTCCTCAGGAAATTCCGCACACGTCATGTCACGGGATTCCACCACCTTAAGCCAGGCGCCGATTTTCGGCAATTCATATCGGAAGAAGTATTGTGCTGACAACAGGCGGCCGCGTTGGCTCGCGTCACGGTCGCCGGCCTGGGGGACCAGTGCCACCTCCAGCCAGATCCAGGCCAGCACGGTGTGGCCGAAAGCCTGCAGATAGGGCACGGCATTGGCCAGGGCCTCGCCGGGCTGGCCGGTGGACCAGGCGGCTTTCGTGGCTGCGCCCACCTGCTGCAGGGCCTGGGCCAGTTGGGCGGCATAGGGTGCCAGTTCGGTCTGCGCCTGGGCCCGCTGGATGGTCGCCGTCATGCGGCCGGCCAGCAGATGCAGGCCCCGGCCCTCCTCCATCAGCACCTTGCGGCCCAGCAGGTCCAAGGCCTGGATGCCGTGCGTGCCTTCGTGGATCATGTTGAGGCGGTTGTCGCGCCAGTACTGCTCCACCGGGAAATCGCGTGTGTAGCCGTAGCCGCCGTGGATCTGGATGGCCAGGGAATTGGCCTCCAGGCACCACTCGCTGGGCCAGCTCTTGGCGATCGGGGTCAGCACCTCCAGCAGCAGGCGGGCCTCGTCGGCAGCAGCCGGCGTGCCCGTGTGCTGCTCGTCGACCAGGCGCGCGCAATACAGCTGCAGGGCCAGAGAGCCTTCGCACCAGGACTTCTGGGCCAGCAGCATGCGTTTGATGTCGGCGTGTTCGATGATGCGGATCTGCGGTTTCGCGGCATCTTTGCCGTCGGGTCCAATCGGACGGCCCTGCGGGCGGTTCTTCGCGTATTCGAGGCTGGCCTGGTAACCCGCCATGCCCAGCATGGTGGCCGCCATGCCGATGCCGATGCGCGCCTCGTTCATCATGTGGAACATGCAGCGCAGGCCCTGGCCGGGCTGGCCGACGAGGTATCCGATCGCCCCACTCTCACCGCGCACCGGGTACTTGCCCTCGCCGAAGTTCAGCAGGGTGTTGGTGGTGCCGCGCCAGCCGCATTTGTGGTTCAGGCCGGCCAGCGCCACATCGTTGCGCTCGCCGGTCAGCTGGCCCTGCGTGTCCACGAGCTTCTTGGGCACGATGAACAGAGAAATGCCCCGTGTTCCGGGGATGGTCTTGCCATCCGGACCGGGGATCTTGGCCAGCACCAGGTGGATGATGTTCTCGGTCAGCTCGTGTTCGCCGGCCGAGATCCACATCTTGTTGCCCTTGAGGCGGTAACGCGGACCCAGGGGGTCGTTCTGGTAATCGGTACCGTCTGGCACAGCGCGCGTGGCGATGTCGCTCAGAGACGAGCCGGCCTGCGGCTCACTCAGACACATGGTTCCCGAGAAGCGGCCCGCGAACTCGTTCTTCGCAAAGACTTCCTTCTGCAGATCCGTGCCGTGTGCCATCAGCAGGTTGGCATTGCCCGAAGTCAGCAGGCCCGAGCCTATGCTGACCGAGGCCATGGCAAAGAATGAATTGGCCGCAGCCTCCACCGTGTAGGGCAGCTGCATGCCGCCCACCTCGTAATCCTGCGCCGCGCTGAGCATGCCCGAGGCCGCGTAGGCCTTCTGGGCATCGTAGGTCGCCTGCGGCAGAATGACCCGCTCGCCGTCGAAGCGCGGCTCCTCGATATCGACCGTGCGGTTGAAGGGCGCGTATTTCTCGCGCGCGATGCGTTCGCAGGTGTCGAGCACGGCGGCGAAGGTTTCGCGGCTGTGGTCCGCGAAACGTTCGCGCTCATTCAGCGCGTCGGCTGCGAGCCACTGGTAGAGCAGGAAATCCAGCGTCTGCCGGTAGCTCATCTTCGTCTCCGGCTTCTTACAGAACCTCGAACACGCCGGCCGCGCCCATGCCGCCACCGATGCACATGGTGACGACCACACGCTTGGCACCGCGGCGCTTGCCTTCGATCAGGGCGTGGCCGGTCAGGCGCTGGCCGCTGACGCCGTAGGGATGGCCCACGGCGATGGCGCCCCCGTTGACGTTCAGGCGATCGGCCGGGATGCCCAGCTTGTCGCGGCAGTAGAGCACCTGCACGGCGAAGGCTTCGTTGAGTTCCCAGAGATCGATGTCCGACACCTTCAGACCCAGGCGCTTGAGCACCTTCGGGACCGCAAAGACCGGGCCGATGCCCATCTCGTCGGGTTCGCAGCCGGCCACGGCAAAACCGAGGAATCGGCCCAGGGGCTTGAAGCCGCGCTTGCTGGCGAGTTCTTCGCTCATGAGCACGCAGGCACCGGCACCGTCGGAGAACTGGCTGGCATTGCCGGCCGAGATCACACCGCCCGGCATGGCCGGCTTGATGCCGCTGATGCCTTCTTTCGTGGTGCCTTCGCGCAGGCCTTCGTCCGCGCTGATGGTGACCTTCTTGGTGATCAGGCCCAGTGTCTTGTCGGCCACGCCGGCCGTCACCGTGATGGGGGCGATCTCTGCGTTGAACAGGCCCGCGGCCTGGGCCGCGCAGGCCTTCTGCTGGCTGGCGGCACCGTATTCGTCCATCACATCGCGACCGATGTTGTAACGCTTGGCCACCTGCTCGGCGGTCTGCAGCATGTTCCAGTAGATCTCGGGCTTGGCCTTGAGCAGGGCCGGATCCGTGATCATGTGGCGGTTGGCTTCGTTCTGCACGCAGGAGATGCTCTCCACGCCGCCGGCCACGTAGACATCACCCTCGCCGGCGATGATGCGTTGCGCGGCCATGGCAATGGTCTGCAGTCCCGAGGAACAGAAACGGTTGACGGTGACACCCGAGACGGTGACCGGGCAGCCGGCGGCCAGCGCGATCTGGCGCGCGATGTTGGAGCCCGTGGCGCCCTCGGGCGTGGCACAGCCCATGAGCACGTCGTCCACTTCGGCGGCGTCGATGCCGGCGCGCTGGATGGCGTGCTGCACGGCATGGCCGCCCAGGGTGGCGCCGTGGGTCATGTTGAAAGCGCCCTTCCAGCTCTTGGCCAGGGGGGTGCGTGCGGTGGAAACGATAACGGCGTTGGTCATGTCTGAATCTCCTAATGCTTAGCCGTTGAAGCTCTTGCCTTCGGCCACCAAGCGGGCCAAGAGGGGTGCCGGCTGCCAGAATTGGGCGTCGTCCAGCGGATTCTGGGCAAAACGCTGCATGCTTTGCGCCACATTGAACAGGCCCACCATGTCGGCGTACTGCATGGGACCACCACGGTGGATGGGAAAGCCGTAGCCAGTCAGGTAGACCATGTCGATGTCGCTGGCGCGGGACGCAATGCCTTCTTCCACGATGTGCGCGCCTTCGTTGACCAGGGCGTAGACCAGGCGCTGCACGATTTCCTCGTCAGAGATCTTGCGCGGGGTGATACCCATGTCCTTGCGGTGCTTCTCGATCATGTCCACCACCAGCTGGCTGGGGATGGCGTCGCGCTTGCCCGGCTTGTAGTCGTACCAGCCGGCGCCGGTCTTCTGGCCGTAACGGCCCAGCTCGCACAGCAGGTCGGCCGTCTTGCTGTACTTCATGTTCGGCTTCTCGACATAACGACGCTTGCGAATGGCCCAGCCGATGTCGTTGCCCGCCAGGTCACCCATGCGGAAGGGGCCCATGGCAAAGCCGAATTTCTCGACCGCCTTGTCGACCTGCTCGGGCGTTGCGCCCTCCTCGATCAGGAAACCGGCCTGGCGGCTGTACTGCTCGATCATGCGGTTGCCGATGAAACCGTCGCAGACACCCGAGACCACCGCGGTCTTCTTGATGGTCTTGGCCACGGCCATCACGGTGGCCAGCACGTCCTTGCCGGTCTTGGCGCCGCGGATCACTTCCAGCAGCTTCATGACGTTGGCCGGGCTGAAGAAATGCAGGCCCACCACGTCCTGCGGACGCTTGGTGAAGGAGGCGATCTTGTTGACGTCCAGCGTGGACGTGTTGGAAGCCATGATGGCACCGGGTTTCATCACCTCGTCGAGCTTCTTGAACACGGCTTCCTTGACACCCATCTCCTCGAACACGGCCTCGATCACGAGGTCGGCGTCCTTGAGGTCCGCGTAGTTCAGCGTGGTCGACAGCAGGGCCATGCGCTGCTCGTATTTGTCCTGCTTGAGCTTGCCCTTGGTGACCTGGGCTTCGTAGTTCTTGCGGATGGTGGCGAGGCCGCGGTCCAGCGCCTCCTGCTTCATCTCCAGCATCTTCACGGGAATGCCGGCGTTCAGGAAGTTCATGGTGATGCCACCGCCCATGGTGCCGGCGCCGATCACGGCGACCGACTTGATCTCGCGCTTGGGCGTGTCGTCCGGCACATCCGGGATCTTGGATGCGGCACGTTCGGCTGCGAAAATGTGGCGCAGCGCACGGCACTCGGGCGTCCACATCAGGTTGATGAAGATATCGCGCTCGAAGACCAGTCCGTCGTCGAACTTTTTCTTGGTGGCGGCTTCCACGGCGTCGACGCACTTGAGCGGCGCCGGAAAGTTCTTGCTCATGCCGCCCACCATATTGCGGGCAAACTGGAAGTAGGCGTCGCCCTGCGGATGCTTGGCCGGCAGGTTGCGCACCAGCGGCAGCGGACGCACATCGGCCTTCTCGCGCGCCAGGGCGATGGCCTCATCCATCAGGGATTCGTTGGACTTGGCCAGCTTGTCGAACAGCTTCTGGCCGGGCACCTGGGCCAGCATCTCGCTGGGCACGGGTTCACCACTGACGATCATGTTCAGTGCGGGTTCCACACCCAGGGCGCGCGGCAGGCGCTGCGTGCCGCCGGCACCGGGGATCAGCCCCAGTTTCACTTCAGGCAGTGCGACCTTGCAGCCCGGCGCGGCAATACGGTAGTGGCAGCCCAGGGGCAGCTCCAGACCGCCGCCCATGGCGATGGTGTGCATGGCGGCCACCACGGGCTTGGCCGAGTTCTCCACGGCGAGGATGACGCTGAGCAGATTGGGTTCCTGCAGGGCCTTGGGCGTGCCGAATTCCTTGATGTCGGCGCCGCCCGAGAAAGCCTTGCCGGCACCCGTGATGACGATGGCCTTGACCTTGCCGTCGGCATTGGCCTTGGCCAGCGCCTCGGTGATGCCTTTGCGGGTTTCGTAGCCCAGGCCGTTGACGGGCGGGTTGTTCAGCGTGATCACGGCGACGTCGCCATGCACCTTGTATTCAGCGCTCATGCTTGCGTTCCTCGGGTGGTTCAGAAAATAGAACGATCGTTCGATTTTTGATTGTAGAAGGTTTATGTTGCGATGCAACGAGGGTTTGTCACGGCTGGGACAAGCGCGCCACCGTGCCGGCGCTCAGCGCTCCGAACTTGTGAAGAAATCGTAGCGAGCGGCCCGAGCGCGAGGCGGACGGAGCGCAGGAACCGGAACGTACTTCCTGTACGTGAGGATTCCGAGCACCGCCCAACGCGGCGATCGGGTCGCGCAGTAGATTTATTCACAAGTTTTCAGACCTCGAGCCACTCCTTGCGGGTATAGCTGTCGTTGCGTAGCGCTTCGGGGGTGCCCTCGAAGACGATGCTGCCGTGCCCCATGACCAGGGCCCGGTCGGAGATGGCCATGGCGATGGTCAGTTTCTGCTCGATCAGCAGCACCGAGATGCCGCGGTCCTTGAGCGTCTTCAGGTACTGCCCGACCAGCTCCACGATCTTGGGTGCCAGGCCCTCGGTCGGCTCGTCGATGATGATGAGGTCCGGGTCGCCCATGAGGGTGCGGCACAGGGTCAGCATCTGCTGTTCACCGCCCGAGAGCACGCCGGCCTCGGTGTGCTGGCGCTCTTTGAGCCGCGGAAACATGCCGTACATGTCGTCGAAGCTCCAGCGGCTCTTGCGGCCCCGGCCCTTCTCTCCCAGCATCAGGTTCTGGTGCACGGTCAGGTCGGGGAAGATGTCGCGGTTCTCGGGCACGTAGCCTATGCCCAGATGCGCGATCTCGAAGGCCTTGCGGCCCTGGATCTCCTCACCTCGCCATTTGACGCTGCCGGCGCAGTCCACCAGGCCCATGACGGCCTTGGCCGTGGTGGAACGGCCCGAGCCGTTGCGCCCCAGCAGGGCCACGATCTCGCCGGGCTGGACCTCGAAATGCACACCATGCAGCACATGGCTCTTGCCATAAAAGGCGTGCAGGCTCTCAACTTTCAGCAAGGCAGTCAACTCAATGTCCTCCGGCTTGGGTGTCGGCGACGGGCGAGCCCAGATAGGCTTCCTGCACGCGCGCATTGGAGCGCACCGCCTCCGGTGTGTCGAAGGCCAGCAGCTCGCCGTAGACCACCACGGCGATCTTGTCGGCCAGGCCGAAAACCACGCCCATGTCATGCTCCACCGTCAGCAGGGTCTTGCCCTCGGTGACCTCGCGGATCAGCTTGATGAAACGCGTGGTCTCGCTCTTGCTCATGCCGGCGGTGGGTTCGTCCAGCAGGATCACGCTGGCGCCGCCGGCGATGGTCACGCCGATCTCCAGCGCTCGCTGCTCGGCATAGGTCAGGTTCATGGCCAGGATGTCGCGCTTCTTGTCGAGACGGATCATCTCCAGCAGTTCCTCGGTGCGGTCGTTGGCGTCTTCCAGGTCGGCCAGGAACTTGAAGAAGGTGTAGCGGTAGCCCAGGCTCCAGAGCACGGCGCAGCGCAGGTTCTCGAACACGCTGAGCTTGGGGAAGATGTTGGTGATCTGGAAACTGCGCGCCAGGCCCATGCGGTTGATCTCGTAGGGCTTCATGCCGTCGATGCGCTTGCCGTGCAGCAGCACCTCGCCACTGCTGGGGCCGAAGCGCCCGCTGATCAGGTTAAACAGCGTGGACTTGCCGGCGCCATTGGGGCCGATGACGGCCACGCGCTCGCCGGCCTGCACCGCCAGATCGACCCCCCGGATGATCTCCGTCTTGCCAAAACTCTTGCGCAAGTCCTTGAGCTCCAGTGCGGGCGTTTTCATGTTCGTGGCCCCGCTCATAGCGCTTCCCTCCGCTTGATTTCCTTCTCGATGTCTTCCTGGATCCCGCCCCATTCATGCACGTAGTGCCGGCGGCAGAGCTCGAACAGGCCCAGGCCCGTGAGCATGACGAAGGCGCCACCGAACCAGTGGTCCAGGCTGTGCGCATTCAGCGGGATGCCGATGAAACGCAGTTCCGGCCCCATGGTGAGATTGAGCTGCAGGTGGTAGACCATCTCGATCAGCACGGCCGCGCCCAGCAAGAGCACCAGGGCCGAGATGGCCAGGCCCAGGTAACTGACCCAGAGCTTTCGCAGGAAACCGAAGCTGGCCACACGCAGGTTCATCATGATCAGGCTGGCGATGCCACCCGGCGCGTACATCACCATGAAGAGGAAGATCAGGCCCAGGTACAGTAGCCAGGCCTTGGTGATTTCCGACAGCAGCACCGAAGCCAGCACCATCAGCACACCACCGATGATGGGCCCGAAGAAGAAGGTCGCGCCGCCCAGGAAGGTGAAGAGCAGGTAGGCGCCGGAGCGCACCCCGCTCACCACCTCGGCGGTGACGATCTCAAACAGGATGCTGCCCAGGCCACCGGCGATGCCGGCGAAGAAACCCGAGATGATGAAGGCCATATAGCGCACACGCTGGGTGCTGTAGCCGATGAACTCCACGCGCTCGGGGTTGTCGCGCACGGCATTGAGGATACGGCCCAGCGGCGTGCGCGTGAAGGCGAACATCAGCGCCACGCAGACGAAGGTGTAGACCGCGATCAGGTAATAGACCTGGGTGCCCGGACCGAAATTGATGCCGAAGAAGGGCTGGCCCACCACACGGTTGCCCGAGACGCCCGCCTCGCCGCCGAAGAACTCGGAGAACATCAGCGACATGGCAAAGACAAGTTCGGCCATGCCCAGCGTGATCATGGCAAAGGGCGTACCGGCCTTGCGCGTGGTGACGTAGCCGAAGAGCACGGCAAAGGCCATGCCGGCCAGGCCGCCAATGATGGGCAGCAGGCTCACGGGGATGGGCAGGCTGCCCTTGGTCACCATGTTAAGCGCGTGGATGGCCACGTAGGAGCCCAGGCCCGAATAGACGGCGTGGCCGAAGCTGAGCATGCCGCCCTGCCCCAGCAGCATGTTGTAGGACAGGCAGGCGATGATGGCAATGCCCATCTGCGAGAGCATGGTGACTGACAGGCCGCTGGTAAAGACCTTGGGCGCGAAGAACAGGAGCAGGCCGAAAAAGCCCCAGATGATCCAGCGACCGACGTTGTAGGGTTTGAATTCGTAGTAGTGCTTGGCCATGACTTATTCGTCCCGCGTACCGAGCAGCCCTTTGGGCCGGAAGATCAGGATCAGGACCAGGAAGAGATAAGGCAGGATGGGGGCCACCTGCGAGAGCGTGAGCTTGAGCACGGAGTTGTTGCGCGTCGCAGTGCTGAGTTCCCAGCCCAGTTGTTGCGCCAGCGTGAGGAAGGAATAGTCGAAGGCCACCGCAAAGGTCTGGATCACGCCGATCAGCACCGAGGCCAGGAAGGCGCCCGAGAGCGAGCCCAGGCCGCCCACGACCACCACCACGAAGATCACGGAGCCCACCGTGGCCGCCATGGCCGGCTCGGTCACGAAGGTACTGCCGCCGATCACGCCACCCAGGCCGGCGAGCGCGGCACCGGCACCGAAGACCAGCATGAAAACACGCGGCACGTTGTGGCCCAGGGCCTCCACCATCTCCGGATGGGTCAGCGCGGCCTGGATCACCATGCCGATGCGGCTGCGCGTGAGCATCAGCCACAGCGCGACCAGCATGAACAGCGCCACCAGCATCATGAAACCGCGGGTGGCCGGGAAGGGTGAACAGGCCGCCGCCGCGCAAAGCTCGGCGGGTGCCACGCCCCAGACCAGGCTCAGGCCAGCTTCGACCTGGTTCACCAGGGTGAACATCGGTCCCTGCAGCAGTTCGGGCGGATGGAACTCGACCGCCGTGCGTCCCCAGACCAGCTGCACCAGCTCGAGAATGATGTAGGACAGGCCGAAAGTGATCAGCAGTTCCGGCACATGGCCGTACTTGTGCACCTTGCGCAGGGCCAGGCGCTCGAACACCGCGCCCAGCAGCCCCACCACCAGCGGGGCCAGGATCAGCCCGGGCCAGAAACCGACCAGGCTGGCCACGCTGTAGCCGATGTAGGCACCGAGCATGTAGAAGCTGGCATGGGCGAAGTTGAGCACGCCCATCATGCTGAAGATCAGCGTCAGCCCGGAGCTGAGCATGAACAGCAAGAGCCCGTAGCTCAGGCCGTTGAGCATGGAGATGATGAAGAACTCCATCAGGAAACAACCTTCCGTGTCTGCACGGCAGACCTCAATACAGATTCGTCAGACATGAAAAGGGCCCGATCGTCCGAAGGCTATCGGGCCCACACACATGGCGCGACCTGGGAATCAGGGACGCTTCATCTGGCAGCTGGTGGGCGTGCTGGCGATGTAGGCCGGGAACTCCTTGACCAGGGCCAGCGTCATGCCGGTGTTTTCCGGGCTGTAGGTGAACTTCTTGTCCACCGGCTGCCACACGGTCAGGTACAGCGGCTGCTGCAACTGGTGGTCGGTCTTGCGCATCTCGACTTCACCGCTGAAACTCTTGAACTTCATGCCTTCCAGCGCCTTGGCCACCTTGACCGGGTCGGTCGACTTGGCCGCGGCCATGGACTGGCCCAGCGCGGTCAGGATGTGGATGATGGAGCCGGTATAGAAGTCGTCCTTGAACTTGGCTTTGTACTCGGCCTGCCACTTGCCCATGTCACCACCCATGTTGTAGTGGTTGTAGGACACCTGGAACACGCGGCCGGAACCGTTCTTGCCCAGGGCCGTGGGCGTGCCGGTCACACCGGTGTAGTAGGTGTAGAACTTGCCGGTGTAACCGCCTTCGTTGGCGGCCTTGATCAGCAGGGCCAGGTCGGAACCCCAGTTGCCGGTGATCACGGTGTCGGCACCGGCGGCCTTGATCTTGGCCACATAGGGGGAGAAGTCACGCACCTGGGCCAGGGGCGTCAGGTCCTCGCCGACGATCTTCACATCGGGGCGTTTCAGGGCCAGCAGCTCCTTGGCGTACTTGGCGACCTGGTGACCGTGCGAATAGTTCTGGTTCAGCAGGTAGACGTTCTTGACGTCCTTCTGGTCCTTCATGAAGGTGGTCAGGGCTTCCATCTTCATGGAGGAGTCGGCGTCGAAGCGGAAGTGCCAGTAGTTGCACTTGCTGTTGGTGAAGTCGGGGTCGATGGCCGAGTGGTTCAGGAAGATGATTTCCTTGCCCGGGTTGCGCTCGTTGTGCTTGGCCACAGCGTCGATCAGGGCGCCCGCCACGGAGGAGCCGTCACCCTGGGTGATGTAGCGGATGCCCTGGTCGGTGGCCGCCTTCAGCGCGTTCAGGCTTTCGGCCGGGCTGAGCTTGTTGTCGAAGGCCACGATCTCGAACTTGACGCCAGCCGGATTGGTCTTGTTGAACTTGTCGGCAAAGTACTGGAAGCCCTTGAGCTGGTTGCTACCGACCGGTCCCATCAGCCCCGAGAGCGGATCGATGAAGGCGATCTTGACAGTTTCGCCCTTCTGGGCAAAGGCTGCACCGGCAAAAGCCAGCATAGCGGCGGCGGTCACAAGTTTCGTGGTGAACTTCATTTGAAATCTCCTCGTTGACAAAACCATTGCAGAGTAACCAAATTCAAAGTTTGCAGCGCTAGGGATTGCCCTAGAACTATCGCCTTCGCGACTCCGGCACAAAACCGGTCCGAACCTTGCACCCAAGCAGCTCATTCAGCATGCTCGCGGGCGCTCAGGCACCGGGCAGCCTGTAGTCCTTGAGCGTCTCGCGCAGCCGCGTCTTGAGCATCTTGCCGGTGGCGCCCAGGGGGATGGCATCGACGAAGATCACATCGTCCGGGATCTGCCACTTGGCCGTCTTGCCTTCGTAGAACTGGAGCAACTCTTCCTTGCTCACTTCCGCCCCAGGCTTTTTCACCACCACGACCACAGGCCGCTCGTCCCATTTCGGATGTTTCATGCCGATGCAGGCCGCCATGGCCACGGCCGGGTGGGCCACGGCGATGTTTTCCACGTCGATGGAGCTGATCCACTCGCCGCCGGACTTGATCACGTCCTTGCTGCGGTCGGTGATCTGCATATACCCATCGGGGTCGATGGTGGCGACGTCACCGGTGGGAAACCAGCCGTCCCGGTCCAGCGGGTTGCCGCCCTCGCCCTTGAAGTACTCGCGCAGGATCCAGGGGCCGCGCACCAGCAGGTCGCCATAGGCCTTGCCGTCCCAGGGTTGCTCCTGGCCGTCGCCCCCCACGATCTTCATGTCCATGCCGTAGATGGCCCGTCCCTGCTTGAGGCGGATCTTCATCTGCTCGGATTCGGGCAGCGTCAAGTGCTTGTTCTTGAGCGTGCACAGGGTGCCCAGAGGCGACATCTCGGTCATGCCCCAGGCGTGCAGCACCTCCACGCCATATTCCTCGCGGAAAGCGGTGATCATGGCCGGCGGGCAGGCCGAGCCGCCGATGACCGTACGCTTGAGGGTGGAGAATTTCAGCCCGCCGGGTTTCATGTGGCCCAGCAGCATCTGCCAGATGGTGGGCACGCCGGCCGCATATGTCACGCGCTCGGCCTCGATCAGTTCGTAGATCGATTTCCCGTCCAGCGCCGGGCCCGGGAAGACCAGCTTGGCGCCGGTCAGCGCGGCCGAATAAGGGATGCCCCAAGCATTGACGTGGAACATGGGCACCACCGGCAGCACCGAGTCGCGCGCACTCAGGCACATCACATCGGGCAGTGCCGCGGCGTAGGCGTGCAGGATGGTGGAGCGGTGGCTGTACAGGGCCGCCTTGGGGTTGCCCGTGGTGCCGCTGGTGTAGCACATGCTCGACGCCGAGTTCTCGTCGAACTCGGGCCAGCGGTATGTCTCTGGCTGGGCGGCTATCCAGGCCTCGTAGCTTTGCAGGCCGGGAATACCGCTGTCTTTCGGCAATTTGTCGGCATCACAGAGCGCGATCCAGTGCTTCACCGTGGTGCATTTGGCAAACACGGCCTGGATGATGGGCAGGAAGGACAGGTCGAAGCACAGCACCTGGTCTTCGGCATGGTTGGCGATCCAGGCGATCTGGTCCGGGTGCAGGCGCGGGTTGAGGGTGTGCAGCACCCGGCCCGAACCGCTGACGCCGAAATACAGCTCCAGATGGCGGTAACCGTTCCAGGCCAGCGTGGCCACGCGGTCGCTGAACTGCAGCTTCAGCGCATCCAGCGCATGGGCCACGCGGCGCGCGCGCACGGCCACGTCGCGCCAGTGGTAACGGTGGATGTCGCCCTCGACCCGGCGCGAGACGATCTCGCCGTCGCCGTGGTGCCGTTCGGCAAAGTCGATCAGGGAAGAAATCAGCAGCGGCTGGTTTTGCATCAATCCGAGCATGGACAGGTCTCCTTTTGCGTTCTGTGCTCACTCTTTATCAGTATCGCGCAAGCAAATGGCCAGTCCACTGAGGGTAAGTCCCTGATCGGGACCGGAGATCGTCCACTGCGTGACAATCAGCCCATGTCTCTCGCCACCGAAGCCCCCCTGGACGGAAAAGCCGCCGTCGATGCCAGCCTGCGCTGGGTCAACCGCTACGCCAAGCTCGGTCCGGCCTTCCACACCACCCTGCCCCCGCAACCCCTGCCCCAGCCCTACTGGGTCGGCCAGAGCCGCAGCGTGGGCCAGGCGCTCGGCCTGCCCGAGAACTGGACCGAATCGGAGGACCTGCTGCAGGCGCTCAGCGGTAACCGCCCGCTGGCCGGCAGCCAACCCGTGGCCACGGTCTACAGCGGCCACCAGTTCGGCGTCTGGGCCGGCCAGCTCGGTGACGGCCGCGCCCTGCTGCTCGGTGAAACCGAGAGCGGCCTGGAGCTCCAGCTCAAGGGCGCCGGGCGCACGCCCTACTCGCGCATGGGCGACGGCCGCGCCGTGCTGCGCTCCAGCATCCGCGAATTTTTGTGCAGCGAGGCCATGCATGGCCTGGGTATCCCCACCACGCGCGCGCTGTGTGTCACCGGCTCGGACGCCGCCGTGCGCCGGGAAACCATCGAGACCGCGGCCGTGGTCACGCGCGTGGCGCCCAGTTTCATCCGCTTCGGCCATTTCGAGCATTTCGCCGCCAACGAGCAGCCCGAAGAACTGCGCCGCCTGGCCGATTTCGTCATCGACCACTATTACCCGGCCTGCCGCGGCACGCCGAAGTTTGCCGGCAACGCCTATGCCGCCCTGCTCGAAACCGTCAGCGAACGCACCGCCGCCCTGCTGGCCTCATGGCAGGCCGTGGGCTTCTGCCATGGTGTCATGAACACCGACAACATGAGCATCCTGGGCCTGACGCTGGACTACGGCCCCTTCCAGTTCCTGGACGGCTACGACCCGGCCCACATCTGCAACCACTCCGACACCCAGGGCCGTTACGCCTTTGCCCGCCAGCCCAATATCGCCTACTGGAACCTGTTCTGCCTGGGCCAGGCCCTGCTGCCCCTGATCGGCGAGCAGGAACTGGCCCTGGCCGCGCTGGAGTCCTACCGCGAGCGCTACCCGGCCGAACTGGAAACACGCCTGCGGGCCAAGCTGGGCCTGGCGCAGCAAGCGGATGGCGACCGCGAACTGGTCGAAGACACGCTGCGCCTGCTCGCCGCAGAAAAGACCGACCACACCATCTTCTGGCGCCGCCTCAGCCACTTCGCCGCCGATGGCCAGGCCGCGTCCGTGCGCGACCTGTTCCTGGACCGCACGGCCTGCGACGCCTGGCTGCACCGTTATGAGGCGCGGCTGGCACAGCAAGACCGGCAGCAGGCTTCGGCCAGCATGCTGCGTTGCAACCCCAAGTTCGTGCTGCGCAACCACCTGGGCGAACTGGCCATACGCCAGGCCCGGGACAAGGATTTTTCCGGGGTCGAGAAACTTCTGGCCCTGCTGGCGCATCCTTATGACGAGCACCCCGGCCATGAGGCCGAAGCCGGCTTCCCGCCCGAGTGGGCATCCTCCATCGAAATCAGCTGTTCATCCTGACCTTGTTCATATGAGTTACGCCATCCAGAAAACCGCCGAAGAGTGGAAGGCCCTGCTGGCCGCCAAACATGCCGAGCCCGGCGCCTACCAGGTCACGCGCCATGCGGCCACCGAACGTCCGTTCACGGGGCGCTACGAGAGCTTCTGGCAGCCCGGCCACTATGACTGCGTCTGCTGCGGCGCGCGCCTGTTCGAGGCCGAGACCAAGTTCGACGCCGGCTGCGGCTGGCCCAGCTTTTCCGAGCCGGCCGAGCCCCATGCCATCGAGGAGCGGCGCGACATGAGCCATGGCATGGTCCGTGTCGAAACGGTCTGTGCGCAGTGCGGCGCCCATCTGGGCCACGTCTTCGAGGACGGCCCTACCCCCACCGGCCTGCGTTACTGCATGAACTCGGCGGCGCTGGAACACAAGCCTTGAGGGCTGCGCCCCCGATAATCCGGGGCTGCAACTGAATTTCCCATGAAAATCCTGATCGACTTCTTCCCCATCCTGCTGTTCTTCGGCGCCTACAAGTTCTACGACATCTATGTGGCCACCGGCGTGCTGATGGCCGCCACCGTGCTGCAGACCGCCATCATGTACGCCATCGACCGCAAGCTGCAGACCATGCAGAAGATCACGCTGGCACTGATCCTGGTCTTCGGCGCGCTGACCCTGTTCCTGCAGGACGAGCGCTTCATCAAGTGGAAACCCACCGTGCTCTACGCCGCCATGGCCATCGCCCTGGCCGTGGCCCTGTGGGGCATGGGGAAGAACTTCCTCAAGCTGCTGCTGGGCAGCCAGCTGGAGCTGCCCGACGCCGTGTGGATGCGCCTGAACGTGGCCTGGATCGTCTACTGCGCCTTCATGGCCGCCCTCAACGGCTACGTGGCAGCCTTCTACAGCACCGAGGCCTGGGTCAACTTCAAGCTCTGGGGCTACGCCTTCCCTCTGGTCTTCATCGTCGGCCAGGGCCTGTACATCGCCCGCTACCTGAAGACGGACGAGGCCTGAATTCCATGACACAAGACCTGTCCGGACTGGCCGAGCGCATGGCGGCGCGGCTGCAGGAGAAACTGCAGCCCAGCGTGCTGGAAGTCATCGACGAAAGCGCGGCACATGCAGGCCACGCCGGCTCCAACGGCACGCCCTACGGCACCCACTTTCGGGTGCGCATTGCTTCACCCTTTTTTACAGAACTGTCACGCGTGGCGCGGCATCGCCTTGTGTATGATGCGCTGCAGGATTTCATAGCCCAGGGCGTGCATGCGCTCGCGATCGAGACACACTGAGCGCCCCTGGCCTGCCTTCCCCCGATGTCCCCCCGTCGTTTTCCTAGGATGCAATGATGAACAAGCTGATACTCCCGGCCCTGGCCCTTGCCACGCTGATGGGCGCCCTGGCTGCCCCGGCTCAGGCGCAAAACCTGGCCATCGTCAACGGCAAGCCGATCCCGCTGGCGCGCGTGGACGCCCTGGCCCAGCAGTTCGCCCGCTCGGGCCGCCAGATCACGCCTGACATGATGGAAGAGCTCAAGAAGGCCGTGATCGACCGCGAGCTGCTGGTGCAGGAAGCCCAGAAGCAGGGCCTGGACGCCAGCGCCGAATTCAAGGCGCAGATGGAATTCACGCGTGACTCCCTGCTGATCCGTGACCTGGTGGCGAACTTCCAGAAGACCAACGCCATCACCGACGCCGAAGTCCAGGCCGAGTACGACAAGTTCGTCGCCGCCAATGCCGGCAAGGAATACCGTGCCCGCCACATCCTGGTCGAGAAGGAAGCCGAAGCCAAGGCCATCATCGCCCAGCTCAAGAAGGGCGCCAAGTTCGACGCCATCGCCAAGAAGCAGTCCAAGGACCCGGGCTCCGGCGCCAACGGCGGCGACCTGGACTGGGCCGCGGCCGGCAACTACGTCAAGGAGTTCTCGGACGCCATGGTCGCGCTGGCCAAGGGCAAATACACCGAGACCCCGGTCAAGACCCAGTTCGGCTACCACGTGATCCGCCTGGACGACGTGCGCGAAGCGCAGCTGCCCAAGATCGACGAGATCAAGCCGCAGATCACCCAGCAGCTGGGCCAGCAGAAACTGATCAAGTTCCAGGACGATCTGCGCAGCAAGGCCAAGATCGAATAAACCCTGCCGACAGCACGGAAAAACGCGGCCCTGGCCGCGTTTTTTTATGTCCCTGTGCACACTTCGCGGGGTTTGCTCGCTTGACGCTGGCTTGTGGCCTGTGTTCAATGCAGGCAGCACACCCCGCATCCCTCATCCCCACTGCCCAGGAGAATCCCGCATGCCGACCACCCTGCTCCACCGACTCTTGAAAGCCGCCCTCGCCGCCAGCATGCTGCTGGGGGCCCTGGGCGCCAGCGCACAAAACGGCAAGACCGAAGTGCTGTGGCTGGGACAGGCCAGCGTGCGCATCACCACACCCGGCGGCAAGGTCATCATGATCGACCCCTGGCTGCGCACCAACCCCAAGACACCGGCCAGCTTCAAGAACCTGGAGGCGCTGGGCAAGATCGACCTGGTGCTGGTCACGCACGCCCACTTCGACCACGTGGCCGACGCCCCGGACCTGGCCAAGATGCACAAGGTCCCCATGTACGGCCCGGCCGGCATGAACCAGACCATCGCCACCCTGGGCGTGCTGCCGGTCGACCTGGCGCCGCGTTTCGGCAAGGGCGGCACCATCATGCCTTTCGGCCCCAATGGCGTGAAGATCACCGCCACGCATGCCGAGCATTCGTCCGAGTTCGTCTGGAAGAACCCGGCCACCACCAAGGAAGAGGTGCACGTGGGCGGCGAACCCGTGGGTTTCATCATCGAGATGGAGAACGGCTTCAAGGTCTACCACATGGGTGATACCGGCCTGTTCGGCGACATGAAGTTCATCGGCGAGTACTACAAGCCGGACCTGCTGCTGATCCCGATCGGCGGCCACTTCGTCATGAGCCCGGCCGATGCCGCCTATGCCGTGAAGAACTATCTCAAGCCCAAATACGCCCTGCCCATCCACTACGGCACCATCCCGGTGCTGCGCGGCACCACGGCCGAGTTCTCGGCGGCGCTGGGCAACGAGGCGAACAAGATGCTCAAGGTCGAGCCCGGGGAAAAAGTCGACTTCTGAGCCTTGCGGACCGGTTCCGGCGGCGCCTGCCGGCGCCGTTTTTCCTGCTGCTGCAAGGTGCTGCCGGCGCTGGGATAATCCGGGCATGTCCCTGCTCCAGCACCAGCTCGAACTCCTGTCGCCGGCCCGCACCGCCGACATCGGCATCGAAGCCATCAACCACGGCGCCGATGCCATCTACATCGGCGGCCCTTCCTTCGGCGCGCGCAGTTCGGCCGACAACTCCGTGCAGGACATCGCCCGCCTGGTGCAGCACGCGCACCGCTACAACAGCCGCATCTTCGTCACGCTCAACACCATCCTGCGTGACGACGAGCTGGAGCCGGCGCGCAAGCTGGCCTGGCAGTTCTTCGATGCCGGCGTCGACGCCCTCATCATCCAGGACATGGGCCTGCTGGAGATCGACCTGCCCCCCATCCAGCTGCACGGCAGCACCCAGACCGACATCCGCACGCCCGAGAAGGCGCGTTTCCTGCAGGATGCCGGCCTGAGCCAGCTGGTGCTGGCACGGGAACTCACGCTGCAGCAGATCCAGGCCATCCGCGACCGGATGGACCCGGCGCGCTGCACCCTGGAGTTCTTCGTGCATGGCGCCCTGTGCGTGGCCTACAGCGGCCAGTGCTACATCAGCCACGCCCACACTGGTCGCAGCGCCAACCGCGGCGACTGCTCGCAGGCCTGCCGCCTGCCCTATCAGGTGCTGGACAGCCAGGGCCGCTTCGTCGCCCACGACAAGCACGTGCTCTCGATGAAGGACAACAACCAAAGCGAGAATCTTGCCGCCCTGGTGGATGCCGGCATCCGCAGCTTCAAGATCGAGGGCCGCTACAAGGACCTGGCCTACGTCAAGAACATCACGGCGCACTACCGCAAGCTCTTCGACGAGCTGCTGGAGCAGCGCCCCGAACTGGCGCGTGCGTCGAGCGGCAAGACCACTTTCAGCTTCACGCCCGATCCGGACCAGAACTTCAACCGCGAGTTCACCGACTACTTCGTGCAGGGCCGCAAGGAGGACATCGGCGCCTTCGACACCCCCAAGAACCCGGGCCGGCACCTGGGCTACGTCAGCAAGGTCGGCCCCGATTTCGTCGAGCTCACCGTCTCCGAGCCTGGCACCGTGCTGCACAACGGCGACGGCCTGTGCTACTACGACCTGCAGAAGGAACTGGTGGGCCTGGCCATCAACCGCGCGGAACCGGCCAGTGCGCTGGCGGTGGACCAGTGGCGCGTGTACCCGAAGGACCCGATGGCCGGTTTCAAGGACCTGCGCAAGGGTACCGAGCTGAACCGCAACCGCGACATGAACTGGGTGCGGATGCTGGAGAAGAAGTCCAGCGAGCGCCGCATCGGCCTCTGGGCCCGGCTGGAGGAGACCGCCAGCGGCTTCGCGCTGGAGCTGACCGACGAAGACGGCCACACGGGTTGCGCCGCCGTCGCCGTGACCAGGGAAACCGCGAAGAACCCGGCCCAGGCCGAACACACCCTGCGCGAGCAACTGGGCCGTTTCGGCGCCACGATCTTCGAACCCCTGGACATCACGCTGGCACTGGCCCAGCCCTGGTTCGTCCCCGCCTCCACGCTCAACGCCCTGCGCCGCGATGCCGTGGCCGCGCTGGAAGCCGCGCGCGCCACCGCCTACCAACGCCCGCCACGCGCCACGCCGGTGGCGCCGCCGGTGCCCTATCCGGAAGACACGCTCACCTACCTGGCCAATGTGTTCAACGAGAAAGCGCGCGACTTCTATGCAAAACACGGCGTGAAGGTCATCGCCGCCGCCTATGAGAGCCACGAGGAGGAAGGTGAAGTCAGCCTGATGATCACCAAGCACTGCGTGCGCTTCTCGCTCAGCCTGTGCCCCAAGCAGGCCAAGGGCGTGACCGGCGTGCAGGGCACGGTGCGCGCCGAGCCGCTGACCCTGGTCAACGGCAAGGAAAAGCTCACGCTGCGCTTCGACTGCAAACCCTGCGAAATGCACGTGGTGGGCAGGATGAAAAAATCGGTGCTGAACCAAGCCGAACGCGAGGCCGAAGCCATCCCGCTGAAGTTCTACCGCACGCGCCCCCCGGCCATGGCCATGGACTGAGGCCGACCGGCCGGCCGCCTCAGCGCTGGCGCCGCGTCCCGGTGTCGTCCAGCGGCGCCATGTCGGTCTGGTATTCCCAGTCCCCCACGTGCAGCACCGGCCGTTCACCGCCTTGCCGGATGGCTTCCATCAGGGCCTGCTTTTCCTCCTCCGAGACCAGCTGGTAGTGCGGATGCGCCGGCCCCGCTGTGGCCAGGGCGGGCGATCGGGCGGACTCCAGGGTGGCCCCGGTACGCCAGTAGATGGCTTCAAGCTGCAGGCCGAAACGCTCGTATGCGCGCTTGCGGATCCAGCCTTCCGTCTCGGGATCATCCCAGGCGCGGCCGGCATGCCTGGGTTGGAAATGCCGGCCCACGTCGATCATGGCCACGAAGATATGGTGGCGCATGTCCAGCGGCATGATGCGCAAGCGATACATGCTGCTGGTCACCTCCAGGTCCTGCAGGCTCTCACGGATCACCCGGTCCAGCAGTTCACGCCGGAAAGCCTTGCGCTCTTCCAGGTCCATGCGTCGCGGCAGCATGGAATTGGGGCTGAGGGTCTCCGGGCTGGTACCGCGGCGCTTGCGGAATAGGGCAAACATGGTCGTCACCATTCTGCAGTCCCGACCGTGGCATCGGTACTTGCTTGGTGTTGATTTGTAAGCGATGCAAAACCGGTACGGGCAAAAAAAATCGCCGCCAGAGTCTGGCGGCGATGGGTGCCTGAGGCGGCGGCCGTTCAGTTGCGCACGTAGACGATCTTCTTGGTGCCGCCTTCACAGCTGCCCACCACCTTGCGGTCACCGACCTGTTCGTTGGGCACGATCTCCAGCGTGTAATTCGTGACGCCATTGGCATCGATCTTGGCCGCGATCTCGGCCTTCAGCTCGTCGCAGGGCTTGAGCTGGGCCCAGGCACTGGGCAGGACCAAAGCCAGGGCGATGAAGAGTGACAGACGTTTCATGGGGACTCCTTGTGTGTGATTTGAATCAGGCCAGCAGAATACCTTTTTCAATATATACCGCAAGCAGCGCACAAGCGCGGGCCGGATGCGGATTGTTGCAATTGCATACAGATCATAGGGACCGTGAACAGGCTCTTAGAGCAGCGGGCGCACTTCCCGCGCCGCTTCCCAGAGCATGGGCAGCAGTTCGCGCTGCATGGCCGCCCCGGACAATCGCGCCGTCGAAGCCACCACATTGAGGGCCGCCACGGTGCGGCCCTGCAGGTTGCGCAAGGGAACGGCCAGGGCATGCACGCCGAGTTCGTGTTCTTCGCTGCTGAGGCAAAAATCGTCCCGCCGCACCTGCTCGATCAGGGCGCGGAACTGGCGCGCCTCGGTCACGGTGTGCAAGGTCAGACGCTCCAGCAGGCGCCCCTTCATCCAGGCCTGAAACTCCGAGCGGGGCAAGGCTGCCAAGAGCACGCGCCCGGTGGACGTGGCGTGCGCCGGCAGCCTGGCACCCAGGTGCAAGCCATAGGCCATGAGCTGTGGCAGGCCATCGGCGGCGCTGCGCCGCACGTCGCTGCTGCGTGCCACGATCACCACCTCGTCGCCGTTGGGCACCACGGCCGAATAGGCCTGGCCGGTCTGGGCGGCCAGGCGCTCCAGCGCCGGCTGCAGCACACGCGGCAGGCGCGAGGACGCCAGGTAGCTGCCGGAAAAACGCAGCACCTTGCTCGACAACCAGAAGTGGCTGCCGTCGGTCTCCAGATAACCCAGGTGGGCCAGCGTCAGCAGATGCCGGCGCGCCGCGGCCCGCGTGATGCCGGCACGCTGCGCGGCCAGCGTGGCGTTGAGGCGCTGGCGCTCGGTGTCGAAGCTCTCCAGCACGGCCATGCCCTTGGCCATGCCTTCGATCAGGTCGGATTTGGCAATCATGCAAACTCCATCGTTTGCGCGATCATCGCACATCTATGGCGATCATCGCGCAATGATCAAGGTCAAGGACTGGACGGTGCGCGGCGATTGCCTAAGCTTGCTGCATCGAACCACCCACCAGGAGACTTTCCATGCGCACCCAGGTTGCCATCATCGGCGCCGGCCCCTCGGGCCTGCTGCTCGGCCAGTTGCTGCACAAGGCCGGCATCGACACCGTCATCCTCGAACGCCAGACCGGCGACTACGTGCTCACGCGCATCCGCGCCGGCATCCTGGAGCAGGTCTGCATCGACCTGATGGACGAGGCCGGCGTCGGCGCGCGCATGCACAAGGAAGGCCTGGTGCACGGCGGCTTCGACATGCTCTTCAAGGGCGAGCGGCACCGCATCGACATGAACAAACTCACCGGCGGCAAGAACGTCATGGTCTACGGCCAGACCGAATTGACCAAGGACCTGATGGATGCGCGCGCCGCCGCCGGCCTGAGCACCGTCTACGAAGCCGGCAACGTGCAGGTGCACGACTTCGACACCAGGAACCCGCGCGTGACCTACGAGAAGGACGGCAAGACGCACGAGATCCAGTGCGACTTCATCGCCGGCTGCGACGGCTTCCACGGCGTGTGCCGGGCCAGCGCACCGCGCAACGCGATCCGCGAGTACGAGAAGGTCTACCCCTTTGGCTGGCTGGGCCTGCTGTCGGATACGCCGCCCGTGCACGAGGAACTGATCTACGCCAACAGCCCGCGTGGCTTCGCCCTGTGCTCCATGCGCAGCCAGACCCGCAGCCGCTACTACCTTCAGGTGCCGCTGACCGACAAGGTTGAGGACTGGTCCGACGAGGCCTTCTGGCAGGAACTGCGCCTGCGCCTGGACCCGCAGGCGCGCGAGCAACTGGTCACCGGCCCCAGCATCGAAAAGAGCATCGCCCCGCTGCGCAGCTTCGTGACCGAGCCGCTGCGCTTCGGCCGCATGTTCCTGGCCGGTGACGCCGGCCACATCGTGCCGCCCACCGGCGCCAAGGGCCTGAACCTGGCCGCCACCGACGTGAAATACCTCTTCAACGGCCTGGTCGAGTACTACCAGGACAAGTCCGAGGCCGGTATCGACCGCTACTCCGAGCTGGCGCTCAAGCGCATCTGGCGCGCCGAGCGCTTCTCCTGGTGGTTCACCAGCCTCATGCACCGTTTCCCGAACGAAGGCGAGATCGCCCAGAGGTTCCAGGAAGCAGAGCTGGACTATCTGATTCACAGCGAGGCAGGCTCGCGTAGCATTGCCGAGAACTACGTCGGTCTGCCGCTGGATTTCGGCCACTGATCTGACCGCAAGGCCCAAAGCCCCGCGCATGCGGGGCTTTTTTTTTGCCTCAATAACCATGTTTTGAACATAGCCTTTATTTGATTAATACGATAAATTTGATAGTATTAATAATACCGCAACGGAACTCAGCTCCTTCAATACCATGGCTGTCAACTTCCATCAACTTTCGGTTTACGCGCTTTTCGACGCAATGCCCGCTCCACTGCTGACCTTTGCCGTCAGTGGCCTAGTGACCTACGCCAACCCGTGCGCCAAGCAGCACCCTGGGCGTCCGGTGGACACCATGAGTGGCAATCCCGTGATCAAGTCCCTGGTCGCCGCGGCCACGCTGGGCAAGCTCAAACTGCCCTACAGCGCCAAGATCGAACTGGCTGACGGACACCGGATCGAGGGGCGATTCATGTCAGGTCCGGCAGGCCTGGACATTGCCTTCGTCGGCATGGCCGATGAGACCAGAACAGCGAGCATCGGTCCGGCGCCCGGCTACATGAAACTGCAGCAGATCATGGAGTTGCTGCGGGACGAACTCACGCCGCCCATGAGCCTCCTGCAGCGCCAGTTGCAGACCTTGCCTGCCGGCAGCGGCCAAAGCGGCCTGGAACTGGCAGCGCAGGCACTGGGGCAACGCCTGACGCGTCTGACCAACCTAGTGGAAGTCTTCGGCAACGAGGTCCTCGAAATCAACGACCGCATCGAGCCCCTGGCATTGATGCAGAGCCTCTGTCGCAATCTGGGGGAGCGGGCGCAGAAGATGGGCGTGCGGCTTGAGATCATCGATCCGCAGCAGACCCTGCCTCCGATCTACGGCAACCAGAAGCTGCTCACGCGCGCCTTCCACGAGTGCCTCGAAAATGCACTGCTCCACTCACGCAAGGAGATCAGTACGGGCGGACAACTGTCCGTTGAGATCCGCTTCACGCTATCGGGAGAACATGTGCTGCTGAGTGTGCGCAACCGAGGCGTGAGCCAGCTCAAGGTGAACGGCAAGGAGACCCTGCGCCCCTTCGTCACCCCGTCCAATGGCGAAACGGTGCCCCGGCTGGGCCTGCCCCTGGTGCAGCGGATCGTCAGCCTGCATGGCGGCCAGCTGAGAATGGGAAGTGTCGACGAGGATACGGTCCAGCTCCTCATGGAGTTCCCGACAGGGTCCCCCATGCGTGGCCAGACCAAGCTGGACATGACCCAAGCCCAGCGCTACGCCAAGGACCTCGCCGAACTGATGTCGCGCCGAAAGAAGGAGAAAGTATGAAACGCCACGCCCTGATCGTGGATGACCAGCCGGACATCCGCAAGCTCATCCTGATGACCATGGAGTCGGAGGATTTCCAGCTGCACGAAGCAGACAACGGAGTCGACGCACTGCGCCTGGCCCAGAACCTGCGCCCCGCCATCGTGCTGCTGGACGTGATGATGCCCGGTGGTCTCGACGGCTACCAGGTCTGCGAAAAAATCAAGGCCGACGAGGTACTGCGGCAGACCACCAAGGTGATCCTGCTCACCGCACGCGGCCAGCGCACGGATATCGAACGAGGCCAGTCCGCCGGCTGCGATGCCTACCTGGTAAAGCCCTTCAGCCCGATCGAGCTGTTGGATACCGTCGACCGCCTGGTGGTCCGATGAGCAGCGCCGTGCAGCTGCGCAGCCCGACCCGTCGCGTCCTGCTGCGCACGCTGGCGGCGGCGACGCTGGGCGCAGGCGCTGGCACCGCCGCCCCTGCCCCTTCCCCGCGCTGGCGCCTGGCGGTGGTCCCCCAGCTGACGCCGGTGGAGATGTACGGCAACTGGCAGCCATTGGTCGAGGCGCTGTCGCGCGCCGGGATCCCGTGCGAACTGGTGATCCACCCGACCATCGCCCTGTTCGAGAGGGAGTTCCTGGCAGGCCATGCGGACCTGATCTATCTGAACCCCTACCACATGGTCATGGCGCGGAATGCCCATGGCTACATTCCACTGGTGCGCGACCAGCGAGCGCTGGAAGGGTTGCTTCTGGTGGCGCATGATGCTGCGGCCCGCTCGTTGCAGGACCTGAAGGATTCGCGCATCTCCTTTCCCGCGCCCAACGCCCTCGGGGCCAGCCTCTACATCCGAGCCGTGCTGGCGCAGGAGAAAGTTCCTTACAGCTCGCACTACGCCGGCAACCACCGCAACGCGATCCGACAGGTTCTGGCGGGCGACTCGGCAGCCGCGGGTTTGGTGCGCGCGACGTACGAACTCGAGCCGCCCGAAGTGAGACGGGCCTTGCGTGTGCTGTACACGACCCCCGCCATCGCACCCCATCCGATCGCGGCCCACCCCCGCGTCCCGCCCGCCTTGCGCCAGCAGTTGATCGACTCCCTGCTGTCGCTGGCACGCGATCCGCGTCATCAGAGGCTGCTGCAAGCCGTTCAGATGCCCGGGCCGGTGGCCGCCAGCTACCAGCGCGACTATGCGCCGCTCGGACGTTTGGGCCTCGAAAGGTTCGTCGTCAGGCAGTAGCCATGCGTATCTTCCCGCGTCTGCAGCGCTTCCTTGGTCCGCCGTACAGTCTGCGCTTCGTTCTGCTGCTCGCGCTGACAACGCTCGCCCTGGCCGTGGGCGTGACCAACGGGGCACTGTCCTACCAGCGCATCGGTCGCGATACCCTGGCAAATGCGCAACAGCAGGCCAACTCGCTCGCCCGTCTGGTTGCGTCAACCAACACCGAAGCGATGATCCTCAATGACATCGGCGCCATGGAGTCGAGTTTGCTGCAGGTGGTTCGCCTGCCCGGGGTCGACGTCATTGCCATCGTACGAGCCGATGGCCGGCGATTGACCCACGTCGAACGCGCTGGTGACGATGTTCGCAGCAGTGTCGGCGGCAGGGTGGAGATTCCCGGGCCGAGCGCCGACGGAACGCTCCCGCCGCGGATCCTCGATACCCATTACCAAGCCTGGGCCGCCATCGGCCTGCCACAACGCACGCCTTTGGGCTGGGTACGCGTCGACTACAGCCTGTCTCAACGCCAGCTCGAGCAGGATCGTCTGTGGCAACGGTCCCTCTATACTTTGCTGATCACCGGCACGGCGATCGTCACGTTGCTGCCCCTCATCCTGAACTGGGCGCTGCGGCCGCTGGAACAGCTGTCGGACATTGCCCGCAGCCTGTCGAGCCAGATCGGACGGCAGGTGGTCACCGAGTCGAACAGCGTGGAGGCCAGGACCCTTGCGCAGGCGCTGACCAAGGCCAGCCATGACGTCGCCTCGGAAGTCGCACGCACGCAGGTCATTGTGAACACTGCCGCCGTGGCCATCATCAGCCTGGATTCGCGCGGACACGTGCTCTCCGCCAACCCGGCGACCACCAGCATCTTCGGACAGGAGGAGCAGGATCTGCTGGGACGCCCGCTCGAACAATGCATACCCGGCCTGAGCGAAACGATCCTGCGCGAACTCTTTGGCGAACTCGAACAGAGCGCCAGCCGGGTCTACCGCATCGTGCGCCACGACTTCTTCGGCGTGCGCCTGGGAGGCACGCTGTTTCCGATCGAGATCACGCTCGGGCAGGCCCCGCCGGGCGGCGCGCTGCATTACGTTTGCATCGTACGCGACATCACCGACGAGCGGGCCGCGCTGGAGACGTCCGAACTGTACGAACGGGCGCTGGCAAGCAGCCACAACGGCGTGTTCATCACCAATGCGGCGCTCAACAGCCAGCCAATCATCTTCGTCAATGAAGCATTCCAGCGCATCACGGACCTTGCGGCCCACCAGGTACTGGGACGCGACATGGATTTCCTGCGTAACGACAACCGCGAGGAAGCGGGTCTGCGCGAGCTGCAGAGAGCGGTTGCCGAGGCCCGCAGCACCAGCGTGACGGTCGACTATCAACTGCCCAGCGATCGTCACATCACGGCCGAGGTCTCGCTGTCGCCCGTCCGTGCGGGTGACGGGCGCCTCACCAACTTCATCGGCATCGTCTCGGACGTAACCTCTCGTGTGCAGGCCGAAGCTGTCATTGCCGAGCGCCGGGCGCAACTGGACGCAATCTTCAGCCTGAGCCCAGACGGCTTCGTCATGTTCGACGCCCGCGGCCAACTCATCTTCGCGAACCCGGCGTTCGAGCGCATGACCGGACGTTCGTGGGTTCGCCCCGAAGACCCGCCCGGGCTGGCCGAATTCGAGCACGGCCTCGCCGCGATGTGCCATACGCAGCACCCCCTGCCGGCACTGCCCACCGGCGACGGTGGTGACGACGCCTGGCAGGCCAGGCTGGTACTGGCGCGCCCCCAGCATCGGGTGGTTCAGGCCCAGGGGCGGCGCAATGCGGCCGGCCGCGGTGAGACCATCCTCTACTTCCGCGACGTCACACACGAAGATGAGGTTGACCGGATGAAAAGTGAATTTCTAACGACTGCCGCGCATGAACTGCGCACCCCGATGGTCAGCATTTTTGGATTTACCGAGCTGCTGTTGCACAGGAAGGTTTCCGAAGAGAGACGTCGGGACATGCTGGAAACCATTCACCGCCAGACCTCGTTGCTGATTCACATGGTCAACGAACTGCTGGATTTGGCCCGGATAGAGGCACGACAAGGCAAGGACATCAAACTTGCGTCCTGCAGGATCGGCGATCTGGTGAACAGCGCCATCCAGCCGCTCAGTGCAGGCACGCGGGGGGCCGATTTTCATGCCGACCTCACCGAAGAGGATGCTGAAATTCTAGTGGACCGTGACAAGACCCAGCAAGCGCTGCTGAATGTATTGTCCAACGCGCTGAAATACTCTCCAGCAGGAGGAGATATCAGCATAACAACACACCGTGGGGAAGAGAAAGATCGTCATCTGGTTGGCGTGCGAATCACCGACAAAGGGATCGGAATGACCCCGGATCAAAAAGAGAGAATTTTTGAACGCTTCTATCGTGCGGATCCGAGTGGAAACATACCTGGAACCGGTCTGGGCATGTCCCTGGTGCGTGAGATCGTGCAACTCCACGGTGGACATGTCGAGGTGCAAAGTGAGTTTGGCTGCGGTACGTCAGTCACTTTATGGTGGCCGCTTAAACGGGATGGCGGCTAGAACTTTTCAGGCATCGAAAAGAAAATTTCATCACGAAACTACGGAGTCATTCATGTACGGACTTGTCAATCGTGCGATCGAGCAACTGGTTATTGCCAGCAAGGGAGATATCGCCTGGGAAAGAGTATGCCTGCATGCAGGCATCAGCAGCGATGGTTTCATCGCAATGTGTCCTTACGACGATGACATCACTTACCGGCTGGTGGAGGCAGTCAGCGTGGAACTTTCGATCACGCAGACACAGGTGCTTGAGGCTTTTGGCGAGTACTGGGTGCTGTACACCGCTGACGAAGGGTACGGAGAGCTTCTAGACGCCGGAGGCAATGATCTTCGTGAGTTTCTCGGCAACCTGAATCTCATGCACGGTCGAGTCGAAGGTATCTTCACGCAAATGAAGCTTCCACGATTCCGTGTTGAAGATATACGTCCAGGGGAATTTCTCCTCCACTACGATTCGGAACGTCCGACTCTGGCCCCGATGGTGATAGGACTGGTACGTGGGTTGGCCAAGCGCTTCAGGCAAACCGTCCATGTCGAGCGCCTTCTGTCGGCGGGTGATATAGCACCGGGCCACGCAGTTTTCATGGTGATCGAAAAATCACATGCTCAGACGGAAGAGCAGTGAGCACCACGACCATACCGGCAACACAATCTTGCGGTCTAGACAGGGATCGCCTGGAAAGGGCTTTTCCATTTTTCCTTGAGCTAGACGAGCGACTGAGAGTTCGCGCGATCGGAAGATCCTTGCGTAAAGCGTTGACCACATTGGAGATCGGCAGCCGACTGGAGCAGGATTTCTTGCTCGTTCGACCTTCCGAGGCGCGCAATGTCGATGACTGGCGCCAGTATGGCCCCCATGAAATCTGCACACTTCATTCACGCACAAACCCGGTTCTCCGTCTCAGGGGTAACGCTGAAATCATGGAAGATGGTTGCGTGCTTCTGCTGCTGACACCTGTTCTGCAATCGGCAGAGCAAATGCGCCAGCACGGATTGAATTTTGTAGACTTCGCGCCTCACGATGCAGTTGGCGAGATGATCCTGTTGTCCCGCTCGATGCGAACGTCGCTGGATGACAGCGAGAAGCTGGCAATGCGACTGCAGCGGCGGACAGAACAGCTCAACACGATACTGGAATTGGGGCAGGACGGGATATTGCTGCTCGATCCGTCTGGCCTCGTAAAACACGCGAATGGTGTTTTTTTGTCGATGCTCGGCCTTAGCCGAACTGATCTTTCAAGGGCAACAGCGCCAATGCTCGAGACGCATATTCGCTCGCTACTGGCCGCTGAGCAAGAAAGTCCGGACTATTTCGATCTGAGCACAAACTGCAGTTCAACTGACGAACAGCACGGTGATCCGCAGCTGATTCGACTGAAACACCCCAAACCACGAATCATTGCGATGCGCAAATGCAGCAGCCGTGATGGCAATCACGCCTTTTACCTGCGCGACGTTACCGTAGAGTTCGAAGTTGACCGCATGAAAAGCGAGTTTCTGGCTGCAGCAGCTCACGAACTGCGCACACCCATGGTCAGCATCTTCGGTTTTACAGAGCTACTGCTCAAGCGGGATTTCGGCCCAGAACGGCGCACTGACATGCTGGAGACGATACATCGTCAGTCTGGTCTGCTGGTCAAGATGATCAACGAGCTGCTCGACCTCGCGCGCATCGAGTCGCGCCGAGGGCTGGACCTGAAGATTAGCGAGCATCCGCTGGTCGAGCTGGTAGAACTCAGCGTGCGCGGCCTGATGCGAGGGGAGGACGAACGTCAGGTCGTCGTGGGTGAGATCCCCATGGTCCCGGTTCTGATCGATCCGGAAAAGATGCAACTGGCCCTCAACAACCTGTTGAGCAATGCCTTCAAGTACTCGCCGCAAGGCGGTGAAGTCACGCTCACGGCAGGCTGCATGGCGCAGGAAGGCCGCGACTACGCGTTGCTCGAAGTCCGGGACCAGGGTATGGGCATGACACCGGAGCAGCTGGCCCGCGCCTTCGAACGCTTCTACCGCGCCGACGCCTCCGGCAACATCCCGGGAACCGGTCTGGGGCTGAGTCTGGTCAAGGAAATCGCGGAGTTGCACAAAGGCCGCGTGGAACTCGAGAGCGTCGCCGGACGCGGCACGACGGCCCGGTTGTGGATACCGATGCCGGACGGCAGCCCGCTCGGCTGAAACCGCCGCCGCTCAGGCCGGCAGCGGCCGGCGCTTGCGATGCAGGTCGCGCGCCAGGGCCTCGATCTCCTGGAAGGGGACCGGCTTCTGGAACACGGCCACGCCGGCCGGCAGGCCGCCGCGGTCCTGGATGTCGCCCTTGCTCAGGGCGGTCACGGCGATCACCGCCAGATTGGCGAAGCCGGAACCAGCCTTCTTCAGCGAACGCACCATCTGGAAACCGTCCATGCCCGGCATGTTCAGGTCGGTGACGACCATGTCGGGCTGCAGCTGGCCTATGCGCACCAGGCCGTCGAAACCGTTGTTCGCCGTGCTCAACTGCACCGGGAAGTCCCAGCCCTCGACGACCAGGGTGAACAGGCGCAGCAGATCGGGATCATCCTCCACCACCAGCAGCTTCAGGGCCGCCGGTGCCGAGGGCTTGTGCTCCGACGCATGACCATCGATCACCCGGGTGCGTTCGGCCATGAGTTTTTCCACCGCGCTGCGCGCGATACGCCGATGCCCACCGGCCGTGCGCCAGGCCGGCAGCACGCCGGACTCCACCCACAGCTGCACCGTGCGCACGGCCACACCCAAGGCTTCCCCGGCCTCTCGCGTGGTCATGAGTTCATCGTTGCCGGCTATTTTTCTCATTTGTGGCAGTTTTACAGGTTTGCAGCGCAGCACATTCTATCTAGCGTGGCCGCCAGGGCGGGCAGCACCGGGCTCATGGACCCGTTTCGTGCTGCACGCTCGCAGGAGCACGGCACTAGATGTCGGACGGGCGCGAGAGTACGAAATCTGGCACCAGCGGGAACCAGAGCGTGACCGCGGTGCCCTGCTGCGGCACGCTGCTCACTTCCACATGCCCCTCCTGCAGCTCGATGATCTCCTTGACCAGGCTCATGCCCAGCCCGGTCCCAGGAATGGCCCCAGAGGGATCGGCGCGCCAGAAGCGCTCGAAGATACGTGCGAGCTGCTCGGAGCTCATGCCCATGCCGTGGTCCGTGACACGGATGCCGACATGGGGCACGTCGACCAGATCCTTGAGCCGAGTCTCGATCGTGATGTCACCGCCGTCGGGCGAGTACTTGAAGGCGTTGGAGAGGACGTTGAGCAGCGCCTGCATGGTCTTTTCGGGATCGACCATGATGCATTCGGCCCCGTGCGGCAGACGCAGTTTGACCTGGCGCTTGTCCTGGCGCACCAGCAGGCCCTTGATGGTCTGGTGCACCAGGGTCTCGACACGGTGATACTGGCGGTGGAAGTCCTTGCCTTGGCGGGCTTCGATGCGCGACAGGTCCAGCAGTTCGTTGATCAGGTTGATCAGCAGCTGTGACTGGCGGTGGATGGTGCCCAGCAGCTCCTGCTGACGCTCGGGCGACATCGTGCGCGAGATCATCAGTTCGGCAAACCCGAAGATGCTAGCCAGCGGCGTGCGCAGTTCGTGCGCGGCCGTGGACAGGAACTCGCTTTTCATGCGGTCCACCTCGGTCTCGCTGGTGATGTCGCGGAAATAGAGCACGATGTCGTGTGTTGCCGTGACGCCGGCGCTCATCTGCAGCGTCAGCCGGCGCGGTGATACCAGACGGATGCGGTGCGAGCGCCTCCCGAAACCGTCGCGGCCGACAGCCGCCCCCAGGTCGCCGAGCATGTCCGACACCGGATGGCGCGCGACTTCATCGGGCGCCAGCATCTCCATCAGGTGGCGCTCGAAATCATCCAGTGTCAAGCGGTCCACCCGGCTCTCGTCGATGCCGAACATCTGCTGCAGGGGCCGGTTGACGTGTGTGACCCGCCCGTCGGGCCCGGCATACAGGATGCCGTTGTCGCCCAATTCCAGCATGGCGCGCAGCTCCTCGCTGCGGGCAGTCAGGCGGGCGATCTTGAAATCCGCCTCCTGGGCTGCCATGAGTTGGGTGTGACTGGCCTTGATGGTTTCGGCCACCGAGTCGTGAAGGGCAAAGTCCCGAAGCCCCAGGCCGACCTGGCGCATTTCTTCGAAACTACCCATCACCGCGGTGAGTAGCAGGATCAGGCGCTGCGGCCCGTGGCGTTCGATCGCACCGCGCAGCACCAGATCGGGGTGGTGCTGCGACTTGAGGATCACGAGTTCGCCAACGCCTTCACACCACTGCCCGAAGGTCGCCGACGACTCCGGCAGGCTGACCGAAAAATGGTCGCAGAGTTGCGCGCCGGGCTGCAGGTCCGGCAGCAGCTTGCACAGGCTCGGGCCGAGGGCCTGCACCCGCAGGTCCGCATCAAGCACCAGATGGAAGGGAAAGGTGCGCGCCAGCTGGCTGGCGTCAAGCACCAGGGAAGCGGCGACCTCGCGTTCGTCGGCCATCACAGTCCCATGTCGCAGGCTAGCTGCGTCGCATCGGAGCGCAACAAGGCCGCGTGCTCGCGCTCTGCCGCGTTGATGTCGTCTCGCAGGTGGATGAATCGGTCCAGGTTGCTCACGAACAGGTCGAGCAAACCGGGATCGAACTTCTTCCCCCGTTCCGCCAGCAGCATCTGCAATGTCGTTTCGTCGCTGAAAGCCGGCCGATAGACCCGCTGCATGGTGAGTGCGTCGAAAAAATCGATGATGCTCACGACCCGTCCGCACCAGGGGATCTCGGTGCCGCGCAGCTGGCGCGGGTAGCCGGAACCATCCCAGCACTCATGGTGGGTCAACGCCACGGCGGCCGCCATATTGAAGAGCGGAATGTCCGACTGTCCGAGGATCTCGGCGCCATAGTACGTGTGGTTGTTCATGATGCGGCGTTCCTCGATCGTGAAACCGCCAGGCTTCTTCAGCACGTTGTCGGGGATGGCGATCTTGCCAATATCATGCATCGGCGCCGCCAGCCGGATCAAGCGCACCTCCTCGCTGTTGCGCCCGTCCAGCTCCGCCAGCAGGCCCGACAGCGCACCCACCCGGTCCATGTGCACCCCGGTATCGTCGTCACGGTATTCGGCCGCACGGCTCAGCAAGGTCAACGAATTGAAGTGGGCTTGCTCGATTTGCTGCAAGGCCGCCTCCTTTTCCCGGAACAGGCGCTTGAGATCATCCGTGTAGCGGCTCAGCTGCGCCATGGCGGCATTCGAATCCGAGAAGGCCAGTGCGGTGACGTGCTTGTGCACCGCACGCATCGTCCCCATTGCGCCAGAATCAGACATGGTCGCGCTCCTTGGCGCCTCGGGTACCCGATATGGCATCCGGCCAGACGCCGTGGCCATCGATTGAAAACAGGCTTCGAGCGCCGAAATTAAATTTCATAAATTGCATTTTATATATTTTTATCAATTTGTAAAATAAGGGATGAACAAAACATGAAAGCATTGCATGGGACCACGGTGATCAGTCTGGCCCTGAACCTACCCGGCCCGGCGGCATTGCAACGCCTCAAGGCCATGGGTGCGCGCTGTAGCAAGTTCGAGCCCCTTGCAGGGGACCCGATGCAAAGCTATGAAACCCGCGCCTATGAGGAACTGCACGCCGGCGTGCGCGTGCTGCAGGCCGACCTCAAGAGCGAGGCCGGCCGCAAGCTCCTGGCGCGCGAGCTGGCCCGCACCGACGTGCTGCTGACCTCCTTCCGGCCCTCGGCGCTCAAGCGCCTGGGTCTGGACTGGACCGCCCTGCACAGCCAGTACCCGGCCCTGAACCTGGTGAGCATCGTCGGCGCACCGGGCCCCCTGGCCGAAATCCCGGGCCATGACCTGACCTACATGGCCGAGCAGGGCCTGGTCCAGGGCCTGAACCTGCCGCCGACACTGTTTGCCGACATGGGTGGTGCCCTGCTGGCCAGTGAAGCCGTGCTGAGCGCCCTGATGCTGCGGCAGAAAAACGGGATGGGCACGCGGCACGAAGTGGCCCTGACGGATGCCGTGGCCTGGCTGGCCCGGCCGCGGCACTGGGGTCTGACCACGGCGAAGGGAGCGGTGGGCGGCGCCCATGCCGGCTACCGCGTTTATGCCTGCAAGGATGGCCGCGTGGCCGTGGCCGCGCTGGAGCCGCATTTCGCCCAGGCCCTGTGCGCGGCGGCCGGCCTGAAGGCAGCCAACATGCTGGCGCCGGCCACCCGCAAGGCGCTGGAAGCCTGGTTTGCGCAGCAGACGCGCCGCACGCTGGATGCGCTGGCACAGCGGCTGGACCTGCCGCTGCACACCTTGCCCAGAAACTGATTCAGCGCGGCTTGCGCGCCGGCTTGGCCCTGGCGCTGCCGTTCTCGCGCGGCGGCAGGCCGGTGTGCTGCGTCAGGATGCGGCCCTTGGCCGGTGTTTTCGCGGCCGGTTTGGCCGCCGAAGGCGTGGAATTCTTGCGCCGCGCGCTCTGGTAGCCGCCGTCGGTCAGCGGCTGGAAGGTCGGGATCAGGTGCTGCTTGCCGTTGCCGATCAGGTCGGCGCGGCCCATGGTCTTGAGCGCCTCGCGCAGCAGCGGCCAGTTGTTCGGATCGTGGTAGCGCAGGAAGGCCTTGTGCAGGCGGCGGCGTTTCTCGCCGCGCACGATGTCGACCTTCTCACCCCGCTCGTCGCGGTGCACGCCCTTGAGGGTGTTGAGGCCCGTGTGGTACATGGCCGTGGCCGTGGCCATGGGGCTGGGGTAGAAGGTCTGCACCTGGTCGGCGCGGAAACCGTTCTTCTTCAGCCACAGCGCCAGGTTCATCATGTCCTCGTCGCTGGTACCCGGGTGGGCCGCGATGAAGTAGGGTATCAGGTACTGCTTCTTGCCCGCTTCCGCGCTGAACTTCTCGAACATCTGCTTGAACCTGTCATAGCTGCCGATGCCGGGTTTCATCATCTTGGAGAGCGGGCCGCCCTCGGTGTGCTCGGGCGCGATCTTCAGGTAACCGCCCACGTGATGCTGCACCAGTTCCTTCACGTACTCGGGCGACTTCACCGCCAGGTCGTAGCGCAGGCCCGAGCCGATCAGGATCTTCTTCACGCCCTTGAGCGCGCGGGCGCGCCGGTACATGTGGATCAGCGCACTGTGGTCGGTGTTGAGGTTCTGGCAGATGCCGGGGTAGACGCAGCTGGGTTTGCGGCAGGCCGCCTCGATCTCGGGGCTCTTGCAGCCGATGCGGTACATGTTCGCCGTGGGACCGCCCAGGTCGGAGATGACGCCGGTGAAACCCGTGACCTTGTCGCGGATGTCCTCGATCTCCTGGATCACCGAATCCTCCGAGCGGCTCTGGATGATGCGGCCCTCGTGCTCGGTGATGGAGCAGAAGGTGCAGCCGCCGAAGCAGCCGCGCATGATGTTCACGCTGAAGCGGATCATCTCCCAGGCCGGGATCTTGGTGGCGGCGTCGTGCCCCCCGTTTTCGTCGGCATAGGCCGGGTGCGGGCTGCGGGCGTAGTGCAGGCCGAACACGTAATCCATCTCGGCCGTGGTCAGCGGAATCGGCGGCGGGTTGATCCAGACATCACGTGCCGTCGTGCCCTCGCCGTGCGCCTGCACCAGGGCGCGTGCATTGCCGGGGTTGGTCTCCAGGTGCAGCACGCGGTTGGCGTGGGCATAAAGCACCGCGTCGGACTTGACCTGCTCGTAGCTGGGCAGGCGGATCACGCAACGCTCACGCGGCAGGCGACGGATCGAGCCCTTGCCCATCAGCGCCGGGTTGGCCATGAAGGTCAGCGGCTGGATGGCCGGGTTCACGCCGGGCGCGGAACCGCCCTCTTCCTTGCTGCAGGACTGGCCCTGGGCCGCGGCCTGCTCGGACGTGGTCTGGTAGGGGTTGATGTGCTCTTCGACATGGCCGGGCGTGTCGACCTCGGTCGAGTCGATCTCGAACCAGCCCTCGGGGCTATGGCGCTGGACAAAAGCCGTGCCGCGCACGTCGGTGATCTGCTGCACCGGCTCGCGCGCCGCGATGCGGTGCGCCACCTCGACCAGGGCCCGCTCGGCGTTGCCGTAGAGCAGCAGGTCGCACTTGCTGTCCACCACGATGGAACGGCGCACCTTGTCGCTCCAGTAGTCGTAGTGGGCGATGCGGCGCAGCGAACCCTCGATGCCGCCCAGCACGATGGGCACCTCGGGGTAGGCTTCGCGACAGCGCTGGCTGTAGACGATGGCCGCACGGTCCGGCCGTTTGCCGCCCACGTCACCCGGGGTATAGGCGTCGTCGCTGCGGATCTTGCGGTCCGCCGTGTAGCGGTTGATCATGGAATCCATGTTGCCCGCGGTCACGCCCCAGAACAGATTGGGCTTGCCCAGCACCTTGAAGGGGTCGGCGCTCTGCCAGTCGGGCTGGGCGATGATGCCCACGCGGAAACCCTGGGCCTCCAGCACCCGGCCGATCACGGCCATGCCGAAGCTCGGGTGGTCCACATAGGCGTCGCCGGTGACCAGGATGATGTCGCAGCTGTCCCAGCCGAGTTGCTCCATCTCCTTGCGGCTCATGGGCAGGAAGGGGGCCGTGCCGAAGCGCGCGGCCCAGTACTTGCGGTAGCTGGTCAGCGGTTTGGCGGCGCGCGGAAAGAGGGAGACGTCGACGGGAGCGTTCATGGGGCGGCGGGGAGCAACCCTGAAGTGTACGTTTTTACCCGCTCGCACGAGGTGCAGGCCGATATTGCGCTTACGCCGCGCAGGCCTATGTGGCGGGCCGGTCGACCGCGGGATGCTGCTCCTGGGGTTTGTCCAGGTGGTAGCCCTGGACCATGTCGACCCCGAAACGCCGCAGCATGACCAGGGTCTCCTCGTTTTCCACGAACTCGGCCACCGTGCGTTTGCCCAGGCCACGGGCCACGTCGACGATGGACTTGACAAAGACCTGGTTGTCACGGTCATTGGGCAGGTCGCGGATGAACAGGCCGTCGATCTTGAGCAGATCGACCTTGAGGTGCTTGAGATAGGCGAAGGAGGCAAATCCGGTGCCGAAGTCATCCAGGCAGGTGCCGCAGCCGGTCTTGCGCAGGGCCTCGATGAAACGCTCCGCGTCCTGCAGGTCGGAGACCGCCGAGGTTTCCGTCAGCTCCACCAGCAGGCGCTCCGGGGCGACCCCCTGCTGCCCGAGTTCTTCCGCGATGAAATGCGGCAGGGCCGGCTGGTCGAAGGAACGGCCCGAGATGTTGACCGCCAGGGGTGGCATGTGAGGCCGTCGCGCCAGCAGGTCGATGCTCTGGCGCAGCACCCAGCGGTCGATGTCCAGGATCTTCCCGTTCTTTTCCGCGTAGGGGATGAAATGCCCGGGCATGATCAGGCGTGTGGTGTCGGTCTCGTCCACCATCCGGATCAGCACCTCCAGATGCGAGAGCTTGCCGCTGTCCGCATGGTAGACACCCTGGAAATGCAGGCGCCAGAGGTCCTTCTCGAAGGCGCGCGCAATGCGGTCATTCCAGTTCAGCCGGGTGATCATCTCGCGCGAGGCATCGCGCTCTGGCCGATAGACGCTCCAGGCGTTCTTGCCCGACTCCTTGGCCTGGTACATCGCGGCATCGGCATGGGCGATGAGCTCCTCGGCATTGGCAGCGTTTTTCGGATAGTGCGCGATGCCCAGGCTGGTCGTCAGCCGCAGGTTCTGCCCCTCCAGGCGGAACGGGATCTGCGAGACCGCACGCACGATGCGCTCGGCCAGATGGATGGCATCCTCCTCTGAAGCGTCGGGCACGAGCACGCCGAATTCATCGCCGCCGAGCCGGCTGAAAACCTCGTTCTTGCGCGTCAGCGCCCCCACCTCCCCGGCCACCCGGATCAGCACCGAGTCGCCGGCGCGGTGGCCGAAGGTGTCGTTGATGTACTTGAACTCGTCGAGGTCGAAGAACAGCAGCGCGCCCTGGCGCTGGTGCCGCTCGGAATCCTTGAGGAAACGCGCCAGCTCGTCCTCGAAACGACGCCGGTTGTACAGGCCGGTCAGCGCGTCGCGCTCGGCCAGGTAGATCAGCTGCTGGGCGGTCTGGCGTTCCCGGGTCACGTCCTCGTAGATCCACAGCCGGCCGATGAAGCGCCCGTCCGCATCGCGCACCGGGTAGGACAGCTGGGTCACCACCCGGCCGTCGCTCATGGTGATCTCGAAGCTGCTGGACATCTCGTGCGTCTCCAGCACCTCGAGCAGGTGACGCGAGAAATGGTCGGGGCGGGACAGCCGGTTGCTGGAATAGTCCAGCACCTCGTTGGCCGATTTGCCGACCAGCTCGATCTCCTCGGAGATCATCCAGATCCGCAGGAAGGTCGGGTTGTAGTACTTGACCTGGTTGTCCGCCGTGACAAACAGGATGCCCAGGTTCATGGCCCCCAGCAGGGCCAGCAGCCTGGCGCGTTCCTCTTCCAGGCCCGCCAGGTAATGGCGCCGGGATTCGTCGGCCACCTTCAGGTCCACCAGGGCTATCTGCAGCGCCTCCTCGGCCTGGCGCCGCTGCGTGATGTCCAGCATGCTGGTGCGCACCCCGATTTTTTCCTGTCGTGGCCCCAGGATGATCTGCGAGAACATGGCCACCCAGACCAGATGCCCGTGGCGGTGGCGCAGCCGGAACTCGAAGCGCTCCCCGTGCCCCTGCAAGGCGTCCTGCAGGGCATGGTCCAGCGCAAGGCGATCCCCAGGCTCGGCCAGGCAGGCCGGGAAACCCGGCATCACCATGCACTCGGCCGGCGCATACCCTGTGACGTTGACGACCGAGGGGTTCACCCAGAGCAGCCGGCCGGTCTCGTCAAACCAGCTCTCCCAGGCATAGGTGTAGTCGGCAATCGCATGGAAACGCGCCTCGCTGGCGCTCAGTGCCGCGACCCGCTCCTCCACGGCCTCGGACATCCGGTTGAAGGTCTGTGTCAACTGCCCGACCTCGTCGCCGGATTCCACCGGCAGACGGACGCTGAAATCCCCCTCGACCACGCGCCCGCTCGCCGCGCTCAGGCGGCTGAGGTGACGCGTGAGGAAATAGGCCAATACCGACAAAAGAAGCATGGACAGCGCCACGCCCCCCAGGCCGATCAGCAGGCTCTGCTGCAGCAGATGGGCCCGGGTGCGGTTCAGATGCTCGATGGACAGGCCGTAGGCCAGGGTGCCGTAGGGCAGGCTGTTAAGCCGGATGTCAAGGGCCAGGTCCAGCACCTCGCCGCGGGCCCGGGAAAAATCGAGGTGGGTCTGGACTGCTGGCAAGGCCTGGCCCACGGGCCAGCCGGCCCCGGCCACCCGCTGCCCCTTGGGGTCACTGAGCACCAGGTACGTGACCCCCCGCCCACCCTGCTGGACTTCGGTCAGGATCTCGCTCAGGGTGGCATAGTCCCGCTCGGCCATGGGGGCGGCAAGCGCCGCATTGAAGAGGGTGGCCAGTTCGGCGTTGTAGAGTTCGACGCGCTCCTGCAGGGCGTCACCGGCGATGCGCGCGCTGTTGACCACGAGCAGGCCCAGCATCAGGACCTGCACCAGCAGGCTGGCCAAAAGCAGTTTCGTGCGCAGCGATCGCGTACGAAACCAATTCATCGACCGGCTTTCATGCTTTCCCGCAGACGCGGCAGGTACTTGTCGGTGATCGCGAGCTCCGCTGCCTGCACCTCCCGCACACCCTGGTAGCCGGTGGCCTCGAAAAACGCAGCCACGCCGGCGGCAGGTTCGTTCAGCCCCAGCAGCGATGCTTTCAGCAAGGCCTGTTGCGAGGCCAGGCGCGGATGGGCCAGCCAGAGCAGGCTGGGCAGTTCGGGCAGCGTGGCAAACACGGTGACTTGCTCGCGCAGGGGCTCAGGCGTGTTTTTCATGCCCTGCGGTGTGCTGACGGCCAGCAAGCTCTGGCCGTTGACCAGCGCGTGGACGGCGCTGCTGGGGGTGGGCGTTTCGATCAGGGTGTAGTCCACCCCAGCCCGCAGCCCGCGGGCCTGCAGCCAGTTCAAGGCCTCGGTGCCGGCCAGGGTCAGCGGATCGGGCCCCGCCAGGCTGCGCCCCTTCAGTTCATCGATCTGCTTGAGCGGCCTTTCGCGCGCACTGACCAGCAGGGTCCGGTGCTGGGCCGTGTACCGGACCAGCGGCACCCATCCGGCATCCACCTGGGCCTGCCGCCCCATGTGCGAGGCCGTCACCACAAGGTCGTACTGCCCCTGCAGGGTGTTGGCGTGGAAAGTCCGGAAGTCGGCGGCCGTGACCAGTTCAACCTTCTGTCCCAGGACCCGTTCCAGATGGGCCTGCACCGGTGCGTAGTTGCGCAGCAGCACACGCGTGCTGGTGATGGGCAGCACACCCAGCTGCAAGGGCCGGCCCAATGGCCCCAGCTGGGCCTGCAGGGCAAGCGGCCAGGCACCCATGCCCAGCACGCCCATGCCCACCAGTAGTTCCCTGCGCCTCGTCATGTCCGACATGTCACGGCCTATTCCGTCTTGTTGCGGACCAGTCTCTCACAGGGGAAACAGGCCTGACAAGCGGCGCCGTCAAATCGGATGCGGTTTTGTCGACTATTCATCACTGGCGCACACCGGCCCTACACCTGCAGCAGCGGCCCGCCGCTTGGCAAGCTGCAGCTCCGGCCGCACAATGGAATGGCTCATCGGTTTGCCGCCACGGACGCCAGGATCACCATGCCCACCTTCGACACCCTCGCCGCCTTCTGGACCACGCCCATGATCAAGACCAATGTGCTGGTCTTCTTCAACCTGCTGGGCGCCCTGCTGCTGGGCCTGCTGGTGGGTTACGAGCGTGCCTACCACGGCCGCGCCGCCGGCATGCGCACCTACGGCCTGGTCTGCATGGCCTCGGCCGCGCTCACCGTCATCGGCGGCTACTCCTCGGCCTGGTTCGGCGGCAACTTCCTGCTGGGCACGGCCACCGACACCAGCCGCGTGATCCAGGGCATCGTCACCGGCATCGGCTTCCTCTGTGCCGGCGTCATCATGCGCGAGGGTTTCAACATCAGCGGCCTGACCACGGCCGCCTCCCTGTGGGCGGCCTCGGTCATCGGCATCCTGGTCGGTGTGGGCTTTTATGCCGCGGCCATCGCCCTGGCCGCGCTGTCGGCCTTCTCCATGATGTGGATCTCCCGGCTGGAGACCTGGCTGCCCTCGCGCCAGGCCGTGGCCATCACCCTGCGCTTCCGGCCCGGTTTCGCACCCAGCGAACCGGCGCTCTGCCAGATGGCTGGCGAGCGCGGCTACGACATCGCCTCGGGCACCATAGCCATCGAATGCAACGACGGCGTGCTGCAATGGTCCTTCGTCGCGGTGGCGCGCAACCGGCAGCGGATGATGCCGATCTCCACCCTGTCCGAGCAGATCGCCCGTTTCGAGGGCGTGACCGACTTCCAGCTCAACTACGCCCGCAACTGAACCGCGGCCGTCAACGGTCCAGGGCCGGATGCCGCTCCTGCGGCTTGTCGAGGTAGTAGCCCTGCACCATGTCGACCCCCATCTGGCGCAGCATGCGCAGAGTTTCCTCGTCTTCGACGAACTCGGCCACCGTGCGCTTGCCCAGCCCGCGCGCCACATCGACGATGGACTTGACGAACACCTGGTTGTCGCGCTCGTTGGGCAGGTCACGGATGAAGAGCCCGTCGATCTTCAGCACGTCCGCCTTGAGGTGCTTGAGGTAGGCGAAGGAGGCAAAGCCGGTACCGAAGTCATCCAGGCAGGTGCTGCAGCCCGTCCGGCGCAAGGCCTCGATGAAGCGCTCGGCATCCTGCAAGTCCGACACGGCGGATGTCTCGGTCAGCTCCACGATCAGACGATGCGCAGCCACGCCTTGTTGCTGGAGCTGCTGGGCGATGTACAGCGGGAAATCCGGCTGGTCGAAGGAACGGCCCGAGATGTTGATGGCCAGTGCCGGTACCTGCGGCGAGGCGGCCAGCATGGCAATACCCTGTTTCACGACCCATCGGTCGATCTCCAGGATCTTGCCGCTCTTTTCGGCATAAGCGATGAAATGCCCGGGCATGATCAGACGGGTGGTGTCGGTCTCGTCCACCATCCGGATCAGGGCCTCCAGGTGCGACAGCCCGCCACCGCTGGCGAGGTAGATCCCCTGGTAGTGCAGGCGGAACAAATCCTGTTCGAAGGCGCGCGCAATACGGTCGTTCCAGGTCAGCCGGGTGATCATCTCGCGCGAGGCATCGCGCTCGGGCCGGTAACTGCACCACGCGTTCTTGCCGGTCTCCTTGGCCTGGTACATGGCTGCATCGGCATGCGCGATCAGCTCCTCCGCGCCGCCGGCATCCTTCGGGTAGTGGGCGATGCCCAGGCTGGTGGTCAGCCGGAAATTCTGCCCTTCCAGCCGGAACGGGATCTGCGAGACCGCACGCACGATGCGCTCGGCCAGCCGCTCGGCATCGGTTTCGCTGGCGTCGGGCATGAGGACGGCGAACTCGTCGCCGCCGAGCCGGCTGAAGATCTCGTTCTTGCGCGTCAGCGCCCCTACCTCCCCGGCCACCCGGATCAGCACCGAATCACCGGCACGGTGGCCGAAGGTGTCGTTGATGTACTTGAACTCGTCGAGGTCGAAGAACAGCAGCGCCCCCTGGCGCTGGTGCCGCTCCGACTCCTTGAGAAAGCGCCCGAGTTCATCCTCGAAACGACGCCGGTTGAACAGGCCGGTCAGCGCATCGCGTTCGGCCAGGTAGATCAGCTGCTCGGCGGTCTGCCGCTCGCGCGTCACGTCCTCGTACACCCAGAGGCGCCCGATGAAACGACCGTCGGCATCGCGCACCGGATAGGACAGCTGCGTGACCACGCGACCGTCGCTCATGGTGATCTCGTAGCTGCTGGAGACCTCGTGCGTCTCCAGCACGTCCAGCAGATGGCGGGAGAAGTGGTCGGGCCGCGACAGCTCGTTGCTCGAGTAGTCCAGCACCTCGTTGGCCGAGTGCCCCACCAGTTCCAGGTCCTCGGCAATCATCCAGATGCGCAGGAAGGTGGGGTTGTAGTACTGGACCTGGTTGTCCGCCGTCACGAACATGATGCCCAGGTTCATGGCCCCCAGCAGGGCCAGCAGCCGGGCCCGCTCCTCCTCCAGGCCGCTCAGGTGCTGGCGGCGGGAGTCGTCGGCGACCTTCAGTTCGCTCACCCGCTTCTCCAGGGCCTGGTTGAGTTCCCGCACGCGGGTTTCGGCCAGCCGGCGCTCGTTCACCTCGCCCTGCAACTCGTGCGCATGCCTGAGCTGCAGGGCCCGCTGCTGATCCCGTTCCGCCACCATGGCATCAAAAGCCCGGGCCAGGCGACCCAGCTCGTTGCGCTCGGCCAGTGCGATGGGCATGGGCGTGCGGCCCTGCCCGAACTCGTCGACCGCGCGTGTCAGCTGCTGCAGCGGCTGCCGGATCAGCCCGTGGACGCGCCGGCGCATGAACCAGAGTACCGGCAGCATGCCCAGCAGGCCGATGCCGAACAGGATCGCCAGGCCCCACATCAGCACGCCGTCCACACGGGACTGCGGCAGCACCATCACCCGGTACCAGCCGGGCCCCTGGATTCGTGACCAGGCCACCCAATGGCTGCCATCGCCGGTACGGCCGACACCGCTGTCGGCGGACTGCTGGCCCAGCAGCGCCTGGACCTGGCTCAGCAGGGGGTCCTGCAGGCTGGCGATCTGCAGCTGCCCCTGGGCGGCAGCAATGCGCTCGCGCAACTCGGGATGGGCGATCAGCTCGCCCGCGTTGCCGAGGATCAGCTGCGTTCCGCCTTCCGCGCTGCGACTCTGCACGGCATCGAGCAGGGTGTCGATGGTGATGTCATGCCCGAGCGTGCCCACCCACTGGCCGCGCCAGTCCAGGGGCTGGATCACCGACACCATCCAGGCCTTGGCCTGCTCGTCGTAATAGACCGGTGTCCAGAAGCGCTTGCGCTGCGGATTGCGGGCCGGCTGCGAACCGGTCATCGTCGGGTAGGCCGCATTGCTGGCCTGGGCGTCGGCCGATCCGCCCCAGTCGATCCCGCGCGCATAGACCATCAGGCCGTCTTCGACGAAATCCATATAGACCGAAAAGAAGGGGGGTACCAGCGCCGGTCCCCGCTCGCGCAGCAGCTCGTAACTGACCACCGCGCGCCGGCGCACCGAATCATCCGGGCCCTTCGGTCCATGACGCAGATAGAGGGTCGGGGCGCGCAGGGTATCGATCTGCGCCGGCCGCAGACGCCACAAGCCATCCGGGCTGCGGACAAACAGGGCCGAAAAACGGCGCGAGACGGCATCCGGCTGCTGCGCCTCCAGCCGTTGCAGCAGCTCGTCCCGCAGGCTCTGCACACTCTGCTCGGCCTGCTGGAAGATGGCCTGTCCGGCCTGCGCCTGCAAGGCCACGGTCTGTTGCGCGAGGATAGGCACCAGCCGGTCGGCCGCCAGCCGCATGGCGATGTAGCCCAGTGCGCACAGCAGGAGCAGCAAGGCCACGAAAAGTCCCCAGATCGTCAGGGACAGCTCACGCGTTACGGAAGATCGGGACATCAAGACAGCGGCAGACAGACGTGGATGCGGAGCCTGTGAAAGTTTTTGCGGTGCCAGAAGCGGCACCCTTCCCGATACCTCCCCACGCATGCGAACCAGTCTCCCACAGTCCGGCCGCAGGGACAAGCAAGGTTGATAATCACACCATGGAATCATCGAATGCCGTGGCGCCCCGCACACAACCCAAGTCCCTGACCGACCTCTTCGTCTCCTTCACCGTGCTGGCCCTGCAGGGCTTCGGCGGCGTGCTGGCCATCGCCCAGCGCGAACTGGTGGAGCGCAAACGCTGGTTCACGAACGAGGAGTTCGTCGAGGAATGGGCCGTGGCGCAGGTCATGCCCGGCCCCAACATCGTCAACCTGGCCATCATGATCGGCGGGCGCCACTTCGGCGTGCCCGGCGTGCTGGCGGCGCTGGCCGGCATGTTCACGGCGCCCCTGATCGTGGTGCTGTCCATCGCCCTGCTCTACGCCCAGTACGCCAGCCATCCGGGTGTCATCGGCGCCCTGCGCGGCATGGGCGCCGTGGCAGCGGGCCTGGTCGTGGCCACCGGCCTCAGGCTGGCCGCATCGCTCAAGAACAGCCCCCTGAGCATCGCCCTCAACAGCACCCTGGGCCTGCTGTGTTTCGTAGCCGTGGCGCTGCTGCGCTGGCCGCTGGTCTATGTGCTGCTGGGCCTGGGCGGCGTGGCCTGCGTGCTGGCCTACCGCCAGCTGGGCAAGGGGGCGGCCGCATGAGCCCCGTGCTGGACCTCGGCTGGAGCGACTGGCTCCAGCTCTTCACACACTTCCTGACACTCTCGCTGCTGTCGGTGGGCGGCGGCATCACCACCGCGCCGGACATGCACCGCTACCTCGTGAACCAGCAAGGCTGGCTCAGCGACGCCCAGTACACCGCGTCCATCGCCATCGCCCAGTCCGCGCCCGGACCCAACATCCTGTTCGTGGCCCTGCTGGGCTGGCATCTGGGCCTGAACGCCGGCGGCATCGGCTGGGCCCTGTTCGGCGTGCTGGTCTGCATGCTGGGCATCATCCTGCCCAGTTCCATCCTGGTCTACGTCACGGCGCGCTGGAGCCATGCAAACCGCGAGCTGCGCGCCGTGCGGGCCTTCAAGCTGGGCATGGCGCCCATCGTGATCGCCCTGCTGATCGCCACCGGCTGGATCCTGGCCAGCGTGAACGGCGACCCGGCACGCCACTGGCCCTTGTGGCTGATCACCGTGCTCACCGCCGTCATCGTCTGGCGCACCCGCCTGCACCTGCTGTGGCTGCTGGGCCTCGGCGGCCTGCTGGGCTGGTTCGGCATCGTCTGAGCCCGGCCATGGCGGCGCGGCCCACACTCAACCTGCTCGGCGGCGGGCGTGTCGGCAAGACGCTGGGCCACCTGTGGCACACGCTGGGCGTGCTGCAGGTGCAGGACGTGCTGACCACCTCGCCCGCCAGCGCCCGGGCCGCAGTGGACTTCATCGGTGCCGGCCGTGCTGCCGCCACCCTGGAGGACATGCGGCCCGCCAATTACTGGCTGATCGCCGTGCCCGACCGGCAGATTGCGACCAGCGCGCAGGCCCTGGCCGGTGCGGGTCTGCCGCCGGCAACCGCCTTCCATGCCAGCGGTGCGCTGGCCGCCGCCGAACTCGCGCCCCTGCAAACCCAGGGCTGGTCCATCGCCAGCGCGCACAACATCCTGAGCTTCGCCACGCCGGCCACGGCCGTGTTGCAGTTCGCCGGCACACCCTGCGCGCTCGAAGGCGATGCAGCCGCCGTCGCGGCGCTGCAGCCGCTGCTCGGTGCCATCGGGGCGCGCTGTTTCACCCTGCACTCGGCCGACAAGCTGCGTTATCACGCGGCCGCCGTCTTCGCCACCAACTTCCTGCCCGTGCTGCAGGCCACGGCCGAAGCGCTGTGGCGGGACAGCGGGGTGCCGGCCGAACTGCTGCCGCAGTTGCGCGCTACCTTGCTGCGCAACGCGGTCGACAACCTGCTGGCCCTGGGGCCGGCCGGCGCGCTGACCGGCCCGGCCGCGCGCGGCGACACCGCACTGGTGCAGCGCCAGGGCCAGGCCGTGGCCGTCTGGGACGCACAGGCCGGCGCGGCCTACACCGCCCTCAGTGAACTGGCAGCACGCCTGGCGCGCGACGGCCAACTCTGAGAACTCGTGAATAAATCTACTGCGCGGCCCGATCGCCGCGTTGGGCGGTGTTGGCTCCGGCCGCTGCGCTTAACTTTTGCTGCGCAAAAGTTAGCCTACGCCGCAACTGCGTTGTCGCCATCCTCACGTACAGGAAGTACGTTCCGGTGGCTGCGCTCCGTCCGCCTTGCGCTCGGACCGCTCGCTACGATTTCTTCACGAGTTCAGAGTCACGCTTGTCACCGCTGCGCCGGGTAGCTGCGTTATCCTCACAGGCAACCCTGCCGAGCCGACCATAGCCATGAACAAAACCCTCAAAGCCCTCCTCATCGCCCTTGCCGCCACCGTCGTGCTGCTGCTGGCCGTGGCGGCCTTCATCGTCGCTACCTTCAACCCCAACGACTACAAGCCCGAGATCATCAAGCTGGTCAAGGAAGAGACCGGGCGCACCCTGTCCATCCCCGGCGAGATCCGGCTCACCCTGTTCCCGCGCATCGGTGCCGACCTGGGCCAGCTGTCCCTGTCCGAGCCGCGCAGCGAACAGGTTTTCGCCGCCGCGCAGCAGGTCAAGGTCTCGGTGGCGCTGCTGCCGCTGTTCTCCCGCAAGGTGGAAGTCGACCGCGTGCTGGTCGACGGCCTGAGCGTCAAGCTGCTGCGTGACCGCCAGGGCCGTTTCAACTTCGACGACCTGCTGTCCAGGGGCGCGCCGTCCGCTGCGCCATCCGGAACGCCGGCATCCACCGCCCCCGCCACCCTGCCCCTGCTAAATATCGGCGGCATCACCCTCAGCAAGGCCAGCCTGGACTACCGCGACGCTGCAAGCGGCCAGCAGCTGACGGTCTCGAATCTGAACTTCAGCACCGGCCCCATCGCCGAAGGCCAGAAAAGCCGGCTGGACTTCAGCGCCGGCATCCAGGGCACACAACCCGCGCTGGCACTGCAGCTGACACTGCAGAGCGACTTCCGGCCCGCGCTGGCCGAGCAGAAGGTCCGCTTCGAGAACCTCAGCTTCAAGCTGGGCGGCAGCGCGGCCGGCCAGCGCGAACTGCAACTCAAGCTCGGCCTGGCCGGCGTGGACGCCTCGGCGCATCGCATCGAAGCCACGGGCCTGAGCCTGGACCTCACCGCCCCCAACCCGGCCGGCGGCACGCTCAGCCTCAAGGCCCAGGGCCAGGCCTCGGTCGACCTGGCGCGCGAGGCCGTGCAGCTGGCGCTGGACGGCACGCTGGACAGCACCACGCTGGCCCTCAAGGCCGGTGTGCAGAAGTTTGCCCAGCCCGCCATCCGCTTCGACCTCGCCCTGGGCGACCTCGACGCCGATCGTTACCTGCCCAAGGGCCAGCCCGCTGCGGCCCCGGCGGCCGGCGCACCGGCCGCCGGGCCGGAGCCCGTCATCGACCTGGCGCCCTTGCGGGGGCTGGATCTGAATGGCGCGCTCAAGGTGAGCTCGCTCAAGATCATGAACCTCAAGGCCGCCAGCATCCGCCTGCAGCTCAAGGCCCAGGGCGGCCGGGCCGAACTCAAGCCCGTCACGGCCACGCTGTACGGCGGTGGCGTCAACGGCAATCTCTACGCCGACGCTGGCGGCGGGCAGCGCCTGGGCGCCAAGCTGGACCTGCGCGGCATCCAGATTGGCCCGCTTATGAAGGACGCACTGGGCCAGCAGCCGCTGGAGGGCCGCGGCAATGTCGCGCTGGACCTCACGACCGGCGGCAACACCGTGTCCCAGTTCAAGCAGAACCTCAACGGCACGGCCGGCGTGCAGCTGGCCGACGGTGCCCTCAACGGTATCGACATCGCCGGTGCCCTGCGCAACGTCAAGGCCAAGCTCGGAGGCAGTGCGCCGCAGGGACAGGCCACGGCCCAGCAGAAGACCGATTTCACCGAGTTCATCGCCAGCCTTAAGATCAGCAACGGCGTGGCGCGCAACGACGACCTGTCGGCCAAGACCCCGCTGCTGCGCCTGGGCGGCGCCGGCAACATCTACCTGGCCGAAGACCGGCTGGACTACACCGTCAAGGCCACCGTCGTGCCCACCCTGCAGGGCCAGGGCGGCCCCGAGCTGGAACAACTCAAGGGCCTGACCATCCCCGTGCGCCTCACCGGCCCCTACAGCGCCATCGCCTGGAAGATCGACTTCGGCAGCGTGGCCAGCCAGCGCAAGGCCGAACTCAAGCAGGAAACCCAGCAGAAGCTCGACGCCAAGAAGGAAGCGGCCAAGGAACAGCTCAAGGACAAGGCCGGCGACAAGCTCAGGAACCTCCTGAAGCGCTGATCAGGGACCCGGGCCAGGGCCGCGCGCCTTATTCGCCCGGCTGGCCGAACTTGAGCGCGCGCGTGGCCAGCAGGGTCTCGGCGAAGAAGCAGCACAGCGCGGCCATGAAACAGCTCACGCCGGCCAGGAAGGCGTAGATCGCCAGCCGTTCGATCTGGAACACCGTGGTCTCGCCCAGGAAGAGCACCACGATGGTCAGGCCGATCATGAAGGCGCACAGCGTCAGCAGGCCGATGGTGCTGTTGGCCAGCTTGCCGCGGGTGCGCAGCATGGCCAGCTCGGCGGTCCATTGCGGCGCCAGCAGGGGCTCGACATTGAGTCGCAGCTTCTCTTCCAGCACCCGGCCGCGGTCGATGATGCGCGAGAGACGCCCGGCCACCGCGCCGATCATGCCGGAGACGGCGGTCAGCAGGAACACCGGCGCCACGGCCAGCTGGATGCCGTGGGTCACGGTGCCGGAATCGACGAAAAGGGCCATGCGCGTACTCGTAAAGGGTCGGGAGGGAATGCGCGCCGATTATCACCCCAGGGGCCCTCCCACAAACAGGGGAAGACAGACGCCGCGTTTGTGCCTATAAAGACGCACATCCACCAGCGCGCAAGGGGGCTTCCATGAGCATCCGCATCCTGTGTCTGCACGGCGTCAACACCAACGAAAACAGCGACTGGCTGGCCCAGTGGCAGCAGGCCATACGCAGCTCTGCGGCCAGCGCCGGTGTGGCGTCCGACGCCTTCGAATTCCACGAACTGCGCTACAACGCGCGCTTCGAGCAGATCACCGCCACGCCGGCGGTCTATGCCGAAGCCGTCAAGCGCCTGTGGAACAGCTACTGGGCCAACCGGCGGGCGCTGGGCCGCCCCATGGAAAAGGGCCTGGGCACGCTGATCGACAACACCATCGGCATGGTCGCCAAGTGGACCGCCCTGCCCGCGCTGCGCCAGCAGCTCGCGGCCGACCTCGCGGCCTGCATCCAGCGTGTCAACCCGCATGTCATCTGCGCGCACAGCCTGGGCTCCCTCATCACCTACGACACCCTGGCCGCCCAGCAGGCCCTGGCGCAGGACCGGCTGCTCGTCACCCTGGGTTCGCAGATCGGCCACCCGGCCCTGGCCGAGACCTTCGGCGGTTACCTGCAGCCCATCACCACCGTGCGCCACTGGTACCACCTCTACAACCCCGAAGATGCGGTGCTGACCTGCGAGCTGGATTTCCCCGGCGCCCCCTACACCCAGCTCGACACGCGTTTCGACGAATCCGGGCCGCTGGACCACAGCCCCGACAAATACCTGGGCCACGAGGTCACGGCCGCCAACGTCTGGGCCGGCCTGGCCACGGCCCTGCCGCGCAGCACAACGCCGGCCAGGCCGAAACCGGCGCCGGCCGTGGGCGCCGGCTGGTTCAAGGCGCCCACGATCCAGCGCCGCAGCCCGCGCAAGCGCCGTGCCCTGCTGATCGGCATCAACGACTACCCGGAGCCGGAAAACCGCCTGAGCGGCTGCGTCAACGACGTGTTCCAGATGAGCGCCATGCTGCAGGAGCGCGGCTACCAGCCCGAGGAAATCCGCGTGGTGCTCGACGCGCGCGCCACTACCCGGGGTGTCAACGAGCGCCTGCAGTGGCTGCTGGAAGACGTGCGCGGCGGCGATGAGCGTGTGCTCTTCTACTCCGGCCACGGCGCGCAGGTGGCGGCCTACGACGCCGACGGCGAGCCCGACCACAAGGACGAAGCCCTGGTCACGCATGACTTCGACTGGAGCGGCAACACCGGCATCACCGACGACATGCTGGCGCGTTATTACGCCAACCTGCCCTACGAGGCGCGTTTCTCCATCATCCTGGACTGCTGCCATTCCGGCGGCATCGCGCGTGCCGGCGGCGTGGCGGTGCGCGGCATCAACCCGCCCGACGACGTGCGCCACCGCAGCATCGAATGGGACGCCGACAAGGAAATGTGGTTCCCGCGCAAGAAACTCGACCTCACCCGCCGCATGGAACGCGCCTCGGCCGAGGTGGTGCGCCGTTACCTGGGGGCCGATGGCGCCACCCAGAAGATGGGCCGTGCCGTGGGCCGCTGGAGTGACAACCCCGCCGCCTTCAAGGCCGCACGCAAGCGCCTGGGCCACCACGGCCCCTACAACCCGGTGCTGCTTGCGGCCTGCCGCGAAGACCAGTACGCCTACGAGTACACGCACGGCTCGGTGCCCTACGGCGCCCTGACCTTCATGCTGATCCAGCAGCTGCGCGCCAGCGCCGGGCGCAAGACGCTGGAAGACATCGTGACCCAGTGCAACAGCGTGCTCAAGCACAAGCTCGGTTACGAACAGCAGGCCCAGCTCTATCGCCCCCCGGCGCACAAGCAGACGCGCTTTCCCGGTACGGCGCCGAAGGCGAAGAAAAAAACCTAGGGGTTTTTCAGCTGGCGGCGCAGCGGCACCAGCAGGCCGGACAGGCCGTTGTGGTCGATCTCGTGCATCAGCGCCAGCAGGCGGCCCAGGTCACCGGGCGGAAAACCTTCGCGCGCAAACCAGTTCAGGTAGTTGCCGGGCAGATCCGCGATCAGGCAGCCCTTGTGCTTGCCATAGGGCATTTCCACCGTCAGCAGGCGCTGCAATTGCTCGGCCTCCGGAATCATCCGCCCGCTCGCTTGGCCGCATAACCCTGCGCCAGCAACAATGCCAGCAGCTTGTCGGCATGGTCCCCCTGGATCTCGATCACGCCGTCCTTCACCGTGCCGCCCGTGCCACAGGCCGCCTTGAGCTGCTTGCCCAGCTGGGTCAGCGCGGCGGCATCGAGCGGCAGGCCGCGCACCACCGTCACGGCCTTGCCGCCGCGCCCGCTGGTCTCGCGCGAGACCCGCACCTTGCCGTCACCCAGGGGCAAGGCGGCCTGCTGCGATTTGCAGGCGCACTGTGCCAAGGGATGGCGGCACACCGGGCACATGCGCCCGCCCTCGGTGGAATAGACCAGACCGCCGCTGTGCTTCACGGCTCGAACCTGGCGTTGAAGGTGGCCACATCGGCCTCGTTCTCGAAGCTCACCAGCTGGCCCTGTTTCCTGTCGGCCTCGCGGCTGGCGGCAAACAGGCTGTAGCGGCCCTTGAGTCCCATGGCCGCCAGGTCGATCAGCGCGTATGGATACGGCACGAAGACCTGGTGCTCGAACAGGATGCGATGCGTGTTGCGTGGCGAGGGATAGAGCTGGTAGTCACCGCTCGTGAAGGACTTGCTGCTGGACATGGGAGGCGTTGCGTGGAACGCCCGATTATCCCCGCTGCTCAACTCTCGAGGTTGGTGCGCGGTGCCCGGCGGCGTTCCATCTGGACCTGCCGGCGTTCCTCGGTCTCGATGGCATCCATCTGCAGGCGGGCCCGATGCAGGATTTCGTTGAGCTCGCGCGCCTTGTCGTAGGATCGGCCATGCGATTCGTTGGCGAGCTTGCGCGCCACGTCCTGCATCACCGACAACAGTTTGGACAACTGGTCGATGCGGTCCTGTCTTTCCTCGAATTCGAACGCCATATTCCACCCCCTGTCTGCTTTGAACCTACCAAGTCCTCTGCCGTCTGCCTTCTTTTGTCTTGGGTTTTGAAGAAAGCATACCGAATTCGTAACGCTTTGTCACACTTTTATTCCACATAGTGAAATAAACGCATGAACACCCAGCACCCGACGCCCAGCAAGGAGCAGATCAACCTGCTCGACCCCTTCGAACGCCTGGGGCTGGACCACATCCGCCTGGTCAGCAGCGCCAGGGATGCCGAAAAGGCCTGCGCCGAGCTGGCCGCCGCGCCCCATCTGGGCTTCGACACCGAGTCCAAACCCACCTTCCGCGTGGGCGAGGTGTCCGACGGCCCGCACATCGTGCAGCTGGCCACGCCCGAGCAGGCCTGGGTCTTCCAGCTGCACGAGCCCGGCTGCCGCGCACCGGTGGCCGAGTTGCTGGCCCTGCAGGGGGTCACCAAGGCCGGCTTCGGCCTGGGCGACGACCGCAAGCGCATCACGGCCAAGCTGGGGGTGGAACCCGGCGGCGTGCTGGAACTCAACACCGTGTTCCGCGAGCGCGGTTATCGCAAGGACATGGGCGTGAAGGGCGCGGTCGCTGTCCTCTTCAACCGGCGGTATCTCAAGTCCAAGAAGGCCGCGACCTCCAACTGGGCCAATCCGCGGCTGACCGAAGCGCAGCTGGTCTATGCGGCCAACGACGCCTGGGCTGCCATCCGCGTGTTCCACGCGCTGGGGCTGGGGGCTACGCTGGTTTGAGTTCGTACATGCCGTCGCCCATGTTGCGCAGCGGGCCGAAGACGGCGGTGATGGCGGCCGTCTCGGCCGCCTGCCACTGTTCGACGATCTCGCGCTCGGCATCGGTCAGGGCCGCGGTGTCGGGCTGTTCGCCATACACACCGGCGATGCGCTGGTAGGCCAGGTACACCGGCAGCACCAGGCTGGCGTCGCCCAAGGTGTCTTCCAGCGCGCGGCGAAAACGCAGCACGGCTTCGCGGTGCCGGGTCTCGGATTCGCCCTCGGCGTCGTACAGTTTGACGGTGTAGTTCATGAGCAGGCGAGCATACCTGCTGCCAGTGTGTACAGTTGGGCCTGAAGAACAGACAGGTGGATGATGGCAAAACAAAGTGAATGGCCGGGCAAGGTGCTCACGCTGATCAAGGGCGGCAACGCGGCGGCGGCCATTGCCCAGATCAAGGTGGCGCCCACCGTGAAGGACCTGCAGCAGCTGCAGGCCGCCATGGACAAGGCCCAGCTCAAGGGCCGCTGGCGCAATGTGGACCTCGCCATCGAGGAAAACCTGGCCCTGCTGGCCGCGCCGCGCCTGCACCGGTCACCGTGAACCACGACAACAGGAGAAGCACTATGACCGACACCCCGGAAAAACGCAGCCTCTGGGTACGCGTACTGCTCATGATCCTGATGGCCATGGCCTTCCACCTGGCCGCCACGCTGCTGGGCGTGCTGGCCCTGGTCCAGTTCGTGCTGGCCATCGTCGCCGGTGGTCCCAACGAACGCCTGCAGCAGCTGGGCCGCGGCCTGGGACGTTATTTCCGCCAACTCACCGACTTCCTGAGCTTCGCCAGCGAAGAAGCGCCCTTCCCCTTCAGCGACTGGCCTTCGGCCGACTGAAGCCGGCAGGTCTTCTCAGCGGGCCACCTGCAGGCGCAGCAGGCGCGCGGCCTCTTCGGCGCGCGCGTCGTCGATCACCCGGGTCAGGTCGGCCACATCCACCGCCCCCACCGGCAGTTCGAAACGGCCGCTCAGCGGCGTTTCGGTGTTCAGCACGCCGCGCTGGTACAGCTCCCAGATCTCCGGCCCGTAATGGGTGGCCAGCAGCTCCGGCGCGAACTGCCCGAAGAAGTCGCGCAGATTGGCCACATCCCGCAGCAGCATGCGCGCGGCGTGGTTGTTGCCCGCCGCGTCCACCGCCTGCGGCAGGTCGATGATCACCGGGCCATCCGCCGCCAGCAGGATGTTGAACTCCGACAGGTCGCCGTGCACGATGCCCGCACACAGCATGCGCACCACCTCGGTCAGCAGCGTGGCGTGGTGCTGGCGCGCTTCTTCGGGCGTGAACACCACGTCGTTCAGGCGCGGGGCCGCGTCGCCGTGTTCGTCCGTCACCAGCTCCATCAGCAGCACACCTTCGTGGAAGTTCCAGGGCTTGGGCACGCGCACGCCGGCCGCGGCCAGGCGGTACAGCGCATCGACCTCGGCACTCTGCCAGGCCGCCTCGATGGCCTGACGGCCATAACGCGAGCCCTTGGCCATGGCGCGGGCCTGGCGTGTGTTCTTCACCTTGCGGTTCTCGGTGTAATCCACCGCCTGGCGGAAGCTGCGTTGCGTGGCTTCCTTGTAGATCTTGGCGCAGCGCGTCTCCTCACCGCTGCGCACCACGAAGACCTGCGCCTCCTTGCCGCTCATGAGCTGACGCACCACCGTGTCGATCAGGCCTTCTTCCACCAGCGATAACAGTCTTTCGGGTACTTTCATGAGGGCATTCTGCGCTCAGAGTCTTGCCGCCAGCCGCGCAGCCTGGTCGATGGCGCGTTTGGCGTCCAGCTCGCCGGCTTCCAGCGCGCCGCCGATCAGGTGGGCTGTTTTGCCCAGCGCCTGCAGTTCATCCGCCAGCGTGCGCAGCGGCAGCTGGCCCGCGCACAGCACCACGGTGTCGCACGGTATCCAGGTGGGGCTCTCGCGCTGCTCGCCATAAGAGACCAGCAGCCCCCAACCTTCAGTCGTCCCTTCGGTAAACGCACCGATGCGCTCGTAGTTCACGCCGCCAATCATCTTCACCTGCTTCATCTTGAGCGCCGCACGGTGGATCCAGCCCGTGGTCTTGCCCAGGCCCTCGCCCAGCTTGCCGGCCTTGCGCTGCAGCAGCGTCACCTGGCGACCGGGCGGGCCCACCTGCGGGCCCTCGGCACTCAGGCCACCACGTTGCTGCGCCGGGTCCGTCACGCCCCACTCGGCCAGCCAGGACGGCAGGTCCACCGTGGTGGAGTGGCCCTCGCTCACCAGGAACTCGGCCACGTCGAAACCGATGCCGCCCGCGCCGATGATGGCCACCTTCTGGCCCACCGGCTTCTTGTGGCGCAGCACGTCGATGTAGCTCAGCACCTTGGCATGGTCCTGCCCCTCGATCTTCGGGTCGCGCGGGGTCACGCCCGTGGCCACGATCATCTCGTCGAAACCCAACAGGTCGGTCGCCTGCACCTTGGTGCCGAGATGCAGGGCCACGCCCGTGGTCTGCACACGCCGCGTCAGGTAACGCAGCATCTCGTGGAACTCTTCCTTGCCCGGCACCACCTTGGCCATGTTCAGCTGGCCGCCGATCTCGCTCGCTGCGTCGTACAGATGCACCTCGTGCCCGCGCTCCGCGGCCAGGGTGGCTGCCGTCAGGCCGGCCGGGCCGGCGCCCACCACGGCGATGCGTTTGCGCTGCAACGTGGGGCGGTAGACCAGCTCGGTCTCGTGGCAGGCACGCGGGTTCACCAGGCAGCTGGTGAGCCTGTTCTTGAAGATGTGGTCCAGGCAGGCCTGGTTGCAGGCGATGCAGGTGTTGATGTCCGCCGCGCGGCCCTGCGCCGCCTTCTTCACGAAATCCGCGTCGGCCAGCAGCGGGCGCGCCATGGACACCATGTCGGCGCTGCCCTCGGCCAGCAGCTGCTCGGCCACCTCGGGCGTGTTGATGCGGTTGGAAGTCACCAGCGGTGTCGTGAGGCCCGCCGCCGCAAACTCGGCCTTCATCTTTTTGGTCACCCAGGCAAAGGCCGCGCGCGGCACGCTGGTGGCAATCGTCGGCACGCGGGCCTCGTGCCAGCCGATGCCGGTGTTGATGATGCTCGCGCCACCCTGCGCCACCGCCTTGCCCAGGGTCACCACCTCGTCCCAGGAACTGCCGCCGGGCACCAGGTCGATCATGGAGAGGCGGTAGATGAGGATGAAGTCGCGCCCCACGGCCTCGCGCGTGCGCGCCACGATCTCCAGCGGCAATCGCATGCGCTGGCTGTAGTCGCCGCCCCACTGGTCGTCGCGGTGGTTGGTGTGCTGGGCCAGGAACTGGTTGATGAAATACCCCTCGCTGCCCATGATCTCCACGCCGTCGTAACCCGCCTCGCGGGCTTTCACGGCGCAGTTCACGAAGGCGCGGATCTGCCGCTCCACGCCGCGCGCGGACAGCTCGAAGGGCTTGAACGGGGAAATGGGCGACTTGATGGCCGAGGGCGCCACCGCCAGCGGGTGGTAGGCGTAACGCCCCGTGTGCAGGATCTGCAGCGCAATCTTGCCGCCGGCCTCATGTACGGCGCGGGTCACCACCTGGTGCCGTCTGGCTGCGCCCGAGGTGGACAGCGTGCCCGCAAAAGGCTTGGCCCAGCCCGCGATATTGGGCGCAAAACCGCCGGTGACCATGAGGCCCACGTCGCCCTCGGCCCGCTCGCGGAAATAGGCGGCCAGCTTGCTGAGGTCGCGCCCGTCTTCCAGGCCCGTGTGCATGGAGCCCATGAGCACGCGGTTCTTGAGCTGCGTGTGCCCCAGGTCCAGCGGGGCCAGCAGATGGGGGTAGAGAGTCTGGCCGGGAAGCGTGGCGCTGGCGGGTGTGGGCATGGCGGCTTTTTGTGGGGGGTGACGGTGTGGGCTTGATCATAGGCCCCGGGGCCGGAAAGCCAGATGGGCTAACATTACGGTTTTATCGTTTGTCAGAAGGAGCCCCAGATGGGCAACAAGATCGTTACCGAAGCCGACCGCAAGGCCACCCCCGCCCCCAAGCCCCTGCCCGGCATGGTCCGCCCCACTGGCGGCCGCGGCCAGCGCGTCAGCCTGGAGCGTGGTGTCTCCACCCGCAGCAAGAAGAACCCGGGCAAGCGCCCCTCCAAGGGCGGCTGATCCCGCGCTGGCTTCGGCCAGCGTCAGCCCCGAACAAAGGCCCTCATCGAGGGCCTTTTGTTTTGCCGGGGTGACAATGCAGCGGTGCCCCAACCGACCCGCCGCATGACCTTGATCAAAGCCATCACCGCCGGCCTGCTCGCGCTGGCCAGCGTGTTGCCGGCCGCGGGCGAAACCCTCACGGTCGGCTCCAAGCGTTTCACCGAAGCCTACATCCTGGCCGAGATCGTCAGCCAGACGGCCCAGGCCGCCGGCGAGGCCCGGGTGACACACCGGCAGGGCCTGGGCAACACGGCCATCCTGCTGGGCGCCCTGCAGGCCGGCAGCATCGACGTCTACCCGGAATACACCGGCACCATCGCGCGCGAAATCCTGCGCCTGGACCATGTGCCACCCCTGCCCGAACTCAATGCGCGGCTCGCCCCGCTGGGCCTGCGCGCCTCGGTGCCGCTGGGTTTCAACAACAGCTACGCCCTGGCCATGCGCGCCTCACAGGCGAGCGCGCTCAAGATCACCCGCCTGTCCGACCTGAAAAACCACCCGGATCTGCGCCTGGGCCTTTCGCAGGAATTCATCGGCCGTGCCGACGGCTGGCCCGGCCTGCAGTCGGCCTACGCGCTGCAGCAGGCCCGCCCGCGTGGCCTGGACCACGGCCTGGCCTATGAAGCCCTCGCGCAGCAGCAGGTCGACCTCATCGACGTCTACACCACCGACGCCAAGATCGGCCCCTACCAGCTGCAGGTGCTGGTCGACGATGCCGGCTACTTCCCCCGCTACGAGGCCGTGCTGCTGCACCAGGCCGATCTGCCCGCGCGCCTGCCCCGCATCTGGGCGGCCCTGGCCCGGCTGGAAGGCCGCATCGACGAGGCGGCCATGCGCCAGTTGAACGCCAGCGCGGAATTGCAGGGCCAGAGCTTCCAGCGTGTGGCTCAGGCCTTTGTAGCGGGTGAAGGGGCCGCACCGGCACAGACGGCAAGCAACCGCCCCGGCTGGCTGGCCAAGCTCCTGGCCCCCGACCTGCTGCGCCTCACGCTGGAACACCTGGCCCTGGTCTTCCTCTCGCTGGGCGCCAGCATGCTGGTGGGCATTCCGCTGGGCATGCTGGCGGCCCGTCACGCGCTGGCGCGGGCCCTCATCATCAACACCACCAATGTGCTGCAGACCATCCCCTCGCTGGCCCTGCTCGCCATCCTCATCCCCCTCACCGGCAGCATCGGCCTGCTGCCCGCCTTCATCGCCCTCACCGTGTACGCCCTGCTGCCCATCGTGCGCAACACCCACGCCGGGCTCAGCCAGGTTCCCGCCGGTTTGAAGCAGGCGGCCCTGGCGCTGGGCCTGGGCCCGGGCGCGACGCTGCGCCTGATCGAACTGCCGCTGGCGCGCACCACCATCCTGGCGGGCATCAAGACCTCGGCGGTTTTCAATGTCGGCACCGCCACCATTGCGGCCTTCATCGGCGCCGGCGGTTTCGGCGAACGCATCGTCACCGGCCTGGCCCTGAACGACAACGCCACCCTGCTGGCCGGCGCCATTCCCGTGGCGCTGCTGGCCCTGTTGATCGAAGCCGCGTTCACGCTGGCCGAGCGCGGCCTCTTTCCCGACAACTGGCGGAAAACGGCCTGAGCCGGTCCCAAACAAAAGGCCCTCGTCGAGGGCCTTTGTTGTGTCAGCGTGCGGGGGTTTCAGCAGCCAGCAGCGCACTTGCCGCTGCTGTCGAACTCCATCAGCTTGCCGCTGAGCGGAATATGCACCGGCACCTTGCTGGCTTTCATGAAACGGTCGGTCTTGCTGCCCGGCACCACCTGGCCGCCCTTGGTGGCGACCTCGTTCACGTGCGAGGCGATCACCGCCGCGGGCTGCACCAGGTCGTTGATCACATAGGCCGCTTCCGCCGGGCCGGTGGAGAAACCGTCGCCGATGTTCATCACGGCCAGGCGGGCCTTGTAATAACCGCGCACCACCTTGTCCTGCGCCGCCGTGATGCCCGTGTCACCCGAGAGGTAGACCACCAGGCCGTTGCTGAAGGTCAGCACGTAACCGGTGGCCTCGCCCACGTAACCGGCGATGCCGGCGTCCTTCATGTGCTTGCCCAGGTCGCCGCCGATGTAGTCCGGGTCCAGGCCATTGCTGTGCACGGCCGGCACCGTGGCGATCTTCACGCCGGCAATGGTCACGCTGCCGCCGAAGCGCGCGAGGACGGAATCACGCGGGTCGCCGCCATTGGCCTTGAGCTTGCCGGCGAAAAAAGGCGGCATCTCGCTACCCGTCACGATCTTGGCCTTCTTGGCCAGCGCTATGTTCACCGTGTTCGAATTCGGCAGCGCCGACACCGACACATCGGGTTTGTCGCAGCTGCCCGAGTTGGGCGCCGCATTGTGCGCATTGCCCACGTGGTCACCGTGCATGTGGCTGACCAGGATGATGTCGATCTTGCCCAGGCGCGGGTCGCCGGCGCCGGCCACCGTGCGGCCCACGTCATAGAGGATGCGTGTGCCGTTGGGGTCCTCGAAGATCATGGCGCGGTCCTGCGGGCACAACTCGCCCTGCTGACCGCCCAGCGGCGTCACCTTCACGTTCTGGGCCAGGGCTGGCTGTGCCAGCAGGGTGATGGCGGCCAGGCAACCGGCCGCCGCGAAACTGGATACTGATGTCTTGCGCATGCGTCTGCTCCTCTACTGATGGTTCGGCAGGTACGAGCGCAGCAGTGCATGCGGCGCTCATCTTCATGGGGAAATGCCCTGGGCCGGAAAGACGTGTCCCGGCCACCTGCCCGACCATGATGACCCGGGCGCGCAGCACGCGCAATGGGGCTCACCCCCGCACGCTCGGAAACAACAAGGGCCCTCAGTGAGGGCCCTTGTTTTGGTTGGATTTGGTTCAGCGTTCAGGCTGCGGCGGCCTGCATCTGCCGTCGGCGCAGCACCAACACACCAAACAGCGTGGCCGTGAGGTACATGCTGACCGAATAGATCGCCGCCGGCAGCGCCAGCTGGAAGTTCTGCAACACCGACAGCGCCACGAAGATGGCCAGCGTGGAGTTGTGGATGCCGATCTCGAAACTCACGGCCGTGGCCATGGGCTTGTCCAGCCCGGCCCAGCGCGAGAGGTAATACCCCGAGAGCAGGCTCAGCAGGTTGAAGGCCAGCACCACCGGCCCCAGGCTGCTGAAAGACTGCGTGAGCGCCGTCCATTCCTTGGCAATCGCAATCACCGCAAAGGCCGCCAGCACCAGGGCACTGAAAGCCTTCATGGGCCGCTCCATGCGTGCGGCAAAGGCCGGGCGCCGGCTGCTCACCGCCATGCCGATCAGCACCGGCACCAGGATCACGCCCACCACCTCGAACACCTTGCCGAACTGCAGGGGCACCACCTGGCCCGTCTGCGCGAAGGTGGCGATGGCCCAGTTGGTGATGAGCGGCAGGCTCACGATGGACAGCACCGTGTTGATGGCCGTGAGCGAAATGTTCATCGCCACATTGCCGCCGAACAGGTGGCTGAACAGATTGGCCGACACCCCGCCCGGCGAGGCCGCCAGCAGCATCAGCCCCACGGCATACACCGGCGCCACGCCCAGGCCCACGATGAGCCCCCAGGCCACGGCCGGCAGCAGCAGCATCTGCATGCCCAGGGCCAGCAGCACGGCCCGGGGGTGCTGGCGCAGGCGCACGAAATCACCCACGCTGAGCGACAGGCCCAGGCCGAACATCACCAGGGCCAGGGACCCGAGCAAGAGCGCAGGAAGCGCAGCGGTAAAGCTCATGCCGTGGCCACCCGGCGGGCACCGTGCGCGCCCTCACCCAGGCGGCGCTGCATCTCGGCGTGCACGTCCTGGCGCATCTTCAGCGCAAACGCCACCTCGGCCGTCAGGAACAGCGGGCCCACCAGCAGGCCCACCAGGTCATCTACAAAAGCCGGCTTGCGCCCCTCCCAGTAATGCCCCAGGAACTGGATGGCCCAGCCCACCACAAACAGGCCGATGCCCCAGCCCAGCCAGGTGGCCGTGCTCTGCGCGGCGATCCACTGGCTGATCCACAGGCTCACGATCAATTGCGCCACCATGGCCAGGCCGAAACGCAGGTCCAGCCGCAGGTAGAACAGCGAGGACAGGATGGCCAGCAGCAGGGCCGGCGTGGCCGGCAGGCCGCCTAGTTCCCAGGCCGGGCGCGAGAGCAAGGTGGTCACGGCCAGCACGATCATGGGGATGCCCACGAAATGCGTGGCCACGTTGCGCTGGTCCTGGTGGTAGGCCGCGTACTGGGTGAGATGGTCGGTCAGTGTTTTCATGGTGGTCTCCTCTTCGGTGTCAGGCACAGATTGACAGACGTCAATGATCGACCTACCCTCGCCCACAGTCTGTCAGGTACCCGACACAAGCCCTCGCCCCCGTACAAACCCCATGAACGATCCGCAACACTACCTGCCCGTGCTGAACGCCGGCCGCTGGTACGCCCAGCTGCCGCCCGACTTCGCCCAGGCCCTGCTCAAGATGGCCAAGGTGCGCACGCTGCAGGCCGGCGAAGCGCTCTTCCTGCGCGACAGCCCGCCTTGCGGCCTCTACGCCGTGGTCTCGGGTTCCATCCGCATCTCGGGCCAGAGCGGCCGCGGCGACGACGCACGCGAAGCCCTGCTGGTGGTGCTGCCGCCGCCCCAGTGGTTCGGCGAGATCACCGTTTTCGACGGCGCCACCCGCACCCACCACGCCCACGCCGCCGAGCCCAGCACCCTGCTGCAGGTGCCGCAGGCCGAGCTGCTGGCCTGGCTGCACGAGCACCCGCAGCACTGGCGCGACCTGGCCGTCTTGATGGCCGACAAGCTGCGCCTGGCTTTTTTGACGATGGAAGAACAGACCGTGCTCAGCGCCCCGCTGCGCCTGGCGCGGCGCCTGGTGGGCATGGCCGAGGGTTATGGGGTGCAGAGCGGCAAGGGGGGCACACGGCGGGTGCTGGCCGTGACGCAGCAGGAACTGGCGCTGATGATCGGCGTGTCACGGCAGACGACGAACCAGATCCTCAAGGAGCTGGAGGCGCAGGGGATTTTGCGGGTGCAGCGGGGGGGGATGGAGATTGTGGATTTGCCAAGACTGAGGGCAATGTCGCAATGACTCATATGGCCCAGACATGAGTACCAAATCAAAAGAAGTACGGCCACGCCCCTTCGCCCCCCAAATCTCGCTGCTGGTCGTAAGTGGCGCATGTGCCTTCATGCTGATCAGCTTCTGGTTTTTTTATCCCAGCTGGGAGCGCGCGTTTCGCTCGGACGCTTCACCCGTGTCGTGGCTATCCGGTGCACTGCTACTGACGCTTAGCGTCTTGTCGCTGCGTTTGTGGTCTGACGGCGGACTACCACCGCGACTGGGCGGGTGGCTGGCGCTGGCTGCGTTCGTACTCGCGCTGGATGAGCAATTCATGTTGCATGAGCTGTGGAAGTACCGGTGTCACGAACTGACTTCTCTTTGCGAAGCCAAGTGGGTTCGTGAGCTACCGATGCTGGCTGTGGCCGTAGTCGGCCTCATCACCACCGTGTTTTTGCATCGCGCGTTGCCGGCGCGATTGACACGCTGCCTCCTCTGGGCAGGTATCGCCACCGGACTCTGGGCAATTCTTGTAGACCAAGTGCCCATGCCTTACATGATTGCAACTCTGGAAGAGGCTTTTGAGGTCCTGGCCGAGGCGCTGGTGCTGGCGGCTTTGCTGACGGTGCAGCCCGACAGACACGCATCAATGGGCGACTAGGAGTCCATGACTCTCGTCATCATCACGTGCAGTCTTGGTCTTCCCAGTCACCGGCCTTGAACCACTCGCCATTGATGTTGAGGTACCAGCTGCGGTGCCGGACGATGTCCAGAGTCACCTCGCCAAATCGCATGGGTTTTTCTAGCAGCATCACGTCCGTAACACCGTCACCGTCCAGGTCGACCTCATAAAGGATAACCTTGGGCCCCAGCTCCCGGATCCGTTCGGGATTGACTTCGAATTCTTGTTTCGGAAGTTTGGTCAAAGCCTGCGACTGAGTCTTGATCTTCGCACTTTGGCGCTGGAAGGTTTGCGGCACGGCAAAGCTCGTCAAGACGTCGACTCCTTTCTCAAGAGCCGGATAACCTGGGACGGGGTCGTACTCCAGATGGTCCAACGGGGCACTCCACACCATATGCGCCATCGAGGGCAGACTTTTCCCGGTGTACCGCGACCCACAGCCTTCGGGCGGCTCGCCAACCGCGAAGGGTAGTTTGCGCACGGCCTTGGCCCCCACCAAGCCATTGCTTGCCACTGAATAGATGATCAAAGGCTGCGCAAAACTCAAACTCGCGCTCCCCACGTCCCAGAAGCCGGAAACACCGTCAATTTCAGGCCCACTGTGATTCTGGAACCATCCCCTGGGCAATCCCTCCGGAACCAGGCTCACTTTCTTGCGTGCGATGGCGGCAAGCCCATCGGCATCGGCTTCGGACACCAGGGCCACGCTCTCATGCGTGCGAAAAAGCGAAGGGCGTATCGGCGCGGGCCTCACGCTGTACGCGCTCATTTCCTGAGCGATGTCGATGGAGGTGCCTCTGTTGGTTTCGTGTGCCGGATTCAGGAGCACGCCGTCTTTCATCACCTTCTTCGCCGCGTCAAACTCGGGGATCGGCGGGTAGCGCACCACATCGCCAGCTTGAACTCTTTTTCTCAGCTCGCTCAAGCGAAATGCGGGAGGTATCGGCAACGATTGCCCGTAAGCAACCAACCGGTTGGGCGAAGGCGCAACCCAAAAGGCTCGGGCAGGTTGCGTGGCGGTTTGGGCCAACGTAAGTGCGCTGCCTCCGAGCAGATCGCAGGACACATGGCCATTCTTTCCCTCTCCGTAGTTAATCTGGCACCAGCTGCCCTGCCTGTCGACCACATTGACAGGTGTGTTGGTTACCAGTTTGTCGATGACGCGGGCGCTCGGATCCCCCGCCTCTCGCACATTTACCCACGAACCGTGGATGAAATGCGAACCTGTCTGGTCCGCGGCTTGAGCCACGGTTTGCCCAGCCATCAAAGAAATTAAGCCAAGGTAAGTAATCTTGCTTACGTGATAGATAACTGCTCGCATTTTTTATATCCCCCTACTTGCTCGCTGGTTCTATACAACCAATACCTTCGACTAGATCGCCTTCCCCAACCTCTCCACCCCCTCCCGTATCTTGTCCTCCCCCACCGTCGCAAAACTCAGGCGCAGGGTAGCGGCATCGGGGTTGGTCGCATAAAACGGCGCCCCCGGCACAAAGGCCACGCCCTTCTCGATGGCGCGTTTGGCCAGTTCACCCGCATCCTTGAGCTTGCCGCCCGCACCCGTGAGCCGGGCCCAGAAGAACAGGCCGCCGCCGGGCTGGGTGAATTCGATGGCGTCGCCCAGTTCCTTCTTCAGGCATTCGCCCATGGTCTTCGCGCGGCCGGCGTAGACCTCACGCACATGGGCCAGGGTGGCGGGCATGCGCCCGGCCTTGAGGTATTGCGCGGCCGTGGCCTGGGCAAAGGTGCTGGTGTGGGCGTCGCTGAACTGCTTGCACATCGTGGCTTTGGCCAGCAGCTCGGGCGGGGCGATCATCCAGCCCACGCGCAGGCCCGGAGACAGCACCTTGCTCAAGCTGCCGCAGTGCACCAGCCAGTCGCGGCTGCCGGGCACCTGGGCCGTGAGGGCCATGAGGCTGGCCGGCGGGGCCTTGCCGAAATAGAGGTCACCATAGGGATCGTCCTCGATCACCACGGTCTGCGTTTTCACGGCCAGTTCCAGGATGCGCTTGCGGCGCTCCAGGCTCAGGGTGGCGCCGCTGGGGTTGCCGAAGGTGGGGATGAGGTAGACGAAACGCGGTTTGTGTTCGGTTATCAGCTGTTCCAGCTTGTCGACCTGCACGCCGTCGGCGTCGATGGGCGCGCCGATGACCTGGGCGCCATAGAGGCGGAAGCACTGGATGGTGGCGAGGAAGGTGGGCGCCTCGACGATGACCTTGGCGCCGGGATCCACCAGGGTCTTGCCGATCAGGTCCAGCGCCTGCTGGCTGCCGGTGGTGACGATCAGCCCGTCTGCGGCGACCTGCACACCCTTGCTGCCCATGAAGGCAGCCAGCTGTTCGCGCAGGGGGTTGTAGCCTTCGGTGGCGCCGTACTGCAGGGCGGCGCCGGGTTCTTCGCTCAGCGCTTTCATGGACGCTTCGCGGATGCCGTCCACGTCGAACATGGCGCTGTCGGGGAAACCGCCGGCAAAGGAGATGATGCCGGGCTTGCCCAGCAGCTTGAAGAGTTCGCGGATGGCGGAGGTTTCGACGTTGTTGAGGCGGTCGGCGAATTGCATGGAGGTCTTGGGGGTAGGAAGTGACTCCCCCCGATTCTCCGTCAAACCGCCCCGCCCTCCCCGGGCCCAGGCCTTAGCGGGGCAGCGGCAGGGGCTTGCCTTCGGAGGCGGCGGGCACGGCCACGCCCAGCCACTGCGAGACGGTGGGCGCGATGTCCACGATCTCCACGCGCGTCTCCACCTTGCCGGGTTTCACCCAGCGCGGGCCCCAGGCCAGCAGGGGCACGTTGGTGTCGTAGGGGTAAGGCGAGCCATGGGTGGCGATGCTGCTGCTGGAAAGGAACATCCAGTAGGGCTTGATGATGTACTGCACGTCACCCGAGAGGTCGGCGTGCCAGCTGCGCCGCACGGCCGTGAAAAAGGGCCCGTCGATGCGGCTGCCTTCGGCGAGCTCGCGCCGGGTGTAGGCGGCGGCGATGCCGGGTTCCTCCAGCAACAGGTTGCGCGCCTCGTCGGCCACTTCGTCGGGGTCCACGCGCTGCTGGCTGATGAGCTGCTTGTTGAGCAGCAGGGTCGAGCCCGAGAAGCTGACCCACTTGCCCGCGCCGAACTCTTCTTCCAGCGCACTGTTGATGCGCGTGAGCAGCTGGCTGCCGATGATGCGGCCCGAGCGCAGGCCCTGCTGGGCGGTGAACTCGGGCGCGGGCATGAAACCGTGGTCGGCGGTGAGCGCGGCGATGTAGTGGTCACGGCCCACGGTGGTGTCCAGGTGCTTGAAGAAATCCTGCAGCTGGCGGTCGAGCTGCAGCAGGTGGTCGTGCGAGAAACGCGACTCGGCGCTGTAGCGGTGGTTGATGTAGTCGTGCGCCGAGAGGCTGATGGCCAGGATGTCGGGCACCTCGTCCTGGCCCAGGCCCTCGCCGGCGATGGCGGCGCGCGCGAAGTCCAGGGTGAGCTGGTCGGCAAAGGGGCTGCGCAGCAGCTGGCTGTAATAGGCCGGGCCCGGGGCTTCGTCGGCCGGTGCGCCCATCATCATGGGCAGGGCTGCGGCCTTCTGGCCGAACCAGGGCTGGCGATCGGGGATGGAACGGGCGTAGGCTTCTTCGGGCAGCAGGGCCTTCCATTCCTGCTTGAACCAGCGGTCGGCCGGTTTGGTCGCGTTGAAGTCGGTGACCCAGGCCGGGTGCTGCGGCATGTAATACGTGCTGCTGGCGAACTGGCCGCTTTGCGTCATGTACATGTAGGCGGTGCCGGCCTGGCCCGCGGGCAGGATGGCGCCGCGGTCCTTGCCCGAGATGCCGATGACCTTGGCACGCGCATCGGCGCGGCGCAGCACGTCGCCCACGGTCTCCACTTTCAGGTTGCGCGGGCTGGTGCCGTCCAGCGGCTGTGTCTTGTGGCCGATGTACTGGGCCGTGGTGTCGCCGGTGCAGTACTGCGGCTCGCCCGTGAGGGCGTCGCGCCATTCGTTGGCGATGATGCCGGTGCGGTGCGGGTAGGCGCCGGTGAGCACGGTGGCATGGCCGGCGGCCGTGACGGTGAAGGCGTGGCCGTAGTGTGCGTCGCTGAACCAGGCGCCGCGGTTCAGGAAACGGGCCAGGCCGTCGGGGGCGAGCTGGTCGCGGTAGGCCAGCAGCTGGCGCTGCGGGAAACCGTCCACCACCAGCAGGACCAGCAGGCGCGGCCGGTTCGAGACCGCAGCCGGCGCGGCGGGCACAGCAGGCCTGGCCGGCTGCGCGAGCACCGGGCCCGGCAGCACGGCAGCCGGCACGGGCGGGCTGGATGCGGGCTGCTCCGCCTCAGGCCGCAGGGCCTGGCAGCCGGCCAGCACGAGGGCCAGCAGGCCGGCCAGGCACAGGCGCAGGAGGTGCGGAAGGAAACGGGGCTTCATGGGCAGCGGTGAAACAGTGGGCGGTGAGCGATGGCAGGCATCATCCCATGAAATTTGCAGGCCGCCGGGGCGGGCCGGCCGACCTGATGGACAATGCTGTAACCGGAGATTTCCGCCCTTGCCGCTGGCGTGACCTGCCGTCACACTGGCCCCACCCGCGACACCAGGATGCCCCCATGTCCGACCTTTCCGCCTTCTTCCAGTCCGTCAAGCTGCCGGTGATGCCGGAGGTGGCGCACGCCCTGATCCGCACCCTGCACGACGAGGACGTGTCCATCACCCAGGTGCGCGACCTGGTGGCCAAGGACCCGGTGCTCACCGCCAAGCTGCTGCGCACCGCCAACAGCGCGGCCATGGGCATGCGCCGCGAGATCGGCACGCTGGACGCGGCCATCTCCATGGTGGGCCTGTCGCAGGTGCGCACGCTGGCGCTGACGGCCTGCATGAACGTGGCCTTCCCCGTGGTGCCCGGCCTGGACCGCACCGAGTTCTGGCGCAACAGCATGGCCTGTGCCGGCTACGCGCAGTGGCTGGCCGGCGGCATCGGGCTGGACGCCCAGCAGGCCTGGCTGACCGGCATGATGCTGCGCCTGGGCGAGCTGCTGATCGTGCAGGCCAAACCCGACAGCCTGGCCGTGCTGGAACGCCAGCCGCAGATCCCGGGCGACCGCTGGGCGCGCGAGTTGCAGTTGCTGGGTTTCACCGAGGCCCAGGTCACGGCCGAGCTGGCGCACCGCTGGCACTTCCCGGCCGAGATCGTGCGCGGGCTCAACACCGCCTCCGCGCCGCTGGCCTCGCAGCCGCTGTCGCAACTCGGCGGCGTGTTGCACCTGGCCAGCCGCCTGGCCGACATGGCCTTCGGCGAGCCCGAGATCGTGGACGCGCTGCCGCAGGACGTGGTGTCCGCGCTGGACCTGAACCTGGACTGGATGCGCAGCAAGCTGCCCTCGCGCGACAGCTTCCTCGACATCTCCACGCTCTGATTTCCCCGGTGCGCCTCGCGCCCTTCGACTTTGCCCAGGACAGGCCTGCCGCAAGGCCCGCTGTGACATGACCCCCGCCGCCATCCGCTCCTTCTTCGCCACGCTCCAGGCGGCCAACCCGCAACCCGTCACCGAACTCGAATACACCTCGGTTTTTGAGCTGCTGACCGCGGTGCTGCTCTCGGCCCAGGCCACCGACGTGGGCGTGAACAAGGCCACGCGCAAGCTCTTCCCGGTGGCGAACACGCCGCAGCAGATCCTGGACCTGGGACTCGAAGGGCTGGAGGGCTACATCAAGACCATCGGCCTGTACCGCAGCAAGGCGAAACACCTGATGGAAACCTGCCGCATGCTGGTGGAACGCCACGGCGGCCAGGTGCCGCGCACGCGCGAGGCGCTCGAAGCCCTGCCCGGCGTGGGCCGCAAGACCGCCAACGTGGTGCTCAACAGTGCCTTCGGCGAGCCGACCATGGCGGTCGACACGCACATCTTCCGCGTCGGCAACCGCACCGGCCTGGCGCCGGGCAGGAACCCGTACGAGGTGGAGATGCAGCTCCTGAAGCGCGTGCCGCCCGAGTTCCTGGTGGACGCGCACCACTGGCTGATCCTGCACGGGCGTTATGTGTGCCAGGCCCGCAAGCCGCAGTGCTGGGTGTGCAGCGTGTCGGCGTATTGCGACTTCAAGGACAAGACGCCTGCGCCCTGAGCGCCCTGGTCCGGGCGCTCAGGCCTTCAGAACAGGGGGATGAGCGGCTGCACCACGTAGAGCATGTTGCGGTCGACCTGGCCGTCGTGCAGCTTCTTCTGTTCCACACCGCCCTTGCCGTCGGGCGCGAGGGTGAAGTCGTCGTCGTTGAGCAGGCCCAGGCGCTGGCTGTCGATGACCCACAGGCCTTCGAGCTTGTCGTGCGGGTACTTCAAGGACGCGACCGCGTCGTAGACCAGGGTCTTGTTCACCGGGCGCATGCCCAGCGCAGCCAGCTGGGCCCAGCCCGCGGCAAAGTTGTCGGCCGCGCCGCCGTCCTTGACGAGCTGTTCCAGCGTCTTGCCGTTCACCAGCAGGCCGTGGGCGGCACTGCTGCTCAGGGCCGTGTTGCCGTACTGCAGTTGCACATTGGAGCGGTCCACATTCGTGGCCCCGGTGAGATCCAGCCGGTAGACGTTCTTGCGCACCTGGCCGGCACTGAGGCCGAAGAACTTGGTGTCACGCTCGATCACGAGGAAGCGGGTGGCGCTCAGGGCCACGATCTCCGAGTTGGCCAGGCCGGCGGCGTCCTGGCGGTAGAGGTACTGGGCGGTGGCGCCGGTGTCGAGGTGGACGGTGACGATGCGCGTGAGGTTGATGCTGCCCACGGCCTTGTTCGGGTTGTGCAGGTTGGACTGCATCAGGCCCACCAGGGTCTTGCCGTCGGGGGTGATGGCCAGGCCTTCCATGCCGCGGTTGGGCCAGCGCGTGGCCAGCTCGGCCGGCAGCGTGCGCCCGGGCTTGTTGCGGGCGTCGGCGGCAAAGGGGTTGATGCGCTCGATCTCGCGGCCGCTGGCGTCGAAGTGCACCATGTGCGGGCCGTATTCGTCGCTGACCCAGAAGCTGCCGTCCTTCAGGGCCACCAGGCCTTCGGAGTCGATGCCGCTTTCGTCGTAACCGGTCACGCCGTCGCCGTCCGGGTCCAGGGTGACGACGCTGCCGTCCATGGCGTAGGGGGTTTCACCGGTGGCGCCGTAGTTCTTGTTGGGCAGGCCCGTGACGGGGCGGCCCTTGGGGTCCTTGAGCACGATGCTGTCCACCAGCTCGACGGCGCCCGAGTTGCTCAGACGGTAGAGGTGGATGCGCGGGTTATAGGCCGGCATGGGAAAGATGATGCCCGAGGGCTTGCGCCCGGCTTCGGTGGCGGCGTTCGGGCCGCGGTCGCTCATGGCATAGAAGTGGCCGGGCAAGGTGGGGTGCGGTGCCAGCGCCGAGCCGACCCCGCCCAGGCGGATTTCGCTGCCTTCGGCGTTGGGCAGCTTGCCCATCACCGTGTAGGGCAGGCGCGTGCCCTCGGGGCCCGGATAGCGAACGTTTGAGGCGGGGCTGCCGGCAGGGCCCAGGCTGCCGCAGCCAGCCAGGCCCAGTGCCAGGGCGGACGTCAGGAGTGCGATCGTTTTTTTCATCGGGGGTGGTGCGTGACAGCAGAACCCTCGATCATCCGTGGCGGATGTGACGGTGATGTGACGCCGCATGCGCAGCGCGGCGGCTTGTGCGACATCAAACCGAAGACGGCCGCGCCTCAAGACCGGATCAGCGCGTCGAGCACACCGGGCTCGAAGTGCCGTTCGATGTAATCGGCCAGGCCTTCGAACACCGACTCCAGCGTGGGCACCTGCGCCGCACCCTGCCGCCCGAACAGGGCCTGCAGCACGGCCGCTTCCTCGAACAGGCCGTGCAGGTACACACCCAGCACATGGCCCTGCGCGTTCTGCCAGCCCAGGCCGGGCAGCACCTCGCGCGCCACATCACCCCTGGCCGCCATGGCCGGGTGCTGGGCGGTCTGGCCGTGGTGGATCTCGTAACCCTGCACCGCTACACCCGAGAGCGCGGCCCACGGTCCCTGCAGCGTGGCGAAGCTGGCCTGCGTGTGCCGCACGGTCTTGGCCGGCTCGAAGCTGGTGACCAGGGGCAGAAGGCCCAGGCCGGGCGCGTTGCCGTCGATGCCGTGGGTGTCGATGAGCGCCTCGCCCAGCATCTGCAGGCCACCGCAGATGCCCAGCACCGCCCTGCCCTGCGCCGCATGGGCGGCGATGGCGTGGTCCAGGCCCTGGGCGCGCAGCCAGGCCAGGTCACCACTCGTGTGTTTGGAGCCGGGCAGGATGACCCAGTCCACGCCCTGCAGTTCGGCCGGTGTGCGCGCCCAGCGCAGATGCACGCCGGGCACGTTCTTGAGAGGCTGGAATTCGTCGAGGTTACTGATGCGCGGGTAGGCGATGACGGCGATGCGCGTATGGATCTCGCCCGTGGCTGTGTGTCTGTCATCGAACACGCCGTCCTCTTCGGGCAGGCCGTGCGCGCGCCACATGGGCAGCGTGGCCACAGTGGGCACGCCGGTCAGGTCCTGCAGCATCTGCGGGCCGGGCGCCAGCAGCGCGGCGTCACCGCGGAAGCGGTTGAGCACGAAGCCACGGATCAGGGCGCGGTCGGCCTCGGGTATCAAAGCCCAGGTGCCGTAGAGATGGGCGAAGGCGCCGCCGCGGTCGATGTCCGTCACCAGCAGGCAGCGCGCCTGCGCGTGGCGCGCGATGCGCAGGTTGACGATGTCGCTGCTCGCCAGGTTGATCTCGGCCGGCGAGCCGGCGCCTTCGATCACCACCACCTCGTTCGCGGCCATCAGCTCGTCGAGCGCACGCGCCACGGTGGGCCACACCTTTTCGCTGCGGCCGCGCCAGTCCATGCGCGTGAGTTCCTCGTTCACCTGGCCCAGCAGCACGACCTGGCTGTGCGTGTCGCGCTCGGGCTTGAGCAGCAGCGGGTTCATGCGCACCTCGGGCTCGGCGCGTGCAGCCAGGGCCTGGAAGTACTGGGCTGAACCGATTTCACCGCCGGTCACCACGCGGGCGTTGTTGCTCATGTTCTGCGCCTTGTAGGGCGCGACCTTCAGCCCCTGGCGCGCGTAATGCCGGCACAGGGCCGTGGCCAGCCAGCTCTTGCCGGCGCCACTGGTGGTGCCCAGCACCATGACGGCACGTGCGCTCATCGTTGGATTCCTCGGGGCTGCTGCATCGTCAATCTTCTATCCCGCGCTGGGCCGGGATGCCGGCGCGGAAGGCGTGTTTGACCAGGGTCATCTCGGTCACGGTGTCGGCCAGTTCGATCAGCTCCGGTGGGCAGCGCCGGCCGGTCAGCACCACGTGCACGTCTTTGGGACGTTCCCGCAGCGTGGCCAGCACCTCGTCCAGAGGGAGCCAGCCGTAGATCAGCGGGTAGGTGATCTCGTCGAGCGTGACCATGAAATATTGACCGCCCAGGATGTCGGCCCGCGCACGCAACCAGCCGGCACGCGCCAGCTCGGCGGAATGGTCGAGGTCACGGCTCTTCCAGCTGAAGCCGTCGCCCAGTCCTTCGACGGGAATGCCCAGCTGCTCGAACACGCGGTGCTCTCCAAAGCGCGCGCCGTCGGGCTTGATGAACTGGTAAACCTTGACCGGCTTGCCGCGGCCGTGGGCGCGCAGCGCCAGGCCGAAGGCGGCCGTGCTCTTGCCCTTGCCGTCGCCGGTGTTGACGATGAGCAGGCCGCGGCGCTCGCCGGTGCGCGCTTCGTAAGGTTTGTCGGTGGGCGGGGTTTCGATCTGCATGCGTGTTCTTTCTACATGCGCGGCAGCGAGACCCACAAGCCATCGACCGCGGCAATACGGATGCGCTGGTCGAACACCCGCTCCAGCGCACGGTGGGTTGCCGCATCGGCGCAAGCGCCCTGGTGACACACGCGGCCGGCGGCCATGATGACCATCTCGTCGGCCTGCAGGGCCAGCGAGAGTTCGTGCAGCACGCTGACCACGGTCTTGCCCTGGGCCACCAGTTCGCGCATCAGCAGCATCCAGTCGACCTGGTGCGGCGGGTCCAGGTTGGCAAGCGGTTCGTCCAGCAGCAGCACCTCGGCCTGCACGGCCAGCGCGCGGGCCAGCAGCACGCGCTGGCGCTCGCCGCCCGAGAGCTGGCCCAGGGGCCGGCCGCGCCAGTCCCAGGCCTGGGTGGCGCGCAGGGCCTGCTCCACCGCGGCCAGGTCGGCCGCGCCGGGCGGCGCCAGCCAGGCCTGGTGCGGCAGGCGGCCCAGCAGGGCCACGTCGAACACGGTGAGGTCGTCGCCCGCACTGCCGTTCTGGCCCAGCCAGGCCAGCTGCCGCGCGCGGGCGCGACGGTCCAGGCTGTCCAGCGGCTGGCCCAGCAGGCTCACGCGGCCTTCGGCGGGCAGCAGCTGCGCCAGCACCTTGAGCAGAGTCGATTTGCCCGCGCCATTGGGGCCGACGATGCTGGTCCAGCGGCCCACCGGCAAATCGAGGTCGATGCCGTGCAGCACCTCGGCCTCGCCCAGGCGGGCCTGCAAGGCGCGGGCACTGAGCGCGTGCGGCTTCATGCGCCCCTCCCCTGCACGCCCTGGCGGTGCATGAGCCAAAGCAGATAAGCACCACCGAGCACGGCGGTGAGCACGCCCACGGGCAGCTCCTGCGGCGCCAGCAGGCCACGGGCCAGGGTGTCGGCCGTCATCAGCAGCACGCCGCCCATCAGGCTGGACAAGAGGATGAGGCGGCCATGCGTGGTCCTGGTCACGGAGCGCACCAGGTGCGGTGCGGCCAGGCCGACGAAACCGATCAGCCCGGTCTGCGCCACGGCCGTGCCTGTGGCCAGGGCCAGCACCACGACCAGCACCGCGCGTTGCGTGGCCACCGGCAGGCCCAGGCTGGTCGCGGTCGCCTCGCCCAGGCTCAGCGCGTCCAGCACACGGCTGCCGGCCCAGGCCAGCAGCAGGCCCGGCAGCAGCACACCGGCCATCAGGGCACAGGCCGCCCAGTCGACGAAGGCGGTCGAGCCCAGGATGAAGGCCTGCAGGGTCTGCATCACTTCGGGCACCAGCAGCATGATGAGCGAACTCAGGGCGCCCAGCACCACACCCACCACCACGCCTGCCAGCAGCAGGCGCAGGGTGTGCTGCACGCCGCGTGCCAGCAACAGCGTGAGCAGCACGGCGGCGGCGGCGCCGATGAAGGCGGCACCGGTCAGGCCCAGCTGGCGCAGCCAGGGCGCGAGCAGCGGCGCACCGGCGCCGAGCAGGACCAGCGCCAGCGCCACGCCCAGGGCGGCGCCCGCAGCGCTGCCCAGCAGGTAGGGGTCGGCCAGCGGGTTGCGGAACAGGCCCTGGGCGATGGCGCCGGCCAGGCCCAGCAGGGCCCCGGCCAGCCAGGCCCCCAGCGTACGCGGCACACGGATGTCCCAGACGATCTGCCAGGCCAGCGCATCGCTGCGCATGCTGTGCAGGCTCTCCAGTCCGGTACTGCCCACGCTGGCACCCAGCAGCAGCAGAACCGCGGTGAGCAACAGCAGCACCATGCCCAGCACCAGGGCACGGCGCTGCTGGCGCGTGTTCTCGGTCATGGTTGCACTCCCCGGCCGCTCAGGCACGCGGCCATGAGGCGCGCGCCTTCGGCCATGCGCGGACCGGCGCGCACCAGCACGTCGGACTGCTGCGGCGTGTAGGCGCAGATGCGCTGGGCGCGGATGGCGCGCAGGCCGGCCCAGCCCGGGCGGCGCATCATGGCTGCCGCATTGCTGTCGCCGACCATGATGAGGTCGGGATCGGCACGCACCACGAATTCGGGATTGAGCTTGGGGAAAGGCCCCAGTTCGCCCGGCACGATGTTGCGCGCGCCCAGGCGCGCCAGGGTCTCGCCGATGAAGGAGGCTTCGCTGGCCGCATAGGGGCCGCTGTTGACCTCGAAATAGACACGCGTGCCGCGGGCGGCAGCAGGCAGCGACTGCGCGGCGGCATTCATCTCGGCCTCGATCTCACGCCAGACGCGCTGCGCCCCGCTCTGCGAGGGCACGCCCAGCAGCTGGCCCACCTGCTCCAGCACGCGCAAGACGCCGGCGTGATTGCGCGGCTCGAAGGCGGCCACGGCCAGCCCCAGAGACTGCAGGCGCTGCGCGGCACGCGAGGACGTGGCCAGCAGCACCAGGTCGGGCTGGAGGGCCACGACCGCCTCGACGCTGGGGTCGAGGCCGCCGCCGACCCGTGGCAGCGCACGCACACTGGCCGGGTGGTTGGAATAACGGTCCACCCCCACCAGGCGCTGGCACTGGCCCAGGGCGCAGACGGTCTCGGTCAGCGAGGGCAGCAGGCTGACGATGCGCTGCGGCGGCCGCTCCAGGGTGACGCGTTCGCCGCGGTCGTCGGTGAGCTCGATGGCGGCGTGCGCCATCTGCGCCGCCAGCAGCAGGGCCAGGAGGAGCCAGAGGCGCAGGCCTTCACGCATGAGACTCGCCCCAGGCTATGACGAGGCGGTGCAGCTGCTCCACACCGTCGCTGAGCGCGGCCGGGCCGGGCTGCAGGATGTCGGCGGACTTGATCTCGAAGAGCTGCCGGTCCAACACGGCCGGCACGCTTTGCCAGCCGGCGCGGGCGGCCACCTTCTCGGGGCGGAATTTCTTGCCACACCAGGAGCCGATGATGATGTCGGGCGCGCGGCGCACGATCTCCTGCGGGTCGGCCACGATGCGGTCCTTGCCCAGGGCCTGCACGGCCAGCTCGGGAAAGATGTCGTCGCCGCCGGCGATGGCGATGAGTTCGGACACCCAGCGGATGGCGCTGATGGGGGGCTCGTCCCATTCCTCGAAAAAGACACGCGGCCGGCGCGGCAGGGCGGCGGTGGCCGTGCGGATGGCGTCAAGCCGCGCCTGCAGGGCTGCGATGCGCTGCAGCCCCTGCCCGGCCTGCCCCACCATGGCGGCGACCTGGTACATCATGGAAAAGATCCCGGCCACGCTGCGCTGGTTGAACACCGTGACCGGCACGCCGTGGCGGATCAGCGCGGCGGCGATGTCGGCCTGCAGGTCGGAGAAGCCGAACACGCAGTCGGGCTGCAGCGCGAGGATCCTGTCGATCTTCGCGCTCAGGAAGGCGCTGACGCGTGGTTTCTCCTGGCGCGCACGCGGCGGGCGCACCGTGTAGCCCGAGATGCCCACGATGCGCCGCTCCTCGCCCAGCAGGTAGAGCCACTCCGTCGTCTCCTCGGTCAGGCAGACGATGCGTTGGGGGCCGAGGTCCGGCGGGGCGGCGGCTGGGTTCACACGCGAGCTTCAGTGTTGCTGGTAGGCCAGCGTAACCCAGACCCCGGACGGCGGGGTGTTGTAGCCATAGGCCAGCTGGTAGGTGCGGTCAAAGAGGTTCTCGGCCTTGACGCGAACCGTCCAGTCGCGACTCAGGGGCCGCGACGCATAAAGCGCGACGGTGGCGTAGCCGGCCAGCGTACGGCCGGGCGCCCCGCTGTCGTAGCGGTCACCGAAGGCGTTGAACCGCATGCCGGCCGTGGTGGCCCCGATCAGGCGGGAGACCTCCAGCGAGCCGTAGTCACGCGCGCGTCGCGCCAGCCGCGTGCCGTCGCTTTCGTTCCAGGGGTCCTGGCTGACCAGGGCATAACGGATCTGGTTGCCCAGCCATAAGGCGCGGCCACTGAGCTCCACGCCGCTGTTGCGCACCTTGCCGATGTTGACCGGCGTCCAGGGCGAGACGCTCTGCCAGTAGATCGCGTCGTCGGTGCGGGTCTGGAAGGCCACCAGGCGCAGGCTGTCGGTGCCCCGCGCCCAGGCCACGCCGGCTTCGCTGCTGCGGTGCGTCTCGGGCTTGAGGTCGATGTTGTTGGAGAGCTCCCCCGCGCTGGGCGCGCGAAAGCCCGTGGACACGCTGCCGGTCAGCCGCCAGGCATCGGACAGCCGCCAGCCCAGACCGAGCAGGCCCGAGGTGGCTTCCCAGCGACGTGCGTAGATGGTGTCGAGCTTGTTCACCTCCACGCTGTCCATGCGCAGATTGCCCTGCAGCGATAACGCGCCGAAAGTCTGGTTGACGCCGGCGAAGGCACCGAACATGCGGCGCTGGGCGCGGTAGCCGGAGCTCGTGGCGTCCGAGGTATAGGCCTCGTCGCCGGACTCGACGCCGAAGTTGAACACCCGGTCCGCCCCCTGGGCGTAGCTGTTGAACCAGCGCAGCGCGTTCTGCTGCCCGGTGCTGCGCCCTGCCGTGTAGGCCCCCTGATTGGGCTGGCCATTCAGTTCGTCCAGCAGGGTCAGGGTGGTGCGGCTCAGGTCGATCCGGCTGCGCCAGTCGGGGCTGAGCCGGCCTTCGGCATAGACATTGAGCAAGGCGGTCTCGCGCTGCAGCTGCTGGACGTCGGTGGCCACGGCCGGGCTGCTGCCATCGTCAAAATCCACCTTGGTGCGAACCACGTTGGCATACACGCCCAGCGTGAGGTCGCGCGAAACCTGTTGGGTCAGCTTGCCAGAAAAATGCTGGCGGTCGATCGCATCGCGATCCGGGTTGACACGCGTGTTCTGCGCCGGGTTCATGGCCGAAAAACCATCGGTGTGCTCGGCGCCTGCGTCCAGGCGCAGGCCCAGGTCGCCGTCCCGGGCGGCGTAGCCGGCGGTCAGGCCACGGCTGCCGCGGCTGCCGGCCGTGACCGTGCCGTAGGCCCCGGGCTGGTCGCCGACCTCACGGGTGAAGATCTGGATGACGCCGCCCACGGCGGCCTCGCCGTAAAGGGCGCTGGCATTGCCGCGCAGCAACTCGATGCGCTCGATCTGCGACAGCGGCAGGTCGATGGCCGAAAGGTTGCCCCAGCCGTCGACCAGGGTGCGCACACCGTCGATCATGATCACGAGGTTGGTGCTGGCCGCGCCGCGCAGGAAGAAGGAGGTCACGTTGCCGGGGCCGCCGTTGCGGCCGAATTCGAAACCGGCCTCGCCCTGCAGCAGGTCGGCCAGCGAGGCGGCCTGCGCGCGGTCGATATCCTCGCGCGTGATGACGGAGACCGAGGGCAGGACCTCGGCCAGGGGCTGTTCGACCCGGGCGGCGGTCACGACGGTGACACCGAGCTGGGCCACGGTTTGCGCCGGTGAGGGCAGGTGCAGGACGGCAAGGCAGGACAGGACGGCAAGGCGCGTCGGCTGGAGACGGATTTTCATGATGATGGATACGGACACAAGCCCTCCCCGGCTTCCCCGCCAGGGCATGGACGTCACGGTTGCGCGCAGGCGCACAACCACCTCATTGGCCGGTATCCGGGCTGATGGAAACAACCTTCATCGCCTTCCCGGCTGCTTGTTCAGGGCATCCAGTGGCTAAGTGATGAAAGCGGTGTCTGGCGACACGTCCACTTACCGTTGCGGGGGCAGCGCAGGTTAGGTTTGCCGGGTTGGCTCTCCCTCCTGCTTCCCGTTGAACTGCGGCATGTGAACCACACCGCGAGCACCAACGATCGTGATTTTACTTTCGAAATCTTGCGTAAACCCTACAATTGCAAGACAAATTTGAAAGCCCCATGACAAATCCGTCCCAAATCGAACAACTGGTCGAGCGTGTCGAGCGCCTGCTGGTGCGCCATGCGGAACTGCAGCGCACCAACGAACTGCTCACCGACCAGCTCGATGCGCTGACGGCGGAGCGCGACCAGCTCAAGTCGCGCCTGGGGGCGGCACGGTCACGCGTGGATGCGCTGCTGGAGCGCCTGTCCGAGCCGGCCGAGTCCGACAGCCACAAGGACGCCGCATGAGCACGAAACAACTCGAAGTGCAGATCATGGGGCAGAGTTATCTGCTGGGCTGCCCCGAAGGCGGCGAGGCCAGCCTGCTCGAAGCCGTGGAGCGCGTGGACACCGCCATGTGCAAGATCCGTGATGCCGGCAAGGTCAAGGCGCGCGACCGCATCGCCGTGCTGGCCGCGCTGAACCTGGCCTTCGACCTGAGCGACCGCGGCACGCCGGCGGTGGCAGCGGCCCCGCGTGCGGCCAGCGCCATCGTCCCCCGCGCCGACGACAACGCCGTGCTGGGCACGCTGATCGAGCGCCTCGATGTCGCGCTGGGCCAGGACGGCCAGCTCATCTGACCCCCCCGTGGCTGGCCCACTGCGTGTGGCCAGGCCTCCCACCCTCAAGGGGGCGACACCGGTGGCCCGGCCGAGCCGGTTCCACGGTGTCCTGCGTCAAAGCCCCGCGTACGTCGCGTTGCGCAAAAGTCGCCAGCATCTTTCTGGCATCCCACTACAATGGCCTGGTCTGCAATGCCATCGGGCTTTAAATTCCTTGAACCAATGCTCATTGAGCCCGGGCTTGGAAATTGCCTGGCTAGCGTGATCGTCTCGCGTCAGATGAACCCAAAGCCAACGCTGACCTCGCCCACCTGAACCCCGGTTCAGGATGCGGCCTGGTGGCACTTGCAGACACCTACACTCCGCGCGCCCTTTCTCGAAATTCCCCGATGTTCCTTGAACCCCAGTTGATCGTCGAACTGGCCCTGATGGGCGTGTGTGCCGGATTCCTGGCGGGCCTGCTGGGCATCGGCGGGGGCATGATCATGGTGCCCTTCATGACCATCATCCTGGAGTCCCAGGGTTTTGCCGAGGAATACGTGGTCAAGATGGCGGTGGCCACCTCGCTGGCCACGATCTGCTTCACCTCCCTGTCCTCGGTGCGCGCGCACCACCAGCACGGCGCGGTGCTGTGGCCGGTGGCGCGCCTGCTGGCGCCGGGCATCCTGGTGGGCGCGCTGGTCGGCGCGCAGATCGCCGCGGCCCTGCCCACGCGCATCCTGGGCCTGGTGTTCTCGCTCTTCATCGCCTATTCGGCCACGCAGATGTTCATCGATCGCAAGCCCAAACCCTCGCGCACCCTGCCCGGCGGCTGGGGCATGTTCGGCATGGGCAATGTGATCGGCCTGCTGTCCTCGGTGGTGGGCGCGGGTGGCGCCTTCGTCTCGGTGCCTTTCATGACCTGGTGCAACGTGAAGATCCACCAGGCCGTGGCCACCTCGGCGGCGCTGGGTTTCCCGATCGCGCTGGCCGGCACGCTGGGCTACATCTGGGCCGGGCGCGGCCTGCCCGACATGCCGCCGGGCGCCTTCGGTTACCTCTACCTGCCCGGCCTGCTGGTGATCGCCACGGCCAGCATCATCACGGCCCCGCTGGGCGCGCGCACCGCGCACCGCATGGACATCCGGCCGCTCAAGCGCGCCTTCGCCGTGGTGCTCTACCTGCTGGCGGCCTATTTTCTGATGCGTTAGGTTCCAGGACCTGATGGATCAGGCCCGATAATCCGTGGGATAAATAAGCCCGCACTGAACCATCGAGGGGACCCCACCACATGCGCATCACCATCATCGGCCAGCAGGATTTCGGCAAGGCCGTACTCGAAGCCTTTCTGGCGCGCGGCGACGAAGTCGCCGGCGTGTTCTGCAAGCCGGAGAAGCCGGGCGAGAAGCCCGACGCCCTGCGCGCCGCTGCCGAAGCGGCCGGCCTCAAGGTCTTCCAGTTCGCCAGCCTCAAGAGCCCCGAAGCCGAACAGGCCCTGCGCGAGCTGAACGTGGACCTCGGCATCATGGCCTACGTGCTGCAGTTCGCGCCACAGTCCTTCGTGAGCATCCCCAAGCACGGCACCATCCAGTACCACCCCTCGCTGCTGCCGAAATACCGCGGCCCCTCCTCCATCAACTGGCCGATCGCACGCGGCGACAGCGAGACCGGCCTCACCATCTTCCGCCCCACCGACGGCCTGGACGAGGGCCCGGTGATCCTGCAGAAGCGTTGTCCCATCGGCCCCGACGACACGCTGGGCGATGTCTACTTCAAGCACCTCTTCCCCCTGGGCGTGGCCGCCATGCTGGAGGCCGCCGACCTGGTGCTGGCCGGCAAGCACCAGGAAGTGGAGCAGGACGAAGCCCAGGCCAGCTATGAAGGCTGGTTCAAGGCGGAGGAGTCGAGGATCAACTGGGCCAACCACGTGGACCAGGTCTACAACCTGATCCGCGCCTGCAACCCGGCGCCCGGCGCCTGGTGCGAGCTGGACGGTGTGAAGGTCTCGATCTACGACTGCCGCAAGCATCCCGTGCGCACTTTCGGTGCAGTACGCGGCAAGCCCGGCGAGGTGGTGCAGATCACGGAGCAGTCTCTCTTCATCAACGCGCAGGGCGGCACCATCGAGGTGCTGCGCCTCAAGCCCGAAGGCGGCAAGAAGGTCGATGCCGGTGAGTTCGCCCGCAGCCAGGGCCTGCAGGCGATAGCCGGGAAAAAGAGCGGCGGCTGAAGCCTGCCTGCGTGGCCGTCCCCATGGATCACAAGGGCAGCCGATGGCTGCCCTTGTGTTTTGTGCCCACGGGCGTACCATGGGCCCGGACACAAAAGCATAAGCACTCCTTGATGCATGCGCGAATGAAAGTGAGTGTTCAAAAGACGGTCCGCGCAGTAGCATCCGCGCTTGCGTTCTGCACGCGAAGACGAAGAATTTCCCTCGGAAAAACGCGTCCGAACCAGCCCGAAAGCCGGTCGCGGGCATACGCAATATCCCCACTCGTAGAAACCCTAGGGCTCGCGAAAAATTCTGAAAAGTTGACCGCAATCAAGAGCAATTTCGCGAGAAAATTTCACAGTAGCCCAAGTCGATTGCTGCAAAGTGATCGAGAGGCTATCGCAGAGTGGTCTTAATCGACAAACGTTCCATCAACAGGAGACAAGAGATGAAGAGCTTTCAAGCCAAACTGAAAACCAAGGTGGTGGCCGCGGCCACCGCCGTAATCGCAGCTTCTGGGCTGAGCGCCTCGCTGCCGGCGCTGGCCTGGGAGCCGACCAAGCCGGTTGAGTTCGTGGTGCCTGCCGGTACCGGTGGCGGTGCTGACCAGATGGCCCGCCTGATGCAGGGCATCATCGTCAAGCACAAGCTGATGAACCAGTCCCTGATCGTCGTGAACAAGTCGGGCGGCGCCGGCGCCGAGGGCTTCCTCTCGGTCAAGGAAGCCAAGGGCGATCCGCACAAGATCATCATCACCTTGTCCAACCTGTTCACCACGCCCCTGGCCACCGGTGTTCCCTTCAACTGGAAGGAAATGACGCCCGTCTCCATGATGGCGCTGGACCAGTTCGTGCTGTGGACCAATGCCGAGAAGCCGTACAAGACCGCCAAGGAATACATCGAGGCCGTCAAGGCCGCCGGCCCGAACAAGATGAAGATGGGCGGCACCGGCTCCAAGCAGGAAGACCAGATCCTGACCGTGGGTCTGGAAAAGGCCACCGGCACCAAGTTCATCTACGTGCCCTTCAAGGGCGGTGGTGAAGTCGCCGTGCAGCTGGTCGGCGGTCACGTCGATTCCAGCGTGAACAACCCGGCCGAGGCCGTGGCCCAGTGGCGCGCCGGCAAGCTGCGCGCCCTGTGCGTGTTCGACGACACCCGCCTGCCCTACAAGGCCAAGGTGACCGACACCCAGTCCTGGAACGACATCCCGACCTGCAAGGAAGCTGGCGTGCCGGCCGACTACGTCATGCTGCGCGGCATCTTCGCCGCCCCCGGCATCAGCGCCGACCAGGTCAAGTACTACGTCGACCTGATGAACAAGATCCGTGCCACTCCGGACTGGAAGGAGTACATGGAAAAGGGTGCCTTCAACCAGACCTTCATGACCGGTGCTGACTTCAACAAGTGGCTCGCCGCCGCCGAAGACAACCACCGCAACCTCATGAAGGAAGCCGGTTTCCTGGCCAAGTAAAACAAGAACAGCGGGTCCGGCATTCGCGCCCGGACCCGCATTTCCCCGACCCTGAGCAACTGCATAGTGGGACGGTAGCCAGTCGAAACTGGCGCTGACCCGAGTTTTTTGCCGCCTGAAATTACCTTATCAGCACTTAATTCGTCATGGAATCGAACATGGAATCACACGAAGGCGAACGCACCGGCGTAGCCACCAATATCATCGATGCGGTCGTCGCGGTTTTGGTCATCATCATGGGCGGCGTCGTGATTTACGGTAGCCGCAAGCTGGGTTCCGAGTGGACCAGCGATGGCCCCGGTTCCGGTTACTTCCCCTTCTACATCGGCCTGATCCTCTGCATCTCCGGCATCGGCGTGCTCTATCAGGCCCTGGCCGGCAAGGTCAAGAACACAGAGGTGTTCGTCGACGGCGAGTCCTTCCGGCGCGTGCTGTCGGTGCTGATCCCGGCGGCTGTCTACGTCGGCTTCATCCAGCTGATCGGCATCTACGTGGCCTCGGCGCTTTACATCGCCCTTTTCATGATCATCCTGGGCAAATACAGCTGGCTCAAGAGCGCCATCATCGCCCTGGCGGTCAACGCCATCTTTTTCATGATGTTCGAAGTCTGGTTCAAGGTGCCGCTGCACAAGGGTGCCCTGGATCCGCTCGCCTTCCTGGGCTATTGAGCACATACGCAGAATAACGGAGATCAGAAAAAATGGAAGAAATCAACGCACTGTTCCAGGGCTTCGCCACAGTGATGACGCCCATGAACTTCTTGCTCATGGTGATCGGCATCGTGCTCGGCGTGCTCATCGGCGTGCTGCCGGGTCTGGGCGGCGCCAACGGCGTGGCCATCCTGCTGCCGCTGACCTTCAGCATGAATCCGACCTCGGCCATCATCATGCTGTCCTGCATCTACTGGGGCGCGCTCTTCGGTGGCGCCATCACGTCGATCCTGTTCAACATCCCGGGTGAACCCTGGTCGGTGGCCACCACCTTCGACGGTTATCCCATGGCCCAGAAAGGCCATGCCGGCGAAGCGCTGACCGGCGCCTTCACCTCCTCCTTCATCGGCGCCTTCGTGGCGGTGGTGATGATCACCTTCATGGCACCGCTGGTCGCCAAATTCGCCCTGAAATTCGGCCCGCCCGAGTTCTTCTCGGTCTACCTGCTGACCTTCTGCAGCTTCGTGGGCATGGGCAAGGGCTCGCCCTTCAAGATCCTGGCCTCCATGACCATCGGCTTTGCCCTGGCCTCGGTCGGCATGGACACGGTGACCGGCCAGCTGCGCCTGACCTTCGGCTTCTCCGAACTGATGCGCGGCTTCGACTTCCTGATCGCGGTGATCGGCCTGTTCGGTATCGGTGAAATCCTGCTGTCCATGGAAGAAGGCCTGGCCTTCTCCGGCAAGAGCGCCAAGATCGATCCCAAGATCGTCTGGCAGACCTGGAAGAAGCTGCCCGCCTACTGGGCCACGTCCCTGCGCAGCTCGGTGATCGGCATCTGGATGGGCATCACCCCCGGCGGTGCCACCCCGGCCTCCTTCATGAGCTACGGCATTGCCAAGAAGATGTCCAAGAACGGCGCCAAGTTCGGCACCGGCGAGCTCGAAGGCATCGTGGCACCGGAAACCGCGGCCCACGCCGCCGGTACCGCCGCCCTGCTGCCCATGCTGGCCCTGGGCATCCCGGGTTCGCCCACCGCCGCTGTGCTGCTGGGTGGCCTGCTGATCTGGGGCCTGCAGCCCGGTCCGCTGCTCTTCGTCGAGCAGAAGGACTTCGTCTGGGGCCTGATCGCTTCCATGTACCTGGGCAACCTGGTCGGCCTGCTGGTCGTGCTGACCACCGTGCCGCTGTTCGCATCGATCCTGCGCATCCCCTTCTCGATCATTGCCCCGGTGATCATCGTGATCTGCGCCATCGGTGCCTACACCGTGCACAACGCCATGCTCGACATCTGGTTCATGCTGCTGTTCGGTGTGGTCGGTTATGTGTTCAAGAAGCTCGACTACCCGATCGCGCCGCTGGTGCTGGCCCTGGTGCTGGGCGACAAGGCCGAGGACTCCTTCCGCCAGGCCATGCTGGTCTCGCAGGGTGAGATGTCGATCATGTTCTCCAACCCGCTGGTGGGCTCCATCACCACGCTGGCCCTGCTGCTGCTGTTCTGGCCGGTCATCTCCAAGCTGATCGCCCTGGTCAAGCCGCCCAAGAAGGACGAGTTCGCCGACCAGCGCGGCGTGGACTGATACAAGACAGGAGAAATACAACATGCCCGTAATTGCACTGACCCAAGGAATGGGCTCGCTGGCCCAGGATGTCGCCGAGAAACTCGCGGCTGACCTCGGCCTGCAGAACCTGGAGCACGAAGTGGCGGCCCGGGTGGCTGACAAGATGCACGTCTCCAAGAGCCTGATCAACCGGCTGCGCAGCGGCAAGGCCGGCCTGATCGAAGGCCTGCGCGCAGACAAGGAAGCCATGGCGATCTACACCGCCGAGGAAGTGCTCGACGCTGCCGCGCGCGGCAACGTCGTCATCCGCGGCTGGGGTGCGACGCAGCTGCTGCGCGCGGTGCCCCACGTCCCGTGCATCCGCATCATGCGTCCGCTCGAGCAGCGGGTCGACTGGCTGATGAAAAAGCTGGACACGGATGACCGCGACCTGGCCCGGGCCGAGATCCAGCGCAGCGACCAGGCCAATGCCGCACGCATGCACGATCAGTTCGGCGTGAACTGGGGTGACCCGGTGCTGTTCGACATGGTGCTCAACACCGAGCGCCTCTCTGTCGAGAGCTGCGTCGAGCAGATCAAGAACCTGCTCAAGCGTCCCGAGTTCGCCGAGACCCAGTCATCGAAGACGCTGCTGCAGTGCATGGCACTCAGCACCCGGATTCGGGTCGCCCTGAGCAACCACGCGGACACGCATGCTGTCGATATCGCCACCGAGTGCGTGGACGGCAACGTCACGCTGCGCGGCATCGTGGCCGACGACGCCGAGAAAGCCGCTGCCGTCCGTGTGGTCCAGGGTGTGACAGGTGTGAAATCCGTCGACAACCAGTTGCGCGCGTTCACCGACGCACGGCACTTCCCCACCAACCGTCGTTGACATACGGTCCGCCGTGCCGACCTTGCGTCGGCACGGCGCAGACCGGAACCCCTCAGATCTTGCCGCGCTGCTTGAGCCGGCTCAGCGTCTCGGCCGACAGGTTCATGTAGGCCGCCAGTTCCTTTTTCGGTATCCGGTCGAACAGCTCCGGGTGCTTGCGCAGGAAGCGGTGCACCCGGCCGGGGGCATCCAGCAGGTGCAGCGTGATGGTGTGCGCCATGATCTCGCTCATGAGGTTCATCACGCAGTATTCAAAGATGCGCTTTTCCTCCGGGTGGCTCTCCAGGAAGGCGATCCACTCGGGCATGGGCAGCTTGACCACCCGTGCCTTGGTCACCGAGACGATGCTGTAGGGCGTGGGCGTCTTGAGAGACCATGCTGCATAGCTGGTTTCCATCTCGCGCTCGGCGGCGAAGCGCAGGATCATCTCCTTGCCCTGGGCATTGGCCACCACCCGCTTGAGCACGCCATCGAGGATGAAATACTGCTCCATCTCGTGCACGCCCTGGTGCAGCAGGAAGTCGCCCTTGTTGCAATCCACCACGGTCAGATGCTGCTCCAGCTCCTCGTGCGACGCCACACTCATGCCCTTGAGCACGTTGTTTTGTCGGAGCTGAACCCGAATGATGTTCTTTTCCGGATGGTTCTCGATGGATGTCATGGGCCAGGGATCGCGCGTTCGCGCCGGTAGCGGGCCGGTTTCCTGCGGGAAGCCGGTTATTTGTCCCGAAAATTGACCGTGGTCAATGGCGGAACCTGAATCGTTTTCTATCATAACCCGTCGCTGCAAACAGGCCCTGCCGACGCTGGTCGTACCAGGGCTCTCTGCACCACCGGCACCCCCGATTGCGCGCTCCCGGGGCCAGCCGGATTCGAGGAGCCGCAGATACTTGCCAGCCGGGTCGCCCGACTTCCAAAGACGTCAAAAACCGAGAGAGACTACACCATGTCCAACGACGCTCAATCCAGAGAACTGACTGACGGTTTCCACCTGGTCATCGATGCCCTGAAGCTCAACGGCATCACCAACATCTACGGCCTGCCGGGCATTCCGGTCACGGACCTGACCCGCATGATGCAGGCTGAAGGCATGCGCGTGATCTCCTTCCGCCACGAGCAGAACGCCGGCAACGCCGCCGCCATCGCCGGCTTCATGACCGGCAAACCCGGCGTCTGCCTGACGGTGTCCGCCCCCGGTTTCCTCAACGGTCTCACGGCTCTGGCCAACGCCACCACCAACTGCTTCCCCATGATCCTGATCTCCGGCTCTTCCGAGCGCGAGATCGTCGACCTGCAGCAGGGCGACTACGAGGAGATGGACCAGCTGGCCATCGCCAAGCCCCTGTGCAAGGCCGCCTTCCGCGTGCTCAACGCCGAAGACATCGGCGTGGGCATCGCCCGCGCCATCCGCTCCGCCGTCTCCGGCCGCCCGGGCGGTGTCTACCTGGACCTGCCGGCCAAGCTGTTCGGCCAGGCCATGGACGCTGCAGCCGGCAAGGCTTCGCTGATCAAGGTGGTCGACCCGGCCCCGCGCCAGATCCCCGCACCCGACGCCGTCAAGCGCGCGCTGGACCTGCTCAAGGGCGCCAAGAAGCCCCTGATCCTGCTGGGCAAGGGTGCCGCCTACGCCCAGGCCGACGCCGACATCAAGGCCCTGGTCGAGAAGTCCGGCATCCCCTACCTGCCCATGTCCATGGCCAAGGGCCTGCTGCCCGACACGCATGAGCAGTCGGCCTCGGCCGCCCGCTCCTTCGTGCTGCCGGAAGCCGACGTGGTGATGCTGGTGGGTGCGCGCCTGAACTGGCTGCTCTCGCACGGCAAGGGCAAGACCTGGGGTGGCAAGGACCACAAGAACGCCGGTGGCCAGAAGTTCATCCAGATCGACATCTCGCCCACCGAAGCCGACAGCAACGTGGCCATCGACGCCCCGCTGGTCGGCGACATCGGCTCCTGCGTGTCCGCCCTGCTGAGCGGCATGGGTTCCAACTGGGCCAAGCCCCCGGCCGAATGGACCACTGCCGTCGCCGAGCGCAAGAACAAGAACATCGCGAAGATGGCCGAGACCCTGGCCAAGGATCCCTCGCCGATGAACTACCACAGCTCGCTGAACGTGGTGCGCGACATCATCAAGGCCAACCCGGACGCCATCCTGGTCAACGAAGGCGCCAATGCGCTGGACTTCACCCGCTCCATCGTCGACATGTACAAGCCGCGCAAGCGCCTGGACGTGGGCACCTGGGGTGTGATGGGCATCGGCATGGGTTTTGCCGTGGCCGCCGCCGTCGAATCCGGCCAGCCGGTGATCGCCATCGAGGGTGACAGCGCCTTCGGTTTCAGCGGCATGGAAGTCGAGACCATCTGCCGCTACAACCTGCCGGTCTGCATCGTCATCATGAACAACAACGGCGTGTACCGCGGCGACGAAGTCAACGTGACCGGCGGCAAGGATCCCTCGCCCCTGGTGTTCGTCAAGGGCGCCCGCTACGACATGCTGATGCAGGCCTTCGGCGGCGTCGGCGTGCAGGCCACCACCCCGGCCGAATTGCGCCGCGCGATGGAAGAAGCCATCAAGTCGCGCAAGCCCACCCTGATCAACGCCATCATCGACGAGAAGGCCGGCACCGAAAGCGGCCGTATCACCAGCCTCAACCCGACCAGCGCCGCTACCAAGAAGCACTGATTTTTCTAGCGCAACAACCCACAAGGAGAACTGCAACATGTCCAACAAACCCCTCAAGGGCATCAAGATCATCGACTTCACGCACGTGCAAGCCGGTCCCGCCTGCACCCAGCTGCTGGCCTGGTTCGGCGCTGACGTGATCAAGGTCGAGCGCCCGGGCGCCGGCGACGTCACCCGCAGCCAGCTGCGCGACATCCCCGATGCCGACGCGCTGTACTTCACGATGCTCAACAGCAACAAGCGTTCGCTGACGCTGGACACCAAGACGGCCGAGGGCAAGGAAGTGCTCGAGAAGCTGATCAAGAAGTCCGACGTCATGGTCGAGAACTTCGGTCCCGGCGCGCTCGATCGCATGGGCTTCACCTGGGAGTACATCCAGAAGCTCAACCCCGGCATGGTCCTGGCTTCGGTCAAGGGCTTCAGCGACGGCCACCACTACGAAGACCTGAAGGTCTACGAGAACGTGGCCCAGTGCGCCGGCGGCTCCGCCTCGACCACCGGCTGGTGGAAGGGCGAGAACTCGCAGCCCACCATCTCCGCAGCAGCGCTGGGTGACTCCAACACCGGCATGCACCTGGCCATCGGTATCCTGACCGCCATCATCGGCCGCCAGCAGACCGGCAAGGGCCAGAAGGTCGCCGTGTCCATGCAGGACGCCGTGCTGAACCTGTGCCGCGTGAAGATGCGCGACCAGCAGCGCCTGGAGCGCCTGGGCTACCTGGAAGAGTATCCCCAGTACCCGCACGAAATGGACGCGTTCAAGGACCGCGTCACCCCGCGCGGCGGCAACGCCGGCGGCGGCGGCCAGCCGGGCTGGATCCTGAAGTGCAAGGGCTGGGAGACCGACCCCAACGCCTACATCTATTTCACGGTGCAGGGCCACGCCTGGGAGCCGATCTGCGACGCGCTGGGTAAACCCGAGTGGAAGACCGATCCGGCCTACACCACCCCGAAGGCCCGCCAGCCGCACATCATGGAAATCTTCGCCACCATCGAGGACTTCATCAAGGACAAGACCAAGTTCGAAGCGGTGGACATCTTCCGCAAGTTCGACATTCCTTGCGCCCCTGTGCTGTCCATGAAGGAACTGCTGGTTGACGAGTCGCTGCGCAAGAGCGGCTCCATCGTGGAAGTGCCGCACCCGGTGCGCGGCAGCTACTTCACCATCGGCAGCCCGATCAAGTTCTCGGACCTCAAGCCCGAAGTCACGGCCTCCCCGCTGCTGGGTGAGCACACCGACGAGGTGCTGGCCGAGCTGGGTTACAGCAAGGACCAGATCGCGGCCATGCACGGCAAGAAGGCCGTCTGAGCCCCTGCCCTCGCACATGAAAACGGCGCCTTCGGGCGCCGTTTTTTTTGGCACTGCGACAGCAGCACCATCAACCGTATGACGCCGGCTTTCTCCTCTGTGGGCATGTATCAGTGGGGCCGGTCGACTACATAAAAAACGACAATGTTTCGAGTCGGTGAAACCCCTATAATGACCAAGTCATATAGAAGACCCGTGTCTTCTATTCATAAGAATTTTTTATCATTAGAACCAGGAGTTTTTCATGACCAAGGCCCTCGAAGGAGTGCGCATTCTCGACTTCACGCACGTGCAGTCGGGACCCACCTGCACACAGCTGCTGGCGTGGTTCGGCGCCGACGTGATCAAGGTGGAGAAGGCCGGTGAAGGCGATGCCACGCGCGGACAGCTGCGTGACGTCGAAGGCGCCGACAGCCTGTACTTCACCATGCTCAACCACAACAAGCGCTCCATCACCCTGGACACCAAGAACCCCAAGGGCAAGGAAGTGCTGGTCAAGCTGATCAAGGAATGCGACGTGATGGTCGAGAACTTCGCGCCCGGCGCGCTCGACCGCATGGGTTTTCCCTGGGAGAAGATCCAGGAGATCAACCCGCGCATCATCCTGGCCTCGGTCAAGGGCTTCGGCCCCGGCCCCTATGTCGACTGCAAGGTCTACGAGAACGTGGCCCAGTGCACGGGCGGCGCCGCCTCCACCACCGGCGATCCCGACGGCCTGCCCATGGTGACGGGCGCGCAGATCGGCGACAGCGGCACCGGCCTGCACCTGGCCCTGGGCATCGTCACCGCCCTGTACCAGCGCGAGAAGACCGGCCGCGGCCAGAAGGTGCTGGCCGCCATGCAGGACGCCGTGCTGAACCTGTGCCGCGTCAAGCTGCGCGACCAGCAGCGCCTGGAGCGCACCGGTGAACTGCGCGAGTACCCGCAGTACCCCGACATCGAATTCGGCGAAGCCGTGCCGCGCGCCGGCAATGCCTCGGGTGGCGGCCAGCCGGGCTCCATCCTCAAGTGCAAGGGCTGGCAGAAGGACCCCAACGCCTACATCTATTTCATCACCCAGGGCGCCGTCTGGCCCGCGATCTGCAAGATCATCGGCGAGGAGGACTGGATCACCAACCCGCACTTCGCCACGCCGCAGGCCCGCCTGCCGCACCTGAAGATGATCTTCGCGCGCATCGAAGAGTGGACCAAGACCAAGACCAAGTTCGAGGCCATGGACATCCTCAACGAGTTCGACATCCCCTGCGGCCCCATCCTCTCCATGAAGGAGATCGCCGAGGACCAGTCCCTGCGCGAGACCGGCACCATCGTGGAAGTCGACCACCCGGTGCGCGGCAAGTACCTCAGCGTGGGCAACCCCATCAAGCTGTCGGACAGCCCGACCGAAGTCACGCGCTCGCCGCTGCTGGGCGAGCACACCGAGGAAGTGCTGATGCAGATGGGCTACAACAAGGCCCAGCTCGACGAACTGCGCGCCGCCAAGGCGATCTGATCCCTGCCCGCCCCGTGCGGGTAGACGAAAAAAAGCCGCTGCAGCGCAGCGGCTTTTTCATTCCGGTGGGAAGAACTCAGAACTTGTGAAGAAATCGTAGCGAGCGGGCCGAGCGCAAGGCGGACGGAGCGCAGCCACCGGAACGTACTTCCTGTACGTGAGGATGGCGAGCACCGCCCAACGCGGCGATCGGGTCGCGCAGTAGATTTATTCGCAAGTTCTCAGGCGTCTGCCAGCGGCGCCGGGCCTGAACTCTCGAAGTAATAGGCGATCCGCTGGCGCGGACCCAGGTATTCCAGGGCGTCGGGCGGCAGGCTGGCCGGCTTGAGGCTGCGGCGGATCCCGATACCGGGCTGGCTTTCCAGGTCCAGGATCAGGGCCTCGTGCTTGGCCACCGAGGGCTCGTGCACGATCACGCGGGGCTTGAGCGGTCGCACCGAGTTGACCGACACCACCAGCGCATAGCGCCCGTCGATCAGCTGCACCACCGAGCCCGGCGGGTAGACGCCCATCATGCGGATGAAGGCGCTCAGCACGATGTTGTCGAAACGCGCCTTGTGCTGTGCAAACAGCAGGGACAGGGCCTCGTGCGGGGTGAGCGCCGTCACCAGGCGCACCGGGTTGCACAGGTTGTCGTAGCGGTTGACCAGGGCCAGGATGCGCGCCGGCAAGGTCAGGTCGCCACCGGGCGGACGCATGGGGAAGCCGGTGCCGTCCATCAGCTCATGGTGCTGGGCAATGGCCATCAGCGCGCCTTCGCTGAGCTGCATGAGGTTGGCAATGGCCACGCCCTTGTTGACGTGTTCCTGGTACTGCTTGAAGTCCTCGATCGAGAAACCATCCTCGAACCAGCGCACGCGTTGCGGCAGTTGCAACTTGCCCACATCGTGCAGGAAAGCCCCCACCCCCAGATCGATCAGGTCCTGGCCGTGCAGGCCCATGGCCTTGCCCAGCAGCAGGCTCATCACCGTGACGTTGACCGGATGCATGGCCGCGCGCTCACCCACGCCCTCGGACAGCAGGCGGATGGCCGCCTCACCGTCGCACTCCATCTCCTGGACGAAGGCCGCAATCATGGCCACGCAGGCGTCGCGCACGGCCAGGGGCTGCTCCAGCACCTGCTCCTGCACGCGCCGGTATTGCTGCTGGGCCTGGCCAAACTTCTGCTCGCAGGCTTTCAGCGTCTTCTGCTGGGATTCGATCAGGGCGGCGCGGCGCCGGCGGAATTCGTTCTCCTGCGCCAGGGCACGCGCTAACGAGGCCTCGTCCAGGGCCGAGCGGCTGTCCAGTCCGTCCGATGGCGGGTCGCTCTTGTCCGGCACGTAACGCACCTGCTTGAGGCCCAGGCCGCGGATGGTCTCGATCTGGCGCAGGGACGTGATCTTGAAACTGCCGGTCGGAAAGGGGTGCGCCATCCAGCCCAGCTCGAGCTCGACGTAGAGCCCGACGCGCAGTTCGGAAATATCGATCAGTTCGGAATCAGAAGACTTCATGGAATTTAGCGTCTGCCACCACCCTGGAATCCGGCAGACGCGCCGATTCTAGTCCAAGGTTTAGGCCCGTGCAGCGCCAGACCCTTGAAGAATCAACAACTTTGCTACAAATCCTGCAGCAGCACCTGAACTTGTTACCGTTCCACCTTGACCTGACCGGCCCCGGGTCGGCCGGCTGGCCCCAATCGGGTGCACCACGGCAGCCCAGGCCCGCAAGGATCATGACCGGGATCAAGACACCCGCCCCCGTTACGGACGAATATCATGGCCAGAAGCCCGCCATGAACGCCGTCAGGATATGAACCCGAGCACCGAAGCCAGCCCCCCCGTTTTCATCGCCCGCGACCTCTGCAAGACCTACCAGATGGGCGAGGTCCAGGTGAAGGCCCTGCAGGACGTGAACCTGGAGATCCGGCGCGGCGAGTTCATCGTGCTGCTCGGCCCCTCGGGCAGCGGCAAGTCCACCCTGCTCAACATCCTGGGCGGGCTGGACCGGCCCAGCAGCGGCAGCGCGCGCTTTGCCGAGCACGAACTCACCGGCGCCAGCGATGCCGAACTCACCCGCTACCGGCGCGAGCACGTGGGTTTCGTCTTCCAGTTCTACAACCTCATCCCCAGCCTGACCGTGCGCGAGAACGTCGAGCTGGTCACCGACATCGCCCACCACCCCATGCCGGCGGCCGAAGCGCTGCGCCTGGTGGGCCTGGAAGAGCGCCTGGACCACTTCCCCTCGCAGCTCTCGGGCGGCGAGCAGCAGCGCGTGGCGATCGCGCGCGCCATCGTCAAGCGCCCCGAGGTGCTGCTGTGCGACGAGCCCACCGGCGCGCTGGACTACGTCACCGGCAAGCTGGTGCTGGAGGTCATCGAGCGCATCAACCGCGAGCTGGGCACCACCGCCATCGTCATCACGCACAACGCGGCGATCGCGGGCATGGCCGACCGCGTGCTGCACCTCGGTGGCGGGCGCGTGCAGCGCGTGGACGTCAACCCCCACAAGATCAGCCCCTCGGAGCTGTCCTGGTGAAAGCCCGAGCATGAAAGCGCTCGACCGCAAGCTGCTGCGCGACCTGCGGCTCATGTGGAGCCAGGCCATCACCATCGCCCTGGTGGTGGCCAGCGGCGTGGCCGGTTTCATCGCCAGCTTCAGCGCCTACGACGCGCTGTCCTGGTCGCGCGAGGTCTATTACACCGAATCGCGTTTTGCCGACGTCTTCGCCAGCCTCAAGCGTGCACCGCTGGCGCTGGAACGCCAGCTCGCCGCCCTGCCAGGCGCGGCGCACATCGAAACCGCGCTCACGCAGATCGTGCAGGTGGACATTCCCCAGGTGTCCGATCCCATCATCGGCCGCCTGATCGGCATCGACCTGCAGGCCCTGCCGCGCCTGAACCGCCTGCACCTGCGCGACGGCCGTATGCCCGTCACGCAGCGCGGCAGCGCGCTGGAGGTACTGGTGTCGGAAGGTTTTGCCATCGCCCGCAAGCTGCAGCCCGGCGACCGCATCCATGCGCTGATCAATGGCAAGCGCGAGGAGCTGTTGATCACCGGCATCGCGCTCTCGCCTGAGTACATCTTCGCCGGCATGGGCGGCTCACCCGACCTGCGCGGCTTCGGCGTCTTCTGGCTGGACCGCCACGCCCTGGCTGCGGCCTACAACATGGAAGGCGCCTTCAACCAGGTCTCGGTGCGCCTGGCCCCGGGCGCCAGCGAGGGCCGCGTGATCGACGGCCTGAACCGGCTGCTGGCGCCCTATGGCGGCATCAGCGCGCACGGGCGCGACGAGCAGATGTCGCACATGATCCTGAACTCCGAGATCAAGGAACAGCGTGTCATGGGCACCGTGCTGCCCAGCATCTTCCTGGCGGTGGCCGCCTTCCTGCTCAACGTGGTGCTGAGCCGCCAGATCGCCACCCAGCGCGAGCAGATCGCCGCGCTCAAGGCCCTGGGCTACGGCAACGGGGACATCGCCGCGCACTACGTCAAGCTGGTGCTGCTCATCGTCATTCTCGGCGTGCTGCTCGGCATCGGCGTGGGCGCCTGGCTGGGCAACTGGTTCGCCGGGCTGTATGCCGAGGTGTTCCGCTTTCCCGAGCTGCGGCACCGCGTGCGGCCCGAGCTGGCCCTGGCCGCCACCGCCATCACCCTGGCTGCCGCCCTGGGCGCCACCTGGCGCGCGATAAGCGCCACCGTGCAGCTGGCGCCGGCTGAAGCCATGCGCCCGCCGGCACCGGGGCGCTTCCGGCCCAGCTTCGTCGAGACCTGGGGCCTGCGCGACTTTTTCAGCCCGGCCGTGCGCATGGTCCTGCGCACCATGCAGCGCCGCCCGCTGCGCACAGCGCTCACCATCCTGGGCATCGCGGCTTCCATGGCCATCGTCATCAGCGGCACCTTCTGGCGCGACACCATCGACCTGCTGCTGCACACCCAGTTCCGCCTGGTGCTGCGCGGCGACGTCATCGTCAGCCTGGTGGAAGCTGCGCCCGCGCCCATTACCTTTGAGGTGGCACGGCTGCCGCACGTGACAGCCGTCGAAGGCGTGCGCAGCGTGCCGGCGCGCCTGGTGCACGGGCAACATCACTGGCGCGGCAGTGTGCAGGGGCGGGCTGCCGAACCGCAGCTGCAGCGCATCGTGGACGTGGCCCACAAGAGTTTTGCCCCGCCGCAGGACGGCCTGCTGCTGACCGACCGCCTGGCCGAGCGCCTGCACATCCAACCCGGCCAGACCGTACGCGTGGAACTGCTGGAAGGCCGGCGCCAGGTGCTGGAGCTGCCGGTGATGGGCACGGTCCAGGAGATGATGGGCATGGGCGCCTACATCGAGCGGCGCAGCCTCAACCGCCTGCTGCAGGAAGGCGACCACGTCAACGTCATCGCCCTCTCGGTGGAGCGCGGCTTTGAACCCGAGCTGCTGGAGCGGCTCAAGAACCTGCCGCGCGTGGCGGCGGCCTTCAGCAAAGCCGTGATGCTGCGCAACATCGAGGAGATCACCGCGCGCAACGTGCTGGTCTTCAGCGCCATCCTCACCGTCTTCGCCAGCATCATCGCCGTGGGCGTGGTCTACAACCATGCGCGCATCGCGCTGGCCGAACGCGCCTGGGAGCTGGCCAGCCTGCGCGTGCTGGGTTTCACGCGCGGCGAGGTCTCCACCTTCCTGCTGGGCGAGCTGGCGCTGGAGATATTGCTGGCCATCCCGCTGGGCCTGGTGGCCGGCTACTGGCTGGCCGCCGGCATCGTGCAGCTGATCAAGACCGACGAATTCTTCTTTCCGCTCATCATCCAGCCACCCACCTACGCCTATGCCGCCATCGTCGTGGTGGCCGCCGGCGTGGCCAGCGCATTGATCGTGCGCCGGCGCATCGACACGCTGGATCTGGTGGGCGTGCTGAAGACACGAGAATAGAAACATCAAGCCAGGGAAAACAAATATGAATCTCTCCAGGAAAAAACTGTGGATCGGTGGCAGCCTGCTGCTGGCCGTCCTGCTGCTGGTCTGGGCCTTCTGGCCCCAGGCCACGGAAGTGGAACTGGGCGCGGTGAGCCGTGGCCCCTTCGAGCGCGCTGTGCAGGAAGACGGCAAGACCCGCCTGCGCGAACGCTACGTGGTGTCCACGCCGCTGACCGGTCGCGTGCAGCGCATCGCGCTCAAGCAGGGCGACAGCGTGGCGCGCGACGCCGTGCTGGCCACGCTGTGGCCCGTCATGCCCGGCCTGCTGGACGAACGCGCCCGCCAGGAACAGAACGAGCGCATCGGCGCCATGGAAGCCGCCGTGCGCCGCGCCAGCGCCAATGTGGAGCGCGCCAAGGCCGCACTGGACCAGGCCGTGGCCGACCTCAAGCGCAGCGAGACGCTGGCGCAGCAGGGTTTTGTCTCGCCCACGCAGAACGAGACCGGGCGCCTGACCGTGCGCCTGCGCCAGAAGGAACTGGACAGCGCGCGCCAGGAAGAAGACGCCACCGGCCACGAACTGGCACAGGCGCGCATCGCCATCCGCACCTTCAGCACCGGTGTCACAGCGCAGCGCAGCTGGGCCATCAAGGCCCCGATCGCCGGCAAGGTGCTCAAGATCAACCAGCAGAGCGAAGGCCTGGTGCAGGCCGGCACGGCGCTGCTGGAGCTGGGCGACCCCGGCGATCTGGAAGTGGTGGTGGACCTGCTGACCGAAGATGCCGCCCAGGTCCAACCCGGCACGCCGGCCCTGCTTTCCAACTGGGGCAGCCCGCAGCCGCTGCCCGCTCGCGTGCGCCTGGTGGAGCCGGCCGCCTACACCAAGGTCTCGGCTCTGGGCGTGGAGGAGCAGCGCGTCAACGTGGTGCTGGACATCCTCGCGCCGCGCGAGCAGTGGAACGCCCTGGGTGACGGCTACAAGGCCGATGTGCGCATCGTGGTGCAGACCGAGAAGGATGCGCTCAAGGTGCCGGTCAGCGCCCTCTTCCCCTCCGGCGCCCGTGCCGCCCTCTACGCCATGGAAAAGGGCCGCGCCCGCCTGCATGAGGTGGAAGTGCTGGCGCGCAACGGCAGTGAGGCCTGGATCAGGGGCGAACTGGCACCGGGCACCGAGCTCATCCTCTTCCCGCCGAGTTCGCTGAAGGACGGCGAACGGGTCAAGAAACTGGTGGGCGGCTGAACGTCGGTACGGCGCACGATGCCATCCTGCGCGGGACCGACGCCAGATGGTCGGTCAAGGCAGGACACGACTCCGGCACACCCCGCTACCTGGGGCCCTCGATTGGCCGGGTCCGGTTCGGGTAGTTCTTCAAGCGGGTGTCGGACCGGGCCTGGGGCTTGGCGACCGTCCTGGCCGGATCGATCCAGTCGGCCCACCTGAAATTCTCGATCACCCTGGCCTGGTAGCTCTCCTCCAGAGGCCGGCCGAGGATGTCGTTCAGATGGCTCCATTGCTGGTAGCGCATCTGGTCGACCTGGTAGGGCGTCGGCTCGCCACCCGCCGTCTTCACCGCCGCCTTCAGGCGCTCGACATCCGCCATCGTCATCTTCGGCCGCCAGGTGATCGCTTCCGGCAGCACCACGGGTTCGCCTGGAATATTGTTGATGCCCTGCTTCCAGGTTGCCAGCACCGCCACCCCGGTGTCCTCGCGGTACAGCACGATCGCGTGGCCGTAGTCCTTGTTGCGGAAGTAGCCGAGGTTGCCGTATTGCAGTCGTGCGCCGGTGAGAAAGGCGACTGCGTCCGACCAGCAGGGAGACTCGCCGCTGATACCCCACAGGACGCTGCGGTCGACGATGCCATCGGGGAACAGGATCCTGAACGCCACATGCGCCGCATTCGCCGCGTGGGTGAGCCCCTCGCAGTCGTGCCCGTGCCAGCGGATGATGTCCTTGAGCGTGACGGGATAGGTGTAAGGGTAGTAACGGCCCTGCGTTCCTCTGGTGGCGAGCATCTCGAAAACGGGCGCATACGGTCTGGCCACCACCGAGGCGTACCAGGTCGGCGAACGGTCGGGTGCCTCGACCCCGGTTTCGATGAAGATGTCTTCACCCTGCCGGTAGGTGGGCTCCGCGGCCATCGCAGGCGCCCCGCACAGTGCGAGCGTAGCTGCAAGCAGCCACCGGTTCCATGAATTCATGCTTCTCTCCTTGAGTGGTGATCTTTATCCCAGCGCCTGCGCCAGCCGGCCTGCCAGGGTCTCGCGCCAGGTCGCGGGTGCCAGGACCCGTCCCAGCAGCTGTTCACAGGCGACCGTACGCTGCCGCAGCAGCGTCGCGGCGTGGGGCTGGCCCATGGTCTCGCACAGCAGACCCCAATCCGGCGGCGCCAACAGCGTGCCCGCCACCAGCAGCACGCCCTGCCGCCTGCGCCGCTGCGCCAGGCCCACGAGCTTGCGGCCCCCGGCATCCACCACCTCCCAGGGTGAGAGGCTGCCGAAGCAGGCCCAGTCCGGCGCGGGCGGGCCTTGCTTGGCGAGCGCGTCCTGCAGGTCCGGGATTTGCGCCGGCGGTAGCGCCGATGCGGCCACGCCCAACTCCGCCAAGGCATCGGCATGCAGCTGGCCCAGCCGGCGGTAGCTTTCCAGCAGGCCCTGTCCCAGCCAGGCGTGACCCGGTGGCAGCACAAGCGAGACACTCACCAGCCAGGGCCCGGTGAGCACGGCGCCGCCGCCGGACTCGCGCAGCAGCACCTCCACGGATCGGGCACCGGAGGCCGCGCGCTCGTACAGCGCGCGCTGCGAACAGCCCAGCACCAGTGCGGGCTGCTCGTAGGTCCAGACGCGCCACAACGGCGCCACCACCGGCTGTTCCAGCTGCTGGCGGTTCCAGGCCTGCTCCTGGGCAGCGGTGCTGGTGATGGGCATCAGGCCAGCGTGGCGATGGGCTTGCCCCGGGCAAAGGTGCCGCCGGCCGGCACCAGGATCTGCGCGATGCGGCCGTCGGCGGGTGCGGTGATCTCCAGGCTGGCCTTGACCAGCACCACAGTGGCCAGCGGCTGGCCGGCGCGCACGGTGTCCCCCGCCTGCACCAGCCACTTGTCCACCAACGCCTCCACCGCTTCGTCCACGCCCTGCCAGGCCTCGGCCGCCAGCGTGATGTCCGTCATGCGGGTTGCCCTTCGGCCACGCGCCCCTTCATCAGCGCCTGCGAGGCCGCCACGATGTTTTCCACCTGCGGGATCACGAACTTCTCCAGCGGCCGGCTGTAGGGAATGGGCACGTCGGGCACGGCCAGCCGCTTGACGGGCGCCTTCAGGGCCACGGTGTCCAGGTTCTCCGCCACGAGGGCCGCGATCTCGCCGGTGAGGCCGAAGCTGAGGTAGTCCTCGTCCGCCACCAGCAAGCGACCGGTCTTGGCCACCGACTTGAGCACGGCCTTGCGGTCCAGCGGCACCAGGGTGCGCAGGTCCAGCACCTCGGCGCTGATGCCCTGCTTCTTCAGCTCTTCTGCTGCCAGGAGAGACTTCTGCACCATCTGGCTGAGCGTGACGATGGTCAGGTCCGTGCCCTCGCGCACCACCTTGGCCACGCCGAAGGGAATGGTGTACTGCGCCTGCGGCACCTCGTTGCTGCTGCCTTCGAAGTAGGCCATCCAGGGCAGGCCCATGATGCCCTTGTGGTACATGAAGAGCACGGGGTTGTCGTCGCGGATGGCCTGGGTCATCAGGCCCTTGGCGTCGTAGGCGTTGGACGGCACCACCACCTTGAGTCCCGGCATGTGGGCGAAGGTGCCATAGAGGCACTGCGAGTGCTGCGCTGCGTCGCTGTAGCCGCCGCCGATGGCCGTGGTCAGCACCACCGGCAGCTTGATGTTGCCGCCGGCCATATAGGTGTTCTTGGCCAGGTGGTTGTAGATCTGGTCCATGCAGACGCCGAAGAAGTCGACGAACATCAGCTCGGCGATCGGGCGCAGGCCGGCCGCCGCCGCACCGGTGGCGGTGCCGATGAAGGCGGTCTCGGAAATCGGCGTGTCCATGATGCGCTCGGGGCCGAACTTGTCGAGCAGGCCGCCGGTGGCACCGAAGATGCCACCGTACTTGCCGATGTCCTCGCCCATGACGAAGACCTTGTTGTCGCGCTCCATTTCCTGGCCGATCGCCTCGGCAATCGCCTGCGCCATGGTGAGTTTGCGTGTCGTGGTCATCTGGTGTTCCTCCTGGGGAATCGGGTCAGGCAAAGACATGCTGCAGGGCTTCCTGCGGCGCGGGGTAGTCGCTCTTGCGCGCGAAGGCGAAGGCATCGGTCACGCGCTGTCTGGCGCGTGCCACGATGGCGGCCTCTTCCGCATCCGTCATCTGCCCGGCGCTCTTGAGTTGTGTGGCCAGCTTCGGGATGGGATCGTTCTTGCGCAGATTGGCCACTTCGTCCTTGGGTCGGTAGACCTCGGGGTCACCCTGGAAGTGACCCAGGTAGCGATCGGTCTTCACCTCGATCAGGCTGGGGCCCTTGCCGCTGCGCGCGCGCGCTATGGCCGGGGCCACCGCCTCGTACACCTCGACCGCGTCGTTGTGGGCCACCTTGATGCCGGGCATGCCGTAGGCACTGGCGCGGTCCGCCACCCACTCGATGGAGGTGGCGCTGGTCTTGGGCACCGAGATGGCCCACTTGTTGTCTTCACAGACGAAGATCACCGGCAACTGCCACAGCGCCGCCAGGTTGAGCGACTCGTGCACTGCACCCTGGTTGGCCGCGCCTTCACCGAAGAAGGCCACCGCCACCCAGTCCTTGCCCATCTTCTTGGCCGCCAGTCCCGCGCCGCAGGCCGGCGGCAGGCTGGCGCCGATCAGGCCGCTGCAGCTGAACTTGTGCACCGGGTCGAACAGGTGCATGTGGCCGCCCTTGCCCTTGCCCAGGCCCGTCACCTTGCCGAACATCTCGGCCGTCATCGGGGTCAGCGGCACGCCCTTGGCAATGGCGAAATGGTGCGGGCGGTGCGTGCCGACCACCGTGTCCTCCTGCTTCAGGTGGGCGCAGATGCCCACCGCCACCGGCTCCTGCCCGGCCGCCAGGTGCATCTCACCCGGCACGGGCCCCGAGCCGATGTCGAAGGCCAGGCCCTGCTGGATGTTGGGCGGCAGTTTGCCTTCGAGGTAGACACTGGCCATGGTCTCCTCGTAGTTCCGGATCTCGACCATCTTCTCGTACATCCAGAGCAATTTTTCTTTATTGGCTTGCATCTCTGATACCTCCTTGTAAGGATCGGGTGGATCCGATGCCCCGGCTCGGCGAGCCACGGGCAAGCGGAAGACTCAGAATAGGAAGCCATCCCCGTTTTTCGTTGACGCAGGTCAACTCCGGGACGGTTAGCCGATATCAGGGCGGCGGCCCTGCCGCTTGGCCGACATCCACCCACGACCCCTGGGTCAGCTCGGCCAGTTGTGCCGGCGTGATGCGCACCGCGGCGTGGATGTCGCCGGCCGCCGGCAGCACCTCGTCATAAGCCTGCAGCGAGGCATCCAGATACACCGGCAGCGGCTGGGCCAGGCCGAAGGGGCAGACCCCGCCCACCGGGTGGCCGGTGAGTTGCACCACTTCCTCGGGCGGCAGCATCTTGCCGCGGCCGAAGGCGTCCTTGAACTTGCGGTTGTCGACGCGCAGGTCGCCGCTGCACACCAGCAGGATCACCTGTCCGTCGCCCAGACGGAAGGCCAGGGTCTTGGCGATGCGCCCGGGCTCGACCCCATGCGCCTGCGCCGCCAGCGCCACGGTGGCGGTGCTGACCTCGAGCTCGATGATGGGAATGTCCAGCTGGCGGGACGCGAAGAATTCACGGACGGACTGCAGGCTCATGTGCTTGGTTCACCTAGTGCGTGGCGCCGACTTTAGCAAGCGGGAACAGCCGCAGGCGCTCAGGCCCCGGGCCCGGACGCGCGATCACCCAGCCAGCGCTGCACCTGCGCGATCACCCAGGCCGGGTCGTCCAGCGGCAGGTCGTGCCCGGCCGCCGGATGCAGTTGCAGCGGCAAGCCCCAGTGCCGCGCCACCGCGCGCGAGCAGCGCACGTCCACCAGGCCATCCTGCTCGCTGGCCAGCAGCAACACGGGACAGGCCGGTGGCTGCGCACGAACCCGGTAGCGCGCCGCGGCCAGCAGCTGGCGCAGCGCATTGCCTGTGCTCACCGGGCGCAACTGGCGCACGGCCATCCAGCCGGGCAGCACCGCAGCGAGTTCATCGGCGCGGTTGCTCGTCATGCGCAGGATGGCCTGCTCCCAGGCCTGCGGCGTGGCGCGGCCCAGGACCAGGCGCAGCAGGCGGCCATAGTTGCGCGGGCGCAGGCGGTGGTGGACGGGACTGCAGGGCCGGAAACTGGTGTTGATCAGCACACAGCCGGTTATCTGCTCCGGGGCCTGGCAGGCCCACTCCGCGGCGACCATGGCCCCCAGCGACATGGCCAGCAGATACACGGGGCCCGGCACGCCGCGCCGCGCCAGTTCGGCCCGGCACGCGGCCACCATGGCCGCGACGTTGGCGGGGCTGCGTTGTCCATGCCACTGGCCATTGCCCGGCAGATCCAGGACCAGCACGCGCGCCTGCGGCAGGGCCTGCTGGAAGGCCGCGACGAAACCGCCCCAGTGCGCGGCCTCACGGCTCAGGCCGCGCAGCAGGATCCAGGTCGGGCCCGCCAGCTCAGGCATACCACTCCTCCAGGGCCTGTGCGCGCTGGCTGGCGCGGTCCTGTGCTGCGGGCTGCCACAGCGCATGGCTGGCAGCCGCACGCGCCAGGAAGTCCATCAGCGAGAGATGCCGGCGCAGCACCCGCTGCTGGCGATGCTCGATCAGCGGGTTGAAGATGCCCTGGATCGAGAACAGCTGGCGCGGGTTCTTCTTGATCCACAGCCACGAGCCCATCTCTAGTGTCAGCGGCAGGAACACGCGCGCCGGGTCCTCGCCGGCCTGGCGGTACAGGTGGTCCCAGAGATCACCATGCGCCAGGTACTGCAGGCTCTGCGGCTCGAAGACGTAAGGGTGGTGGCTGTAGGTCTGGAAGAAGATGTCCTTGAGCGCACGCATCTCGGCCAGGTGTTCGATGGGCTGGCGCGTATGGGCATAGGGGAACCAGATCCGGTCGCGCACGCCGAAACCGGAGTGGCAGTCCAGGGCGATGCTGAACCTGCGCGACAGCAACTCGGCATGGACCAGGTCGCACAGGGCCTGGCTCTCCGCCTCCATCGGGGCACCGGGCCGGCCGCGGTACCAGGGCAGGCCGCGGCTGAGCCGCTGGCCACCAACCAGGAAGGGCACCGCATCGCTCGCGTCCACGGGGGCGTTGCGCATCAGGTCCACGCCGTTGGGGTTGGCGCGTGTGCCCAGCAGCATGCCGCCCGGATTGACGATGGGCACGAACACCAGGCGGACCGATTCCAGCTGCTGCCGGAAGGGCCGGTCCCACTGCAGCCGTCGTACCACGTGCTGCAGATAGGCCAGCACCACCTCCGAGCCGATGCGCTCCAGCCCGTGCACGCCACCGAAAAAACCCACGGCCGGCACCGCCGGGTCGGGATTGCCCAGCGCAATGGCATGGACGGGAAGGCACCGACCACCGGGCGCCGCCACCTGCTGCAGCACCCGCACGTCGAGCTGCGCACCACCCTGTTCGATGATCTTCTCGAGTGCTTCCAGCTCGGGGAGTACTTGCGTGGACACGTGAAGGCAGTCGCTGGTATCGGGGGCCTGGGTGGTGCGGTGAGCATAGCGCAGCCCAGCGGTGTGGCGTCATGCGCACATGACATCAAACCGTCACGGTGGCACGCTAATGTCACGTCATTGTCATTCCTTGCAGGAGCAAGACATGTTCTGGAAACTGTTCCGCCTCCAGTCCCTGCTGGACTCGCTCTTCGACGACGCCTGGCTCAGCCTCGGGCTGGACGACCTCGATGCCCAGGACCATGAAACACCCGCTGCGCTCCAGCAGGCTTAATCCCTTGCGCTGGCTGCCGCTGTGCGCGGCCATCGCCTGGGGCCTGGTCGAATTCCTGGCGCTGCAGCGCTCGCGCTACAGCAGCTGGCGCATCCGTTCCTGACTCTTTCCGCGCAGCGCTTGATCTGGCGCAATCCGGTTCCGGCGGGACCGAACAACGACGCAGCCGCAGTGCGACAATTCCAATCATGACCGAACGTCCCCAGACCCCGGGCGAGGAAATCGCCAACAGCGTGAGCCACGGCTTGGCCCTGCTGGCCGCCCTGATCGCGGCCCCCATCCTGCTCGTGGCGGTCAGCCCGCACAGCGCCGCCAACATCGTGGGCGCGGCCGTGTTCGCGGCCACCATGGTGCTGCTGTATTTCACCTCCACGCTCTACCATGCCCTGCCGCCGGGGCGCGCCAAGCGCGTCTTCCTCAAGCTCGACCACGGCGCCATCTACCTCTTCATCGCCGGCAGCTACACACCCTTCGCGCTGGGGGTCATGGGCGGCGCCTGGGGCTGGACGCTGTTCGGCCTGGTGTGGGCCATGGCGGTGATGGGCATCGCGCTCAAGGCCTTTGACCGGCTCTCGCATCCCTGGCTCTCCACCGGCCTCTACCTGGCCATGGGCTGGCTGGTGCTGATCGCGGCGGTGCCGCTGGTGGAACGGGTGCCCTCGGCGGGTCTGGCCCTGCTGGTCGCGGGCGGCCTGGCCTACACCGTGGGGGTCGTCTTCTTCATGCTGGATTCGCGCCTGCGTTATGCACACGCGGTCTGGCACGCCTTCGTCGCCACCGGCACGGGCCTGCACTACTTCGCGGTGCTGGGCTACGCGGCCTGAGCTGTCGCGCGCCTAGTCGAGGAACAGCCGCGCTTCCTGGCTGGAGGCCCAGTCGACCGGCGCGTGGGCCAGCACCACGCCCACGTCCAGACCCAGGGCCAGGGCGGTCTTGTCCGGAAAGCTCACGGCGAGCTTGCGTTCCGTGTAGCCCATCTCGTGCGCGCGGCAGCGCCAGGAGGCCACATGCAGGATGCCGGCCATGGGCTCGTAACCCTCGCGCTCGAAGGGCGCGTCCTGATGCTCCAGCGTCTCCACCAAAGCCTCGGGCAGATGCCAGGCGCGCGCGAATCCGGCACCGACCTGCGCATAACAGTAGCCCAGCAGTTCGTGCTCGGCACGTGCCCGCTGGGGCGCAAAAACGTCGACGCGCTGGTTCAGCTGCTCCATCTCCTTGGGCATGCCGCGATGCATGACAAGTTCTCCCAGGGCGTGGACCAGACCCACCGTATAAGGCGAGACCTCCACCTTCCTGGCCCGGGTCAGGATCTGTGTAAGCCTCGCAGTGTCCAGGCTGTAGCGCCAGAACTGCTTCATGTCCACACCACCCACCTTGCGAAAGGCGCTGCTCATGGCCGCCTCGATGGTCATGTCCCGAACCGGCCGCAGGCCCAGGATGGCCAGGGCCTCGCTCACGGTGCCGACGCGGCGGCTGAGCTGGAAGCGCGCGGAATTGGCCGCCATGAGCAGGCGCGCGGTCATCACCGGCTCCATGCTCAGCAAGCTGCTCACACGCAGGGCGTCGGGCTCCGCAGCGTTGAGCTCGGTCAGCGCCAGTGCAATCACACGGGGAATGCTGGGCAGGGCCACCGGCGAGGCAAGCAGGGACTGGATGTCCATCATCTCCAAAGCTTAACGCCTATCCCTGCGCCGCAAGACAACTGTGGCCAACTATCATCGCGTGATCACGCCCAAACGTGAAAATTTTCATCATTCCACGACTCCCCGGTCGACCGCTCCACAGGTTTTCATGACCACCAGCTTCCTGCGCGCCGCCCTCATCCTGGGCCTGCTCTCGGCCATCGGCCCTTTCGCCATCGACATGTACCTGCCGGCTCTGCCCTCCATCGGGCAGAGCCTGAACGCGTCCATCGGCGCGGTGCAGGGCAGCCTGATGGCCTTTTTCATCGCCCTGGGCCTGGGCCAGCTCATCTACGGCCCGGCCGCCGACATGCTGGGTCGCAAGCCGCCGCTGTATTTCGGCCTGGGCCTGTTCGCCATCGGCAGCGTGGGCTGCGCGCTGGCGCCCGACATCCACACCCTGGTGGCCATGCGTTTCGTGCAGGGCCTTGGGGCCTGCGCCTGTACCGTGGTGCCGCGCGCCGTGGTGCGTGACCTCTACACCGGCCACGAGGCCCTGCGCCTCATGTCCACCCTCATGCTGGTCTTCAGCGTCTCGCCCATCCTCGCGCCGCTGGCCGGCAGCCTGCTGATCGAGTGGCAGGGCTGGCGCAGCGCCTTCTGGTTCATGCTGGTGATCGGCCTGCTGGGCCTGGTCCTCATGGCCACGCAGATGCACGAAACCCGCCCGCCCGCGCAGCGGGCCGCCAGCAGCTGGGGCCAGGCCTTCCGGGCTTACGCCACCCTGCTGCGCGACCGCCATTTCATGGGCCTGGTGCTGATCGGCGCCTTCGGCATCGCGAGCTTCTTCGCCTACCTGGCCAACTCCTCCTTCGTGCTGATCGACCACTACGGCCTCACGCCGCGGCAGTACAGCATCGTCTTCGCGGCCAACGCGGCCTCCTTCATCGGCATGTCGCAGCTCACGGGCCGCCTGGGCCAACGCTACGGCCTCAAGCCCATGGTACGTGTCGCCTCGCATGCTTACGCCGCTGTCATGGCCCTGCTGCTCCTGTGCTTCCTGCTGGGCGCGGACCACCTGCCCGTGCTGCTGGTCCTGCTCTTCGTGGGCTACGGCTTCCTCGGGCTCATCATCCCCACCTCGGCCATCCTGGCGCTGGAAGACCACGGCCCCATCGCCGGCACCGCTTCGGCCCTGATGGGCACGCTGCAGTTCGCCACGGGTGCGGTCGTGATGGCGATCACGGGTCTGTTCGTGGACGGCACGGGCCTGCCCATGGTGGCCGGCATCGCGGGCTCGGCGGGCATGACCTGGCTGTTTGTGCGCGGAACCTTGCGCCGTTGAGTGCGGTTCAGCTCAAGGACTGCACCACTCCACCGCCCGGTAGCTCGCGCATGCGCCTGATGTCGCGCTGCGGCGGCGCGCCGAACTGGCGGCTGTACTCGCGGTTGAACTGCGAGACGCTTTCGTAACCCACCCGCGCGGCCGTGCTGCTGGCGTCCAGCGCCTGGGTCAGCATGAGCTGGCGTGCCTCCTGCAGGCGCAGCTGCTTCTGGTACTGCAGCGGGCTCATGCCCGTGAGGCCGCGGAAGTGCTGGCGGAAAGTCGAAGGACTCATGTGCGCGCGCTCGGCCAGCTCGTCCATCAGCACATCACGGCTGAAGTTCAGCTTGAGCCAGGCGATGGCCTGCGCGACCTGGTGGCTCGGGGAGCCCGCGGCGATCAGATGCCGCAGGTAGGGGCCGTGCGGACCGGTCAGCAGGCGCACCATGATCTCCTGCTGGATCAGCGGTGCCAGCCGCGCGATGTGCTGTGGCTCCTGTAGCAGCCGCACCAGGCGGATCACCGCGTCCAGCAGCGGCTCCTCCAGCGGGCCCAGCGATATGCCGCGTGCGGCCTGGTCGCGCGGCAAAGGCGGCAGTTCCATGTCCGCGGCCAGTTGCACCAGCGCGCGCGTATCCAGCGTGAGCAGCATGCCGAGAAACGGTTGGGCCAGATCGGCCTGCGTGACCTGCGAGACCACGGGCAGGTCCACCGTTGCCAGCAGGGACTGGCCGGGCCCGTAGTTCACGACCTGGTCGCTCATGGTCACCTGCTTGCCGCCCTGCGCCACGACGGCCAGGCCCAGCATGTAGATGCAGGCCAGCGGCTCCGTGCGGCCGCTGCGCCGGGCCATCAGCAGCTGGGGGATGGCCGTCTGGTAATCGCCGTCATTTCGGGCAATCCGGCCGATTTCCTGGGCCAGGGTGGCGATGCTCATGCTGAAACCTTCAAGGCAGTTGGAACGGGCGCGGTCACGACTCTGTCACAGAGCGGATGGTTGCGTGGTGCGCCATGGTCCGCACTGTACCTCCCCCGGTTTAGCGGCGATGATTTTTGATGACAGTCGATCAGAAAAGGCAAAAAATAGATCGGAAACGGCAAGCCCGCCGCCGGACCAGGGCGGACACTTCCAGCACCGATCCCCGACCGACCTTTACCCAAGGAGCATCGCCCCATCATGAACACCCTGCACGTCAACGGCCGCGAGCATGCGCTCAGCACCGCCCCCACCACCCCCATCCTCTGGGCCCTGCGTGACAACCTGGGCATGACCGGCACCAAGTTCGGCTGCGGAGCGGCACTGTGCGGCGCCTGCACCGTGCACCTGAACGGCCAGGCCATCCGCTCCTGCGTCACCCCCATCTCGGCGGCCCAGGGCGCGAAGATCACCACCATCGAAGCCGTCACCGATGGCAAGGACCGCGTCGGTGCCGCCGTGCACGCCGCCTGGGTCAAGCACGACGTCGCGCAGTGCGGCTACTGCCAGAGCGGCCAGATCATGAGCGCCACCGCCTTCCTCAAGTCCCTGCCGCGCGGCAAGCAGCCCGCGGCCGCCGAGATCGACAGCGCCATGGCCGGCAACATCTGCCGCTGTGGCACCTATGCCCGCATCCGCGCCGCCGTCACCGACGCCGCCAAGACCCTCGCCTGAAGGAGCACCCCATGTTGCCCAACACCCTCTCCCGTGAAATGCCGCGCGCCCTGCAACACCTGCTGGCCCGCAACGAACCCGCCGACATCGCAACCCTGCCCCGGCGCAGCTTCCTCAAGCTCGCCGGTGCCGGCGGCCTGGCGCTCGGCGTCTACCCCGGCCTGGCCACGGCACAACAGGCCGCAGCTGCCGGCCTCAAGCCCACCGAACAACCCTCGGCCTTCGTGCAGATCGCGGCCAACGGTGAGGTCACCGTCACCGTCAACCGCCTGGACTTCGGCCAGGGCGTGCAGACGGCCCTGCCCATGATCCTGGCCGAGGAGCTGGACGCCGACTGGAGCAAGGTGCGCAGCCAGCACGGCACGAACAACCCCGCTTATGCCGACCCGCTTTTCGGCATGCACCTCACCGGTGGCTCCAACTCGATCAAGAACAGCTATACGCAATACCGTGAGCTTGGCGCCCGCGCCCGCGCCATGCTGCTGGCCGCCGCCGCCATGCGCTGGAGCGTGGACGTGCAGAGCCTGCGCACCCAGGCCGGCTGGGTGCTCGGCCCCGGCGGCCGCAAGATGGGCTACGGCGAACTGGCCGAAGCCGCCATGACCCAGCCCGTGCCCGAGAAGGTGACGCTGAAGAACCCCAAGGACTTCCGCATCATCGGCAAGCCCACCGGTCGCCTGGACGCCAAGGCCAAGAGCAGCGGCCGCCAGGACTTCGGCATCGACGTGCGCCAACCCGGTCAGCTCACCGCGGTCATTGCGCGCCCGCCCGTGTTCGGCGCCAAGATCGCTGCGCTGGACGACAGCGCAGCCCGCGCCATCCAAGGCGTGAAGGCCGTGCTGCGCGTGCCGCTGGACCGCGGCGCCGAAGGTGTGGCCGTGATCGCCGAGGGCTACTGGCCCGCCAAGCAGGGGCGCGACGCGCTCAAGCTGCAGTGGGACACCAGCGGCGTCGAGAAGGTGGACAGCGAAAAACAGCTGGCCCAGTACCGGCAAATGGCCCAGGAAAGCGGCCCGCGCCACTTCGACGCCGACATGGCGCCCCTGGCCAGCGCCCCGAAGCAGATCGAGGCCGAATTCCATTTCCCCTACCTGGCCCACGCGCCCATGGAGCCGCTGAACTGCACGGTCCAGATCAGCGACCAGGGCGCCGAACTCTGGGTCGGCTCGCAGATGCCGGGCCTGGACGGCATGGCCGCAGCCCGTGTGCTGGGTCTCAAACCCGAGCAGATCAAGGTCCACGTACAGGCTGCCGGCGGGGGTTTCGGCCGCCGCGCCATCCCCACCAGCGAATACGTGGTGGAAGCCTGCACCATCGCCAAGGCCGCGCGCACCGCCGGCCTGAACGTCCCCGTGCGCACGCTCTGGAGCCGCGAGGACGATATCAAGGGCGGCTACTACCGCCCCATGCACCTGCACCGCGCGCGCATCGGCTTTGATGACAAGGGCCAGGTGCTGGCCTGGGACCACACCATCGTGGGTCAGTCCATCATCTCCGGCACCTTCTTCGAAGGCATGATGGTCAAGAACGGCATCGACGCCACTGCCGTCGAAGGCATGCGTGAGCCCTACGCCGTGCCCATGCGCCTCACCGTGCACCACCCCAAGCAGAACGTGCCCGTGCTCTGGTGGCGCAGCGTGGGCAGCACCCACACGGCCTATGTGATGGAAACGCTGATCGACGAGATCGCTCGCGCGACGAAGCAGGACCCGGTGGCCTACCGCCTCAAGCTCATAGCCGACAAGCACCCCCGTCACCGCGCTGCCTTGCAGCTGGCCGTGGCCAAGAGCGGCTATGGCAAGAAGGCCCTGCCCAAGGGCCACGCCTGGGGCGTGGCCGTGCATGAATCCTTCAGCACCGTGGTGGCCTATGTGGTGGAAGCCTCGGTCAAGGACGGGCAGCCCGTGCTGCACCGTGTGACGGCCGGCGTGCACTGCAACCTGGTGGTGAACCCGCGCACCGTGGAAGCCCAGGTGCAGGGCGCAGCGCTCATGGGTTTGTCCATGTGCCTGCCCGGTGCGGCCATCACGCTCAAGGACGGCGAGGTGCAGCAGAGCAACTTCGGCGACTACGCTGTGCCCCGCATCACCGACATGCCGCAGATCGCCGTGCACGTGGTACCCAGCGCCGACGCGCCCACCGGCATGGGCGAGCCCGGCCTGCCCCCGCTGGCGCCGGCCTTCGCCAACGCCATCGCGCGCCTGACCGGCAAGACGCCGCGCGAACTGCCCTTCAAGCTGGCCTGAGCCCATGGAGGATCTCGACACCCTGGTGCTGCGCACGGCGCAGCGCTGGTGGACCGAGGGGCAGGCCGTGGTGCTCGTCACCGTGGCCCGCACCTGGGGCTCCTCGCCGCGCCCGCCCGGCTCGCTCATGGCCATCAACGGCCGGGGCGAGACCGTGGGCTCGGTTTCGGGCGGCTGCATCGAAGACGACCTGATCCACCGCATCCGCGAGGGCGGCGTTGAAGCGGCCATGACCGGCGCCGCACCCACCGTGCAACGCTACGGCATCTCGGCCGACCAGGCGCATCGCTTCGGCCTGCCCTGCGGCGGCACGGTGGAGCTGGTGCTGGAACGCGTGGCGCCGCACAGCCGGCTGGACGAGCTGCTGCTCGCCTGCGAACAGCGGCAAAGCACCGAACGTGTGCTGGACCTGAAGAACGGTGCCGTCACCCTGCGCCCCGGCCGGCGCGACGGCGTGCCCTTGCTCGATGAACACACGTTGACCACCTACCTGGGTCCGCAAGCCCGGCTCATCGTCATTGGCGCTGGCGACCTCTCGCGTTTCCTCAGCCAGATGGCCCTGAGCCTGGGCTTCGAAGTCTTCGTCTGCGATCCACGCGAGGAACACCGCGCCAGCTGGAGCCTGGCCGCCGGCGTGACCCTCACACACGAAATGCCCGACGACCTGATCCTGCGCCTGAAGCCCGACACCCGCACCGCGGTGGTGGCCCTCACACACGACCCCAAGCTCGACGACCTGGCCCTGATCGACGCCCTGCAGTCCGAGGCCTTCTACGTCGGCGCCATCGGCTCACGCCGCAACAGCGCCACGCGGCGTGAACGGCTGCACGAGCACTTTGAGATTCCGTATGAGGTGCTGGACCGCCTGCACGGCCCGGCCGGGCTGTACATCGCCAGCAAGACACCGGCAGAGATTGCGCTGTCCATCATGGCTGAGGTGGTGGCGGTGAAGAATGGGGTTGGAACGCTTCGGCTCCCCCATGACAGCGGGATCGCCGTACCGGCGGAGATGACGTAGGTTCTTATGCGATATACGTCGACATAGACCCCATCAGGGCACTAGCGGCGAACTCGCTGCATGCCCCGTCGCCCGCTACGTGCCCTTCTCGGTCAATTGGTCTGCCGGGTGTGTAGATCTGCTTCAGATTGCGCCGCTGTTTCCGCGATTTTGTTGCCTCGATTCCTAGCCAGGTGGCCAGCTTCTCAGCGTAGGGATCGAGCTTGCTTGGGCTGATCCGCTTTGCGTATGTCGGCTCGGTCTCATCGGACCGCAGGTACTTCTTCACCGTGTTGCGAGCCAGGCCTGTACGCCTGGAGATCTCGCGGATGGACATCTGTTCTCGCAGTGCCCAACGCCTGATGACATTCAATGTCGCCACGTCTATCACTCCTAATTTCCCCCTGCCTTTAAAACTTGCAGGGTAGGGCCTACGTGGGTCAACTTTGGATGGAAAGCTCTGTCCTTAGTGGGTCAGATTTCGGCGGAATTCAACACCTTGAAGCAGTCCCACACAACACGCTCGCGAGGGACAGCTTCTGGCCGCAAGCCGCCAGTCAGCTGAAACAACCCCGCGCTGGGCATCCTGCACAAAAAACCCCGCCGCAGCGGGGTTTGTCTTCGGAGAGCCAGAAACCTCAGCCCATGTGCAGCCCACCATTGACCGAGAAATCCGCCCCGGTCGAATACCCGCTCTCCTCGCTCGCAATCCACGCAATGATGGACGCGATCTCGCCCGGCTCGCCCAAGCGCTTGACCGGGATGGTGCCGACGATCTTGTCGAGCACGTCCTGGCGGATGGCCTTGACCATGTCGGTGCCGATGTAACCCGGGCTCACGGTGTTGACGGTCACGCCCTTGCTGGCCAGCTCCTGTGCCAGCGCCATGGTGAAGCCGTGCATGCCGGCCTTGGCGGCCGAGTAGTTGGTCTGGCCGGCCTGGCCCTTTTCGCCGTTCACGCTGCTGATGTTGATGATGCGGCCCCAGCCTTTTTCCACCATGTCGCCCACCACCTGCTTGGTGACGTTGAACATGGAGTTGAGGTTGGTCTCGATGACGGCGTCCCAGTCCTCGCGGGTCATCTTGAGGAACATGCGGTCGCGCGTGATGCCGGCGTTGTTGACCAGCACGTCGATGGGGCCGTGTTCGGCCTTGGCCTTGCTGAAGGCTTCCACGGTGGATTCCCACAGGCCCACATTGCCGACCGAGGCGTAGAAGGTGTAGCCCAGGGCCTTCTGCTCGGCCAGCCATTTGTTGAAATCGCGCGTGGGGCCGCAGCCGGCGATGACCTTGAAACCATCCTTGTGCAGGCGCTGGCAGATAACGGTGCCGATGCCGCCCATGCCGCCGGTGACGTAGGCTACTTTCTGACTCATGATGAACTCCTCTTTGAACTCGCTACCAATCTAATCCTTGTCGTCTGCCTGGAGCCCTAGGCAAAACCCGCGTCCGGCCAAACGGCTCAACGCTCGATGGTCAATGCAACCCCCATGCCACCACCGATGCACAGGCTGGCAATACCTTTCTTCGCATCACGACGCTGCATCTCGTGCAGCAGGGTGACCAGGATGCGGCAGCCGGAGGCACCGATGGGGTGCCCGATGGCAATCGCCCCGCCGTTGACGTTGACCTTGCTCGTGTCCCAGCCCATTTCCTTGTTGACCGCGCAGGCCTGGGCGGCGAAGGCCTCGTTGATCTCCAGCAGGTCCAGGTCGGCGGCCTTCCAGCCGGCACGCTGCAGGGCCTTGGTGGAGGCCGGCACCGGGCCCATGCCCATGGTGGCCGGGTCCAGGCCGCTGGTGGCGTAGCTGGCAATGCGGCCCAGGGGCTTGAGCCCCAGCGCCGCGGCCTTCTTGGCCGTCATCACCATCACGGCGGCCGCGCCGTCGTTGATGCCGGAGGCGTTGCCCGCCGTCACGCCGCCGGCCTTGTCGAAGGCGGGGCGCAGGCCGGCCAGGGCCTCGGCATTGGTCTTGCGGTTGATGAACTCGTCGGCATCGAAGACCAGCGGGTCGCCCTTTTTCTGCGGCAGCAGCACGGGCACGATCTCGTCCCTGAAGCGGCCGGCGTCCTGCGCGGCGGCGGCCTTCTGCTGGCTGGCCAGGGCCAGCGCGTCCTGCATCTCACGCGTGATGCCGTATTGTTTGGCCACGTTCTCGGCGGTGATGCCCATGTGGTACTGGTTGTAGACGTCCCACAGGCCGTCGACGATCATGGTGTCGATCAGCTTCCAGTCGCCCATGCGCTGGCCGTCACGCGAACCGGGCAGCACGTGGGGCGCGGCGCTCATGTTCTCCTGCCCGCCGGCGATGACAATCTCGCTGTCGCCCGTGGCCACGGCCTGCGCCGCCAGCATCACGGCCTTGAGGCCGGAGCCGCAGACGGCGTTGATGGTGAGCGCCGGGATCTCCTTGGGCAGGCCGCTTTTCATCAGGGCCTGGCGCGCGGGGTTCTGGCCGGCGCCGGCCGCCAGCACCTGGCCCAGGATGACTTCGCCCACCAGGCCGGCATCGACCTTGCTGCGTTCCAGCAGGGCCTTGATGACGATGGACCCCAGCTCGGTGGCCGGGGTCCTGGCCAGGCCGCCGCCGAACTTGCCGACCGCGGTGCGTGCCGCGGCCACGATGACGATGTCTTCCATGCTGTGTCTCCTGTTGCGTTGCGAGGCCGTTCAGGCCTTCTGTTTCACATAACGGCCCGGGGCCGCTTCAATCACCTTGTATTTGCTGCCCTTGCCGTACTTTTTCGGTGCAGCAATTTTCTTGCCAGCCTGTTTCTCAAGCCAGGCGGCCCAGTCGGGCCACCAGCTGCCGGCGTGTTCTTCTGCACCTTGTTGCCATTCGTCCAGGGTCCTGGGCAGCTTGCCGTCGGCACGGATCCAGTGGCTGCGCTTCTTTTTCTCGGGCGGGTTGATGACACCCGCGATGTGGCCCGAGGCGCCCATGACAAAGCGCTTCTTGCCCGGCAGCAGCTGGGTGCTGGCGTAGGCGCCGGGGATGGGCACGATGTGGTCTTCGCGCGAGCCGTAGATGTAGACGGGCAGGTCCACCTTGCGCAGGTCCACCTTCTCGCCGCAGACGGTGAGCTTGCCCGGCTTGACCAGGTTGTTTTCCAGATAGGTGTTGCGCAGGTACCAGGCGTAGAAGGGGCCCGGCAGGTTGGTGCTGTCGCTGTTCCAGTAAAGCAGGTCGAAGGGCGGCGGGGTCTCGCCCTTGAGGTAGTTGCCCACCACGTAGTTCCAGACCAGGTCGTTGGGGCGCAGGAAGCTGAAGGTGGAGGACAGGTCGCGCCCGGCCATCAGGCCGCCCTGCCCCATCTGCTGCTCGCGCAGGTGCACCGAGTTCTCGTCGATGAAGACGTCGAGGATACCGGTGTCGCTGAAGTCGAGGAAGGTGGTGAGCAGGGTGAGGCTGTGCACGGGTAGCTCGCCCCGCGCCGCCAGCACGGCCAGGGCCGTGCCCAGCAGGGTGCCGCCCACGCAGAAACCCAGGGCGTTGATCTGTTCGGCGCCGCTGATCTCGCACGTGACCGCTATGGCCTGGATCACGGCGTCCTCGATGTAGTCGTCCCAGGTGGTGTGGGCCAGGGATTCGTCGGGGTTGCGCCAGCTCACCACGAAGGTGCGGTGGCCCTGGGCCACGGCATAGCGGATCAACGAGTTCTCGGGCTGCAGGTCGAGGATGTAGTACTTGTTGATGCAGGGCGGCACCAGCAGCAGGGGGCGCTCGTAGACCTGAGCGGTCAAGGGCTTGTATTCGATCAGCTGGAAGAGCTCGTTCTCGTAGACCACCGCGCCCTCGCTGGTGGCCACATTGCGGCCCACCTCGAACTGGCTTTCGTCGGTCATGCTGACATGGCCCTGCTGGAGATCGTGCAGCATGTTCTGCAGGCCCCGGGCGATGCTTTCGCCCTTGCTGTCGATGGCCTTCTTCTGCGCCTCGGCATTGAAGGCCAGGTAGTTGCTGGGCGCGCTGGCCGCCACCCACTGTTCCACGCCAAAGCGGATGCGCGCGCGCGTCTTGGCGTCGGCCTGCACGGCATCGGCCATCTCCATCAGCAGGCGGGCGTTGAGCAGGTAGGTGGAGGCGGCCATGGCCGCCAGCGGGTTCTCGCCCCAGGCCGGCGCGGCGAAACGCCGGTCACCGGTGACGGCCGCGCCAGCGCCCTGTTGCATGAGTTGCGCCAGGTCCTGCACGTACTGCTGCTGCAGGGCCTGCAGCTTGTCGGGCGGGATGCTCACTGGATGTTCCATCGCCGGGAGTGCGGCCGTGCCCTGGCCGGGATGCCCACCCTGGAAGGACTGGAAAAGCTTGAGCCAGCTGTCACCGTAGGCCTGCTGGAACTGCTGCGCCGCTTGGGCCCAAAATTCGGGGGTATCCTGTGTCACGCTGGGTCCTCGTGCTGGAAATGCGCATCCAGTATGTCAGGATTGAGCCTTCGATATCCTGACACCGATCAATTTACTCATGTTTCTGATCCTGATCGCCATCGGCTGGCTCTATGTGGCCCTGCTCATGGCCGTGGCCGAAGCCACCAGCCCCATCGGCACCGTGTTGGGCGCGATCATCACCTTCCTGCTGTATGGCGTGGGGCCGGTGGCCCTGCTGCTCTACATCCTGGGGACACCGGCGCGCAAGAAGCTGCGCCGGCAGCGCGAGGCCGAGGAACAGGCCACCTGGCAACTGGCCCAGGATGCGCAGCCCGGCTCAGCCCAGCCAGATACAGGCGGCCAGTCGGCCGCTGACGCGGTCGCGCCGGTGCGAAAAGAACCGTGAAGGATTCATGACAGTGCACCAGGATGGTGAGCCGTCGTTGCCATAAACCTGGCGGATGTCCAGCGCTGCCAGGCGCCCTCTGGCCAGGGCCGGCAGGTCGGCCAGCCATTTGCCCGGCGCCGCTGCCGGGCGGAAACAGGCCGCAGCCTGCGGGTCGTGCGCCTCGAAAGCGCGCTTGACCTCGGGCCCCACCTCGAAGGCCTGCGGGCCGATGCAGGGGCCCAGCCAGACCATGAGTTCGCGCGCGTCGACCTGCAGGGCAGCGTACAGGGTTTCGATCACGCCCACCCCGCCCTCACCCGCCAGGCCACGCCAGCCGGCATGGGCGGCGGCCACGACACTGCCGCGGGCGTCGGTGAGCAGCAGGGGCAGGCAGTCGGCCACCATGATGGTGCAGGCCACGCCACGCTCGCGCGTGAGGCAGGCATCGGCCTCGGTGCCCTGGGGCGTGTGCGCATCCAGCGCCACCACGCCACGGCCATGCACCTGCTGCAGGAAAACCGGCCGCGCGCCCAGGGCCTGCGCCAGCACGGCGCGGTTGCTGCCCACGGCCAGCGCGTCGTCGCCGACGTGGTCACCGAGGTTCAGGCTGTCATAAGGCGGCAGGGAACGGCCGCCGGCACGCGTGGTGCAGACCGCACGCACCCCAGGCGCTGCGGGCCATTTGGGGACGAGCCAGTCGGGATGCACCTGATCACGCTCCGTTCAAGGCTCGTTGTCAGGGCAACTGGAAGGCTGCGCCTGCTGGAAGGCCGGCAGCGCCATGCAGGCATCGAAGGCGGCCATGGTCAGCGGCAGGCCGTCGAGGCTCACCTCGAAGCGCTGGCCGTTGAAGATCTGCGGCACCAGGCAGCAGTCGGCCAGGCTGGGCGTGTCGCCCCAGCAGTAGACCGAGGGCGGCAGGCCGGCCTGCTGGCGTTGAGTGGCCAGGGTGGCCAGCTGGCGCTCGAAGCTCTCCAGACCCTCACGCACCCAGTGGCGGTACCAGGTGTTCTTGGCGTCCTCGCTGACCTTGAGTTCGCGCACCAGGTACTTGAGCACACGCAGGTTGTTGAGCGGATGGATCTCGCAGGCGATGGACTGAGCCAGGGCGCGCACCTTGGCGCGGCCGGCCGCGTCGGCGGGCAGCAGCGGCGGCTGGGGATGGGTCTCGTCCAGGTACTCGATGATGGCCATGGACTGCGAGAGGCGCTCGCCGTCCACTTCGAGCAGGGGCACCAGGCGGTCGGCCGAAACCTCGGCGTAGCCGGGCAGCTTGTGGTCGCCGCGCGCCAGGTGCACCGGGATGTAGTCGTAGCCCAGGCCCTTGAGCGCCAGCGCGATGCGCACGCGGAAGGAAGCGGAGGAGCGGAAGTAGTTGTGCAGCTTCATGCCCCAGAGGATAAACCGTAACGCGTGAATTGTTGGCACCCATGGGGCACTGCGTGCGCGCACGGCAACCTACAATTGCGCCAGCTGCTGGACAAAACCAAAAATAAAAAGTCGTTGCGATGCCCCACGAAAAACAAGACGTCCATCACCGGGCACATGCCGGGGGCCCCTTGCCTCGCCGGGGCCGGCTGCTGTACACCCCCAGGCTGCAGCTCGCCCTGTTCGGCGCCCTCTTGCTGTGCCTGATCTGGGCCACCGTGCTGTGGGAGTCCCGGCGCATCCACCAGGACCACCTGGACAAGTTCCGCAATGAGCTGGTGCACTTGTCGGAGGTTCTGGACGTCACCCTGGTACGACAGATCGGGAGCCTGGACAACGCCCTGCTCTTCCTGCGCGCCGAATACCTGGACCATCCCGAAGACATCAAACGCACGATCCGCCTGCTGCGCGAGGGACCGTTCCGGGATTTCGAGGTCCACGTGACCGTCATCGGCAAGGATGGCTACCCGAAATTCACCGACATACCGGGCCAGCCGGCCCCCGCCTATCTCGGCGACCGCGAACATTTCCGCGTGTTTGCCGACGGCGGCCCGGACCAGCTGTATATCAGCGATCCGGTCCTGGGACGCCTGAGCAAGCGCTGGGGGCTGCAGCTGGCCCGCCCCCTGCTGGGCAAGGACGGGCGCTTTCTCGGCGTCATGGTCATCTTCCTGCCGCCCGAGCAGTTGACCCGCTTCATCCAGACGCTGGACATCGGCACCGACACCATCATGTCGGTGCTGTCGGCACGCGGCGCGCTGATCAGCCGCTCGGTCGACCTGGAGAAATACCGGGACAGCCGGCTGGATGCTGCACAGCTGGCCGAGTACCAAAACCAGCGTGCGGGTTACTCACTGCGCCACTCGATACTCGACCAGGTTGAACGCGGCATCGCCCACCGCTGGGTCAGCACCTACCCGCTGCTGCTGGTGGTGTCACGTTCACCGGAAACCGCCCATGCAGAGATCCGCGGACTCAAGGAGGTGCTGTTCGTGCTGGGCGGCATGATCAGCCTGGTCGTGATCGGCGCCCTGTGGCTGCTGGGCCGGGCCATGCAGCAGCACCGCAAGGACGAGGTCGAGCTGCGGATTGCCGAAAAAGCCTTCCAGACCCAGGAAGGCATGTTCGTCACCGACGAGAACGGCATCGTGCTGCGCATCAACAGCGCCTTCACGGAGATCACTGGGTACACCGCCGGGGACATCGTGGGCAAGAACCCGCGCCTGCGCAGTTCCGGCCGCCACGACGCCGCCTTCTACAGCGCCATGTGGGCGCGCATCAGGACGACCGGCAGCTGGAAGGGCGAAATCTGGAACCGGCGCAAGAACGGGGAAATCTACCCTGAATCCGTCACCATCACGGCGGTCAGGGGCGCGGATGAGACGGTCACGCATTACGTGGCGACGATGCACGACATCAGCGAGCGCAAGGCGGCCGAAGACCAGATCCACACGCTGGCCTTCTACGACGCCCTGACCCTGCTGCCCAACCGCCGGCTGCTGCAGGACCGGATACAGCAGACCATGCTGGCCTCGATGCGCAGCGGGCACCACGGCGCCCTGCTGTTCATCGATCTGGACCGGTTCAAGCAACTCAACGACACCCTGGGGCACGATTACGGCGACCTGCTGCTGCAACAGGTGGCGCAGCGCCTGAAGGAGTGCGTGCGACAGGCCGATACCGTGGCGCGCCTGGGCGGCGACGAATTCGTGGTCCTGCTCGAAGAGCTCAATCCCGATGCCACCGTGGCCCGGGAGGAAACCATGGCCGTCGGCCAGAAAATCCTGGCCAGTCTGAACCGCCCCTATGACCTGAACGGCCATGCCCACCTGAGCACGCCCAGCATCGGCGCCACGATCTTCTGTGGCCTGCAGAACAGCCGCGAAGAACTGATCAAGCAGGCCGATCTGGCCATGTACAAGGCCAAGAGCGCCGGCCGCAATACGCTGTGTTTCTTCGACCCCGCCATGCTGCAACAGGATGGTGAGGCCACGTCCGACGGACGCTAGGGCCTGTTCACACTAATTTCTCAAGTGCGAACGTACTTAAAACCGCGCCAATCTAGGCGCGCGACGACGCCCAGGCTGGCCGCCTGGGCTAGGAGTGCAACGACGAGTGGCGCGGTTTTAAGCACGTTCCCTCCGGGTTGCGGCCAAAAAAGCCACGCGGGGTGTTGCGCGGACTTGCCGGGGGCGACCCCGGCTGCGTCCACGCGCCTACCGCATGACTTTTTTGATCCGCAACGCATCCTGAGAATGAACAGGCCCTAGTAGACTGGCGGCCTGCCCAGCACCCGTATCAGGAGACCCGCATGATTCTCGAAATAGCCGACATCCGCATCCACGCCGATCAGCAGACCGCCTTTGACGAAGCCATCCAGCGCGGCTTGGCCACGGTCATCAGCAAGGCACAGGGTTATCGCGGCTTCAAGGTGAACAAAGGGGTCGAGCACCCGGACCGCTACATCCTGATGATCTTCTGGGACACGCTGGAGGACCACACCGTGCACTTCCGCCAGTCGCCGGCCTTTGCCGACTGGCGCGCCATCGTGGGCCCCTTCTTCGCGGCGCCACCGCAGGTGGAGCACTTCACGCTGCTGGCGAAGTCGAGCTGAAGCCCTAAGCCGGCAGGCGCAGAGCTGCTCAGCCCTGCTTGTCGTGGCCGGCCACGAGCTTGGTCAGCAGGCGCATCATCTGCTCGCGCTCGGTGGCATTGAGCGGCCCCAGGATGCGGGTCTGCACCCGCGCCACGGCGCGTTTCATCTGCTGCACGGTCGCCTCGCCCTCGGGCGTGATCCAGAGCAGCTTGCGGCGGCGGTCGTTCTGGTCGGCCTCGCGCCGCACCCAGCCCTTGGCCTCAAGACGACCGATCACCGAGCCCGAGGTGGCGGGATCGAAAGCCACGCGTGCGGCCAGCGTGACCTGGTCTGCCCCCGGGGTGTCCATGAGCGCGTTGAGCAGGGCGAACTGCACGGGCGTGACGTCGTAGCCGGCCGTCTCTTCCATGAAGGCGGCCACCGAAACCTGGTGCGCCCGGCGGATCAGGTGACCTGGGGCGTGGGGAAAGTCGTAACTCTTGCTCATGGGGTTCGTCGTCCTGGTGGGCAAGTGTATTCGGCTGGCGCAGGGGCCGGCCGCCCCCGGGAAAACCCGGGCGGCGCCCCGGCTTGCTAATATGTATGCTTATTAAACAGCAGCTCTCCTTGATCTGCCTGATGGCCGGCCGCGTTCACGCGCCATCCTTACCCCGGCCCGATGTGCGCGCGGCATTACCATCGGCTTCACCATCAGGAACCGGCCATGAACGCCCCCCACCCTTCCGCCACCGCCCGCCAGTCGCTCTACCGCGACATGTCGCCGCTGAACCTGAGCCCCTTGTGGGAGGTGCTGCATGCCCTGGTGCCACTGCAGCCGGCTTCGCCCTGCGTGCCGGCCCACTGGAAGTACGAGGAAGTGCGGCCCTACCTGAAACGCGCCGGCGAACTCATCACCGCCGAGGAGGCGGTGCGGCGTGTGCTCATCCTGGAGAACCCGGCGCTGCGCGGCCAGTCGGCCGTGACGCAGTCGCTCTACGCCGGCCTGCAGCTCATCCTGCCGGGCGAGGTGGCGCCCAGCCACCGCCACACGCAGAGTGCGCTGCGTTTCATCGTGGAGGGCACGGGCGCCTACACGGCCGTGGACGGCGAGCGTTGCACCATGCACCCGGGCGACTTCATCATCACGCCCAGCTGGACCTGGCACGACCATGGCAACGAGGTGGACGAGCCCGTGGTCTGGCTCGACGGCCTGGACATCCCCATGATCCGCTTCTTCGATGCCGGCTTCGCCGAGAACGGCGCGGCCAAATCGCAGACGGTCACGCGGCCCGAGGGCAGCAGCTTCGCGCGCTACGGCCACAACATGGCCCCGGTGCGCAGCGATGCGCCCTTCGGCAGCACCTCACCCCTCTTCAGTTATCCCTACGAGCGCAGCCGCGAAGCCCTGCACCAGCTCGAGCGTTGCGCGCCCATCGACCCCTGGGACGGCTACAAGCTGCGCTACATCAACCCGCAAACCGGCGGCACGCCCATGCCCACCCTCCAGCCTTTCCTGCAGCGCCTGCCCGCCGGCTTCGAGGGCCAGGCCTGGCGCCAGACCGATGGCGCGGTCTATAGCGTGGTGGAAGGTGCGGGGACTGCGTACATCACCGGCCCGCAGGGCCCGGTACGATTCGACTTCCAAGCCCGCGACCATTTCGTCGTGCCCTCCTGGCAGACGCTGCGCCTGCAGTCGACGACCGGTTGCGTGCTCTTCAGTTTTTCAGACCGCCCGGTGCAAGAGGCCCTGGGCATCCACAAGGAAGAAAGGCTCGCATGAGTTTTGTCATCACCGCCCCGGCCCAGGTCTCCGTGCCCGTGGTCGGCAGCAAGGACCGTTTCCCCGTTGGCCGCATCTACTGCGTGGGCCGCAACTACGTAGCGCACGCCCAGGAGATGGGTTTCACCGGCCGCGAGCCGCCCTTCTTCTTCATCAAGCCGGCCGACAACTGCCTGGTGATCGAGCCGGGCCAGACCCCGGATCTGCACTACCCGAGCCTGACCAAGGACTTCCACCACGAGATCGAACTCGTGGCCTGCATCGGCACCGGCGGCAAGAACATCAAGGCGGCCGATGCGAAGAAACACATCTGGGGCTATGCCGTCGGTCTGGACATGACCCGGCGCGATCTGCAGGGCGAGCAGAAGAAACTGGGCCGCCCCTGGTGCATCGGCAAGACCTTCGATGAGGCCTGTCCCATCGGCGCCATCACGCCGGCCGCGCAAGCCGGCGACGTGGAGAAGGCCGGGATCTGGCTGCAGGTCAACGGCCAGGACCGCCAGCGCAGCGATGTCAGCAAGCTGATCTGGAACATCGGCGAGATCATCGAACACCTGAGCACCGCCTGGGAATTGCGCCCCGGCGACCTGATCTACACCGGCACGCCCGAGGGTGTGGCCGCGGTGGTGCCGGGTGATGTCATGGAAGGTGGCGTGGCCGGCCTTACGGCCATCAAGCTCAAGGTCGTCTGACAAGCCGCACAGCAGCACCCCTACAATTCCCGGCCATGATGCACAAGTTGTTGGGGAAGCTGGCCGGGCTCTGCGCCATCCTGGCCGGGGTGCTGCTGACCGTCATCACGCTGATGACCTGTCTCAGCGTGCTGGGGCGCAACACCACCGGGACCACCCTGGTCGGTGACTTCGAGCTCACGGGGGTAGCGGCCGGCGCGGCCATCGCCCTCTTCCTGCCCTGGTGCCAGTTCCGCCGCGGCAACATCATCGTGGACTTTTTCACCTCGGGCGCCAGCCCGCGCACCAACGCCGGGCTCGACCGCCTGGGCGCCGGGCTGCTGGGCCTGGTCATGGCCCTGCTGGCCTGGCGCACGGTGCTCGGCGGCCTGAGCGCGTGGAACACGCAGTCCACCACCATGATGCTGGGTTTTCCCGAGTGGATCGTCTACACGCTGATGGTCCCGCCGCTGGTGCTGACGGCCTGCATCGGCTTGTGGCAGGCCCTGCAGGGCTTCGAGCCGGAGGCCGCAGCATGAGCGCCGCCGGGCCGTCCCAAGGCGCGAGGGCCCCCTCGGGGGGCAGCGCAGCACACGCAGTGGCAAGCGTGGGAGCCTGTATATGAGCCCGCTGCTGCTGACCCTGCTGATCTTCGGCGTGATGCTGGGGCTGATGGCCGTGCGCATCCCGATTGCCATCGCCATGTTCGCGGCCGGCTGTGCCGGTTACCTGCTGCAGGCCGGCTGGCTGCCGCTGTCCAACTTCCTCAACACCCAGGCCTTCGCGCGTTTCGCCAGCTACGACCTGTCGGTGATCCCGCTGTTCATCCTGATGGGGCACTTCGCCACCCAGGGCGGCATCTCCAAGGCCCTGTTCGCCTTCGCCAGCGCCCTGATGGCGGGCGTGCGCGGCGGCCTGGCCATGGCCTCGGTGATGGCCAGCGCGGCCTTCGGCGCCATCTGCGGCTCCTCGGTGGCCACGGCGGCCACCATCACCTCGGTGGCCCTGCCCGAGATGAAACGCCACGGTTATTCGGGCCGCCTGGCCACCGGCACGCTGGCCGCCGGCGGCACCCTGGGCATCCTGATCCCGCCTTCGGTCCCGCTGGTGATCTACGCCATCCTGACCGAACAGAACATCGCCAAACTCTTCGCCGCAGCCATGGTGCCCGGCATCATCGCCATGCTGGGCTACATGGCGGCCATCGCCGTCTACGTGCGCCTGGTGCCGGGCCATGCCCCCGAACACGACACCGTGACCGAACGCATCAACCTGCAGTCGCTGCTGGGCGTGATCCCGATCGCGCTGATCTTCCTGATCGTCTTCGGCGGCATCTACGGCGGCATCTTCACGCCCACCGAAGGTGCAGCCGTGGGCACGGCGGCCACCTTCGTGGCCGCCCTGTTCAAGCGCGAGCTGAGCTGGGCCAAGCTCAGGCACTGCTTCTACGCCACGGCCGAAGGTTCGGCCATGATCTTCATGATCTTCATCGGCGCCGACCTGATGAACGCCGCGCTGGCCCTGACCCAGGTACCAGCCCAGCTGGCCAGCCTGGTCGGCAGCTGGGGCCTGCCGCCCCTGATGGTGGTGTCCGCCATCCTGCTGGTGTATGTGGTACTCGGCGCGGTGATGGACGAGCTGTCCATGATCCTGCTGACCATCCCGATCTTCTTCCCCCTGGTCATGGGCCTGGATTTCGGCCTGCCCGCTGAATCGGTGGCGATCTGGTTCGGCATCATGGTGCTGATGACCGTGGGTTTCGGCCTGCTGGCACCGCCCGTGGGCCTGAACGTCTACGTGGTCAATGGCATGGCCAAGGACGTGCCCATCAGCGAGAGCTACCGGGGTGTCATGCCCTTCCTGGCCAGCGACGTGCTGCGCACCCTGCTGCTGCTGTTCTTCCCGGCCATCTCCCTGTGGCTGGTGAAGTACGTGGGCTAGGGGATCGGGTGTTTTGAGGGAAAGCCCCAGCATGTACCGGGGCAGATTTCAGCTAAGGTGCCGACTGACCATCTCAGGAGACCCCCATGATTCAACGCCGTACCCTGCTCAAGTCCAGTGCCGCCGTCGCCGCGCTGGGTGTCCCCACCCTGGGCCTGACCCAGCAGAGCGTGACACTCAAGTTCCACACCTTCATGTCGCCCATGTCGGCCGTCTGGAACACCATGCACAAGCCCTGGATGGACAAGGTCGAGAAGGATTCGGGTGGCCGCATCAAGTTCGAGGCCTATCCGGCCATGCAGCTGGGCGGCACGCCGGTGCAGCTGTATGACCAGGCCCGCGACGGCGTGGTCGACGTGGTCTGGACCCTGCCGGGCAACACGGCCGGTCGTTTCCCGCGCATCGAGGTGTTCGAGCTGCCCTTCATGCTCAACAATGCCGAGGCCACTTCCAAGGCCTACTGGGAATACGTGCAGACCGTGGCCGTGGACGAGTTCAAGGACACCCACCCCCTTGCCCTGCACGTGCACGGCCCGGGCATGTTCCACACCAAGGCCAAGCAGATCAAGAGCCCGGCCGATCTCAAGGGTCTGAAGATGCGCGGCCCGACCCGCCAGGTCACCAAGCTGCTGCAGGCCGTGGGTGCCACGCCGGTGGGCATGCCGCTGCCGCAGATTCCGGACGCCCTGTCCAAGGGCACGATCGATGGCTGCGTGATCCCCTGGGAAGTGGTGCCGGCCGTCAAGGTGCACGAACTCACCAAGTTCCACACCGAATTCCCGGCCGGCCACACGGGCCTGTACACCACGACCTTCGTCATGACCATGAACAAGGCCAGGTACGAGTCGCTGGCACCCGACCTCAAGAAGGTCATCGACAACAACTCCGGCCTGGCCACCTCGGGCTGGCTGGGCAAACAACAGCAGGAAAGCGACATCCCGGGCCGCAAGCCCTCGGTGGAGCGCGGCAACACCATCTACACGCTGAGCAATGCCGAAGCCGCCGAGTTCGTGAAACTCTCCGCCCAGGTGGATGACGAATGGGTCAAGGACATGGACAAGCGCGGCTTCGACGGCAAGAAACTGCTGCAGAGCGCCAAGGACCTGATCGCCAAACACGGCAAGGCCTGAACGCCTGAGCGATCGACGCCCCATTAAAAAAGCGCCCGCCGGGCGCTTTTTTTACGTCTGGGCGCAAGGCCTAGTAGCGGGCACCGCCGATGAAACGCACGATGCCCGCGGCCACCTCGGCCTCCTGCTCCAGAAAGCCATGCGGCGAACGCCCTTCGCAAGCCTCCACGGCCGACAGGCCGGCGCGCCCCGGCCCGCCATCCAGCAGGACGAGCTGCTCGCGCACGCCCTCGGTGCGCGCCGTGATGCGTTCGTTCTCCGCGGCCGGGGAACGCAGGCACTTGTCCTGCGCGTGGCCGATCACGAGCACGGGCATGCGGATGGCTTCCAGGGAGAGGTCGAACACGGTCTGCGCCACCCAGGACTTCTGGCCCTTGGGATTGCCCGAGGTGACGGGCGAGGTCAGCACCAGGCCGTCGGGGGCGGCCGGGCCGCTGAGCCGGCTCGCCGCATTGGCGGCCGAGATGGCGCCGCGGCTGGTGCCGACCAGCCAGACGGCGGCCGCGCGGCTGCGTGCGCGCAGATCGCTGATGACACGGCCCAGATCCTGCGCGTGCTCGGGCGAGGCCCGGAAGCCGGCCAGGCCATCGCCGCCCCGGTGATCGGAGGGCGCATCGACCAGTGCCGTGGCCAGACCGGCGGCGTGGAACAGCGGCAGCGAGCGCACCAGGGAGTTGCCCGCCAGGGCCCGCGGACAGCCCTGCTCATCGAGTTGCAGATGACCACCGCCGCCCGCCAGCAGGACCAGCGCCACCCTGGGGCCCGGCGACGCCGCTGCGGGAACGTAGGCATAAGCAGTGCGCGTGTCGCCATGGGTGGTGAGCGTGACGACGTCGCCGCAGCGCGCGGCCCATGCTGCGCTGCCGGCCAGCAGCAGACCGGCGGCCAGACAGCCGGCACGGCTGGCAGAGGGGAAGTTCGGCATGACGGTCCTCCAAACTGGCAAGGCAAGACGCCCGGAACTCAGAACTGCGGGCGCACCAGCCTGACCATGAGTGGCGTGCGCCGCCCGACATCACCCCGGGCATCGCCCGTGCCCATGTGCACCGCCCAGCCCTGCTGCACGCCCAGCCGGTCCTGCGTGCCCGAACCGCTCGTGATGTTGTTGTAGTTGTAAGGGTTGGCCTGCGTGCTGTCGATGCGTGAGGTGCTGGTCCAGTGCCAGTCCAGGGGCGCGGCCGGGAACAGGGCCAGTCCCTGCTCGCTGGCGGCCCAGCGCCGCAGTTCCGTCAGGCGCGGCAAACGCCAGGCCACCCCCTCGGCCTTGAAACGCGCACTGGCCAGGGCCAGCGCCTCGCCATGGGTCATCAGGCGCGGCTGGCCGGTGCAGGTCCGGCCGTTCCAGGCCATGCCCTCCACGCAGCGGGGCCAGGCCAGCTTGCTGCGCGGATCGACCACGTACTGGCCGTCGGCCGTCGGGACCGGGACGGCGGCGGCCGGCGGTGTGGCCTGCGCCGCGGCCAGACCGGCCAGCAGCATCAACAGGGCCGACGACAGCACTCGTTTCATGATCCGCTCCTGCGCGCGCGGGGCATCAGGCACCCGCCTTCACCAGCTGGAGCACCTCGGCAAAAGCCGGGTGCTCGGCCGAACGCAGCCACTCGAAGGCCACCATTTCGGTGGTGACCAGTTCGGCACCGGCGCCGGCCAGGCGGTCGAAGGCGGCGTCGCGGTTGCGCTCGCTGCGCGAGCCGCAGGCGTCTGTCACGACCCAGACCTCGAACTCGTCGTCCAGCAGGTCCAGCGCCGTCTGCAGCAGGCAGACATGCGCCTCGCAACCGGCCAGCACGATGGTGTTGCGCCCCTCCGCTGGCTGGGCCGGTTTCTGCAGGTGCTTGGGCAGGCTGCGCGCGTTGCCCTGCGGGGCCCGGGCCGGCGGGCGCAGCAGCTCGGCCAGGCCATCGGCCACGGCGCTGAAGCTCATCTTGGCAAAGGTCTTGCCACCGGCCTGCGTGATCAGCGCCTGCAGTTCGGCGACCGTGCCGCCCAGGCTCTCGGGGTTTTCCTCGGTGACGAAAGCCGGCACCTTGAGCAGGCGTGCCATCTGGACGAGGCGCCGGGCATTGGCCAGCACGGCGTGCCCTTCGTGGATGGCGGGCATGAGCCGGGCCTGGAAGTCGACCAGCAGCAGTTGGGAGTCTTCGAGTTCGAGCAGCATCCTGTTTCCTTCAAGCGATGCGGACCACGACACGACCGCGTACCTGGCCTGCCATGAGTTGCTGGGCCTTGGTGATGACGTCTGCCAGCGGCACCTCCTCGACCATGCGCTCCAGCAGGGCCGGGTCCAGGTCGCGCGCCAGGCGGTCCCAGGCGCGCTGACGCTTGGGCAAAGGGGCCATCACCGAGTCTATGCCGGCCAGCGTGACGCCACGCAGGATGAAGGGCATCACCGTGGTGGGCAGGTCCATGCCCTGGGCCAGGCCGCAGGCGGCCACCACGCCGCCGTAACGCGTCTGCGCCAGCGCATTGGCCAGGGTGTGCGAGCCCACGGCATCGACCACCGCAGCCCAGCGCTCTTTCTGGAAAGGCTTGCCGGGCTTGGCGAGTTCCTCGCGGTCGATGATGGCGCTGGCACCCAGCGCTTTCAGATAGTCGGCCTCGGCCACCTTGCCGGTGGCCGCGACCACCTGGTAACCCAGCTTGCCCAGCAGGGCGATGGCCACGCTGCCCACGCCGCCGGTGGCGCCGGTCACCAGCACCTCGCCCGTGCCGGGTTTCACGCCGTGATCTTCCAGCGCCAGCACGCAGAGCATGGCGGTGTAGCCGGCCGTGCCGATGGCCATGGCCAGTCTCGGCGTGAAAGCCGCCGGCAGTTTGACCAGCCAGTCGCCCTTGAGGCGCGCTTTTTCGGCCAGGCAACCCCAGTGCGTCTCGCCCACCCCCCAGCCGTTGTGCACAAAGGCGTCACCCGCCTTCCAGGCCGGGTGGCTGGACTCCAGCACGGTGCCGGCGCCATCGATGCCGGCCACCATGGGCCAGCTGCGCACCACCGGGCTCTTGTTGCAGATGGCCAGCCCGTCCTTGTAGTTGAGCGTGGAGTACTGCACGGCCACGGTCACATCGGCGGCAGGCAGGCGGGCTTCGTCCACGGACTGCAGAGTGGCCTGGAATCCGTTGGCATTGTCCAACACGAGGGCTTTGAACATGGATAGATTTATTGGTATAAATTTATTTAAAATCAATGACTTATCGTGTTTATCACGAAAAAGCTTTAATTGACAGCAGCAAGCGCATCGCCCTATGCTAACCGCATGCGTCACGCTTGTGTTGCCCTCCTGCTGAGTCTGTTCGCCTGCGCGCGCGCAGGCGCCAATGGCGCGGGCGACGACCTGGACCGTTTCCTCAGTGCCCGCGGGCTGGTAGAGCAGCAGCCTGCCGGCACGTCCGCGGCCAGGCCCCTGCCCTCGGCCCCGCAGCTGGGCGACAGCCGGCCCCAGTCCTCCGCCGAGGACGGGACGCAGCACATGTCCGGCCTGGTGGTGGCCGCCATGGGCGCCCTGGGCGTGGCTTACCAGCGCGGCGGCAACAACTACGGTTCCGGTTTTGACTGCAGCGGTTTTGTGCGCGCACTCTATGAGCAGAATTTCGGTCTGCAACTGCCACGCCGCGCCGCCGAGCAGGCCGCCGCGACGCAGGCCATCGCCCGTGACGACCTGCAGCCGGGTGATCTGGTCTTCTTCAACACCCTGGGCCCGGCCCACAGCCATGTCGGGATCTACGTCGGGGACCACCGTTTCATCCATTCGCCCAAGTCCGGCGCGGTGGTGCGCATCGAGGACATGCGCGTGAACTACTGGAACCGGCGTTTTGACGGCGCCCGCCGGGTCGTCCAGACCGCCACCGCGGCGGGACCGCGCGACACCGGCTACTGAAGCAGCCGGGCGGCGTGTGCTGCCAACTTGCAGATACCTTGGGGGGAATGCGGCACAATGCCGCGTCCCCGTCACTCACCCAAGAGGAATCCCCATGTTCTATACCGTCGACACCGCCAAATCCTTCGAACAGGCCGCCGCCGATCTGGACGCCTCCGTCAAACGCCACGGCTTCGGCGTGCTGCATGTCCACGACATCGGCAACACCCTGCGCAGCAAGGGCCTGAGCTTCACCGAGAACTGCCGCGTCTTCGAGGTCTGCAACCCGGCCCAGGCGGCCAAGGTGCTGGCCAGCGACATGCAGATGAACATGGCCCTGCCCTGCCGCATTTCCGTCTACACTGAAAAAGGAAAAACGAGGATCGGCATGATCAAGCCCACCGACATGCTGGCCATGCTCTCCCAGGACCCGGCCCTGAGCCAGGTGGCCCGGGAAGTCGACGAGAAAACCACCCTGATGATCAACGAGGCGAAATGACTCCACCTGCCCTGCACCGATTCCTGCGCCAGACAGCAGCCCTGCTGCTGGCGGGCAGCTGCCTCTGGGCCCAGGCCCAGGACAGCAGCCCCAGCTATACCGGTGCAGAGCCGCTGGGCACGGCCATGGAAAACTGGGCCTACCCCTACCCGGTGCAGATGCTGCAGTTCGAAGTAGAGGGCCGGCCGGTGCGCATGGCCTATATGGACGTCAAGCCGCAGAACCCCAACGGCCAGACCGTCGTGCTGCTGCACGGCAAGAACTTCGGCGCCGACTACTGGGCCAACACCCTGCGCGCCATGTCGACCTACGGCTTTCGCGTGATCGCCCCGGACCAGATCGGCTTCGGCAAGTCGTCCAAGCCCGAGATGCGCTACACCTTCGGCATGCTGGCCGAGAACACGGCACGGCTGCTGGACCACCTCAAAGTCGGCCGGACCACGGTCATCGCCAACAGCATGGGCGGCATGCTGGGCGTGCATTTCGCGCGCCGTTACCCCGAGCGTGTGGTGGCCCTGGTGCTGGAGAACCCGCTGGGCCTGGAAGACTACGTGGCCAGCATTCCGCCCCAGCAGACGCCCACCCTCGTGAATCTGGAAATGGCGCAGACACCGGCGAGCTACCGCAACTTCGTCAAGAGCTACTTCCCGACCTGGAAACCCGAGTACGAGCGTTTTGTCGAGCAGTTCGCGCGGGTGCAGCTCAGCGGCGACTACCCGCGCTACGCGCAGGTCTCGGCCCTGACCTACCAGATGATCTACGACGGGCCGATCTACAACGAACTGCCCCAGCTCAAGGTGCCCACGCTACTGATCATCGGCCAGAGCGACCGCACCGTGTTCGGCCGCCGTTTCGCGCCGCCCGAGGTGGTCCGGCCCATGGGCAATTTCCCCGTGCTCGGCCGTGCCGCGCAACAGCGTATCCCGGGTGCCGTACTCAAGGAGTTCAACGGCGTGGGCCACGTACCGCACCTGGAACAACCCGAGCGCTTCCACGCGGTGATCCTGGACTTCGTCTACGGAAAAAAATAAAACCCTGAAGGCCGGGGCCCTCAGGGTTGTGGTGTGCGGTTCGCAAGGGCGGCTTATTTGCCGGCCGGTTTCTCCGCGCTGCCTTTGTTGCCCACTTTGTCCTGGATCCAACCGTCAGCGGGCTTGAACACCTTCTCGTTCACGACCTCGAAAGCCTTGGTCACACCCTTGTTGGTGGCCGAGGCACCTTTCTGGATGCCCTGCTCGGCCACCTCACCGGTCTTCTTGGTCGTGCGCGCGGCCTTGTCGACGAAGCGCTCTTCCTCGGCATGCACCGCCGGCCAGGCCAGAACGGCCAGCAGGCCACAACACCATCCCAGTTTTTTCATCACGATCTCACTCCAGTATCAAGAGGCCAGGTCCACAGTGACCCTGTTGCGGAATCTAGCACCATTGGTGCTGGTACTCCGAGCCATGACCATTGGAGCGGTCGGGACTACTTTGGTTCCTTGTCGTGACCGGGCGACAGGTCGATCTCCACCGACTGGCCGCGGTCGATCGCACCACCGGCCTGGGCCGGCGAGCCGCGCGCGATCTGCACTTCGCCCAGCTGGGCCAAGATGCTCCCCGGTCCTGGCCTGCGGTCGGAGGGCGTGTCAGGCAATGCGCCCTCCGACAGCGCTGAGCGGCCGGGCAGGACGCGATTGTTGTCGGCGTTCTGCGCCAGGTTCTGGCTCAGCTCGGGCCGGCCATTGACGGTGACGACACCCTCGCCGGTGTTGCTGACCTGGCCGAAATTGCCGCTGACACTGCCACCGGATGCATCCAGGCTGAGACTCGACGAGTCACCGGACAGGATGACCGGCCCATCGGCATGCACCGTGGCCGTCTGGGTCTGCAGTTCCAGCTGAACGCTGCCCCCGGCGTCCACCACGAGCGCAGGCGCACTGACGGAGCCGCTGACCGACTCGGCCGCCAAAGTGGCCGTCTGCGTGGCCACGACGTCCACATTCGCATTTCCCTGCGCCGTCACGGCCACGTCCGCACCGGCGATCGTGCCCGTGATGTTGTTGCCGGCAACCAAAGCATCGCCGCCGGCGCTGACACTCACCGAAACATCACCACTGCTCTGCACCGCCACGTTGCCCAGGCTGATGGTGCTGCCCGTCACGTCGCCGTTGGTGGTCAGCGTGCTGTTGCCAGTGGCATCCAGCGCGCGCAGGGTATGGTCGCTGAGGGCCACCAGGCCCAGGGCGTTGATCTGGTAGCGCTGGACCCACAGGGTGTCACTCAGGCTGTAGCGGTTTGCGCTGACGTCGAACTGTTCCAGCGGGCTGCTTTCCGTCCCACCGCTGCGCATGCTCACGTTGCCGCGGTTGCTGCCGGAACCTGCGACCAGGCTCAGGCTGTAGGAGCCGCCAGCGGCATTGCTGATGTGGCCGTCAAGGTTGATGTCGGCGCCGGTCGTGGCCAGCCGGGTGTCGGCCAGCAACTGGAGTGCCGCATCGGCACGGATGCCACCCGCTCCGGTGGCCGTCACCTGGCCGCCGATACCGCTGTCCGCAGCGCCCACCTGGAACACCAGCCCCTGCAGGGTGGCATCGGCAAAGCGCAGGTTGCGCCGACCGGCCAGACTGACGGTTTCGTTGTAGCTGCCGGCCCCGATCGTGATCTGCGCGCCACTACCGGACTGGCTGAGCGCACTGGCAATCGACATGGCCTGCGTGCCGCCACCCGCCAGCTGACCGACACCGACCGCGTAGTCCTGCGTCGCACCTGCGCCATCCCAGCCCTGGATGAAACTCGCCCCAGCGCCGGGCAGGTTGACGGCAAAGTCGTAGGCCGGCTGCAGCGCCGCCTGCAGCCAGGTGTACTGGCTGCTGCCGGTGCTGGCCGCATTGCGCACCGCGTAATCGAAGCCGGCAATGTCCAGCGTACCGAAGTCGTGCAGCGCCGACTCGTCCTGCAGGTAGACCGGGTTGACTTCATGGAACTGGTTGTCGGCCGCGATGCTGATGGCGTTGACTTGCTGGTTGTAGCTGCGGTTGGCCTGGTACAAGGCCAGCCCGCCCCAGGCGTTGTTCAGCGTGGTGCTGTCACGCACCGTGACGTTGGCGCTGTCGGTGAGCTGCAGGCCCGCGCCCTGCGTGCTTCCCGCGTCGTTGCCCACCGGCGCGCCGTTGAGGGTGACATGGTCGATGAGGGCCCCATTGACCCCGTTGAGGTCGAGTTCGGCCTTGCCGGCACCCCGGCTGGTGACGTTCATGATGGTGAAGTTGCGCAGGCGCGCATCCGCCGTTCCCGAGGGCGAGACCTTGATGCCATAGGCCGAGGCGTAGAAAGCCGACGGGCCATAAAAGGTGAAGTCGCGCAGGGTGACGTCATCGGCGGTGACGAGCATGCCGTAGCCGGCAGTGATGCTGCGCGCATCGAGGGTTGTTGCCACCTCGCCGGCACCGAGCAGGGTCAGCGGCTTGTTGACGTTGAGCGTCGCCGCCTGGGTGTAGCTGCCGGCCGCCACCTTGACCGTGCCGCCGCTGACCGCCGCGTTGATGCCGCCCTGGACGGTGTCGATCGGCGTGAGCCGGCTGCCCTGGTGGCTGGCCGCCCCGCTGCCGGCCACCTGCACATGCGTTCGGTTGGACGCGGTGTAGCCCTGGTCCTGCACTGTCCAGCCGTTGTTGGCACTGCTCAGGTCCAGCAGGCTCTGCTGCCAGCCCGGCGTGGGCGCAGTCGAGATGGGCGTGCTGTTGCTGACGATCGTGCCGCCCACGAGGTGCCCGTTGAGGTGCAGGTTCAGGCCCCACTCGTTGCCGCTGGCCCCCTGGCTGTTGCCGCTGATGGCGATGCCGCTGGCATCGGTGTATTGCACCGAGATGCCGCTCTTGGTGTTCTCGATGCGGTTGCCGCTGACGCTGCCCGTGCTGTTGCGGCCGTGGATCAGGATACCGGTGCGCAGGTCGTGCAGGTTGTTGTTGCGCAGCGTGAAGCCGGTGACCCCGTCGGCCACCGCGATGCCGCGGCTGATGTTGGACCGCGGGGTGGCGTAGTAGTCGTAGTACGGCTGGTTCAGCGGCCCCACGATCTCCAGGTTTTCCACGGTCACGTTGGCGGCGCTGAGGGTGATACCGTTGACCTCGGCCGCATCGGGCACCAGCAGCCTGGCACCTGCCTCCCCCGACAAGCTCAGGTTAGCCTTGTTCAGCAAGATCTGTTCGGCATGGTCGCCGGCCTTGAGCACGACCGTCGCCCCGTCGCCAGGCGAGCCGGTCCTGGCAATGCTGATCGCGTCATGGACGCGGGCCCCCGGACTGACCTCGATGCGATTCGAACTGCCGCTGACGCTGGGTGCATCCAGCGCGGACTGGAGCAGCACGACGTCGCCGTTGACCACCAGGGTGCTGCTGGCCTGCTGCATCCCCGCTAGGTTGATGACGCCGGAGACGAGATCGGCGGCGTCCCCCGTGGTCATGAGCAGCTGTGCCCCTTCCAGGCTGGCACCGGCGTCGTTGGACACGCTGGTGCCGATGGCGCCCGCAGGCAGGGCGAATTCGAAGAGGCCGCCGTTGAGCGTCACCGTGGCCCGGTCGGTCCCCGCCAGGGCGATCCGCCCCCCCGTGGCGACGATGCTTCCCTGGTTGAGCACCGAAGGCGCCACCAGGGCCACCAGGCCCGCGTTGTGGGCGGTGATACTGCCCTCGTTGCGCACGCTGCCGGTGGCGCCGGTGATGGCGATGACACCGTCGTTGACATCGTCCATGAAGCGGCTGACGTTGACCGTGCCGGTCGTGGCGATCAGGGAGCCGACGTTGACCGTCGCGCCGTTGCCGAACAGCACGCCGTTCGGGTTCATCAGCAGCACCATGCCGTTGGCCGAGAGGGTGCCGTAGATTTCCGACAGGCCGGCACTCGCCGAGACGCGGTTCAGCACGGCGGCGCTGGCACCGGGCTGCACGAAGACCAGCGTTTTCCCGCTGTCGATGTTGAAGGATGTCCAGTCGAGGATGGCGCGGTTGCCGGTCTGGGTGATGGTGAGGGTGTTGCCCACCAGGTTGCTGGCCACGCTGCCGGCCGCCACCGTGCCGCCCATGGGCAAACCGGCCGTGTCGGGGTTGATATCGGCCCGCACAGTCGACCCGAAGCACAGGGCCACAGCCAGTGGCAGGGTCTTGAGCACCAGGCGCTCGGGCCTGCCGGCAGGGTGCCGGCCAGGAGAAGGGTGAGAAAGTCGTCTGCTCGTCATGATGAACCTTTCAAGGGTTGGTTCGCAAGCACGTGTCCTAGAACTGGATCAGCAGCGAGGCCAGCAGGCGCACGGCCCGGCCGTCCTCAGGCTGGCTGGCCACCGGTTTGGTCAGGGGCCAGGCGGCTTCGAGCTGCGCCGATGCCGTACCGGCCAGGAAAAGGCGGGTTCCGAAACCGGCCGAGGCCAGGCTCTGGCGGGACGTGGTGCCGGCCGACGGTGGGCCAACCCGGCTGACCTCGCCGATGTCGTAGAAGCCGTAGAGGTGATAGGCACGCAGCCCATGGCCGCCACCGCCCGGCACGGCATAACGGGGCTCCAGCCGCAAGGCCAGCCCCCGGTCACCGACCAGTTCCGCCGCCTCGTAAGCCCGCCCATAACGCCGCCCGCCCAGGGCAAACTGCTCGGAGGACAGCAGCGGCGTGTCCTGGGTCCACTGCCCCGCCAGCCCGAAGCTCAGGCCCCAGCGGGCCCCCAGGGGCTGGTAGCGCGCGTAGTCGAAGGTCAGCTTGTTGAACTGTCCATCCGCACCGACACGGCTCTTGAGCAGATCGCTGGCCTTGGTCCCGCCCAGGCCCCGGCTGAAATCGACGTCGAGACTGTTCTGCCCTTCCAGCACATCGAGCCGGCGCCAGGTCAGCCCGGTGCGCAGGACGCGGATCTGGTCGTCGCTCACGCGCGCGCCCAGGATGTCACTGCGGATGTCGGCATGGTCGTAACTCAGACGCGCCAGCAGGCTGTGGTTGCGGGTGCGCAACCAGGGTGCGCTCAAGGTCAAGGAGGCCGCATCGGAATAGCCCCGGATATCGTAGGCACGCAGGCTGTCGCCCGGTTGGGTGCGTGCCTGCGACGCCAGCAGCGCCAGTGTCAGCCCCTCGGCATTGAGCACCTGGCTGTAGGAGATCTGGGCATAGGCCATCTCCGTGTTGCCGGTACCGGCAGCGATGACACGCCACTGGTCGTTGACACCCAGCAGCTGGTTGCCCGTCAGGCCCAGCGTGGCCTGGCCGGGGCCCAGGTAGCGGGTGCCGTAGTTGTCGAAGGAAACAAAACCCTCGACGTCCTTCACGCTGGCGATCAGCGTGAGGTCGGCCGCCCCCACCGTTTGCGAGGGCGACAGCACGCTGCGCAGCCGCACGCCGGGGAAATCGTTGGCGATCAGCAGGTAGCGCTCCAGCACCTGTGCCGACAGGGGCCGCGCAGCCTGGATCTTCCCGGCGATCTCCTCCAGCCGGGAACGCAGGCGCGGGTCGCCTTCGATCACGACGCGGGCGACGTGGCCTTCGATGGCCCGCAGTGTCACCGTGCCCTCGGCCAGCGACTGCGGCGGCACGATCACCCGCGAAAGGAAATAACCGTCGTTGCGATAGCGCACCGTCAGTGCCTGCGCCAGTGCAAAGATGTCGGCGCCGCTGATTTCGCGACCAAGGTAGGGCCCGGTATACGCCTGCCATTGCGCGTCGCTGTAGACAGTACTGCCCTCGACCCTGATGGCACGCAGCGTGACACGCAAGGCGCGGACGGCTTGCGGCAGCACGTCCTGGGCCGCGCCATTGGGTTCGGGCAGGCTGGCTTCGGATGGCGCTGTCGCCGGTGCGTCGAAGCGTTCGCGCAGGCGGCCCGGGTCGGCTGTTGCAGGCACTTGCGTCGGCTGGGCCAGCGCAGCACACACCGACAAAATCCCGGCGCCTGCGATGAGGCAACGTAAGTTTTTCATCTTCCCCCTTCCGGTCAGCCCACAAGAGCAACTCGTTTTCAGGCCTCTCGTGCCACAAGGGCCCGTTCACCCTCCTGTCGCTTTTCTATTTGTAACCTGATGTAACCCAGTGTAATCTTTTGTAACATAAAGGCAAGACCACCCCTCAAAACCTTCGGTGGTGGCTCAAAACGCCGGAAAAAGGCAAAAAAAGGGCGCCATCAAGGCGCCCGTTGGGTGTGCAGGAGGAAAACTCAGCGTCGTGCCGGCGGTACGTCCGTGCAGCTGCCATGCGCCACTTCCGCGGCCATGCCGATGCTTTCGCCCAGCGTGGGATGCGGGTGGATGGTCTTGCCGATGTCCACGGCGTCGGCGCCCATCTCAATGGCCAGTGCGATCTCGCCAATCATGTCGCCCGCATGCGTGCCCACGATGCCACCGCCGACGATGCGATGCGTCTCTTCGTCGAACAGCAGCTTGGTGAACCCCTCGTCACGGCCATTGGCAATGGCGCGGCCCGAAGCCGTCCAGGGGAACAGGCCCTTCTTGACCTTCAGCCCTTGGGCCTTGGCTTGGTCTTCGGTCAGGCCCACCCAGGCCACTTCCGGGTCGGTATAGGCCACGCTGGGAATCACGCGGGCGTTGAAGGCGGCAGAAGCCAGTTCCTTGTTGCCCTGCAGTTCACCGGCGATCACTTCGGCCGCCACATGCGCCTCGTGCACCGCCTTGTGCGCCAGCATGGGCTGGCCCACGATGTCGCCAATGGCGAAGATGTGCGGCACGTTGGTGCGCATCTGGATGTCGACGTTGATGAAACCGCGGTCGGTCACGCTGACACCGGCCTTGTCGGCGGCGATCTTCTTGCCGTTGGGGGTGCGGCCCACGGCCTGCAGCACCAGGTCGTAAGTCTGCGGTGGCGGGACCGCCCCACCCGGCTCGGCACTTTCGAACGTCACCTCGATGCCCTTGGGCGTGGCCTTGGCGCCCACGGTCTTGGTCTTGAGCATGATGTTGTCAAAACGCGGGGCGTTCATCTTCTGCCAGACCTTGACCAGGTCACGGTCGGCGCCCTGCATCAGGCCGTCCATCATTTCCACCACGTCCAGGCGTGCGCCCAGGGTGCTGTAGACCGTGCCCATTTCCAGGCCGATGATGCCGCCGCCCAGGATGAGCATGCGCTTGGGCACTTCCTTGAGCGCCAGCGCACCGGTGCTGTCCACCACACGCGGATCGTCGGGCATGAAGGGCAGGCGCACGGCCTGGCTGCCCGCAGCGATGATGGCCTTCTTGAAAGCCACGACCTGCTTCTTGCCGGTCTTGTCTTGCGCGCTACCCGTGGTCTCTTCCACTTCCACGTGCTTGGGGCCGACGAAAGCACCGTAACCGCGCACGACCGTGACCTTGCGCATCTTGGCCATGGCGGCCAGGCCGCCGGTCAGCTTGCCGATCACCTTTTCCTTGTGGCCGCGCAGCTTGTCGATGTTCACCACCGGCTTACCGAAGTCCACCCCCAGGTCACCCAGGTGGCTGACCTCGTCCATCACGGCGGCTACGTGCAGCAGGGCCTTGGACGGAATGCAGCCGACGTTCAGACAGACGCCGCCCAGCGCGGCATAACGCTCGACCAGCACGACCTTGAGGCCGAGGTCGGCCGCGCGGAAGGCGGCCGAATAACCGCCGGGGCCACCGCCGAGCACGAGCACATCGCAGTCGAGGTCGGCGCTGCCGCCGAAGCTCGCAGCAGCCGGAGCTGGCGCCGCGACCTTGGGTGCGGCGGGAGCTGCAACGGCAGGCGTAGCCGCGGCGGGAGCCGGTGCTGCAGTTGCAGATGACTCGAGTAGCAGCACGACGCTACCTTCTTTAACTTTGTCACCGATCTTGACCTTGAGTTCCTTGACCACCCCACCCTGGCTGGCCGGGATTTCCATGGAGGCCTTGTCGCTCTCCACAGTGATCAGGCTCTGCTCGGCCTTGATGGTGTCGCCGGGCTTGACCAGCAGCTCGATCACTGCGACCGATTCGAAGTCGCCGATGTCCGGGACCTTGATTTCTACCAATGCCATTCGGTTCTCCTTAGAGCATCACGCGGCGGAAGTCGCCGAGGACCTGGGCCAGGTAGGCGTTGAAACGTGCGCCAGCGGCGCCATCGATCACACGATGGTCGTAGGACAGCGAGAGCGGCATGAGCAGGCGAGGCTGGAAGGCCTTGCCGTCCCAGACCGGCTTCATCGCACTCTTGGACAGGCCCAGGATGGCCACTTCGGGCGCGTTGATCAGCGGCGTGAAGTAGGTGGTGCCGATACCGCCCAGCGAGGAGATCGAGAAGGTGCCACCCTGCATGTCGGCGCCGCCCAGCTTGCCGTCACGCGCTTTCTTGGACAGCTCGGCCATCTCGGCGGAAATCTCCACCAGACCCTTCTGGTCGGCGTTCTTGAGCACGGGCACGACCAGGCCGTTGGGCGTATCGGCCGCAAAGCCGATGTTCCAGTAATTCTTCAGGACCAGTTGATCGCCGTCGAGGCTGGCATTGAACTCGGGGAATTTCTTGAGTGCCGCCACCGCCGCCTTGATGACAAAGGCCAGCATGGTGAACTTGATGCCTGCCTTCTCGTTTTCCTTGTTGAGCTGCACGCGCAGGGCTTCCAACTCGGTGATGTCGGCATCTTCGTAACTGGTGACGTGCGGGATCATCACCCAGTTGCGGTGCAGGTTGGCGCCGCTGATCTTCTTGATGCGCGAGAGATCCTTGCGCTCGATGGGGCCGAACTTGGCAAAGTCCACCTTGGGCCAGGGCAGCAGGCCCAGGCCGGCGCCATCACCACCACCGGACGAAGCCGCGCCCATGGCCTGGGTGCGCGCCGCGCCGCTCATGACGGACTTGGTGAAGTTCTTGATGTCTTCGTCCACGATGCGGCCCTTGGGGCCGCTGCCCTTGACCTCTTCCAGCGGCACGCCGAGTTCGCGCGCGAACTTGCGCACCGACGGACTGGCATGCGGCAGCTGGCCCCTGGGGGCCGTGGGATCGTGAGCGGGAACGGCAACAGACGCCACCGGAGCGGGTGCAGCAGCCGGCTTGGCGGCTGCAGGTGCCGCAACGGGTGCAGCGGCAACAGGAGCTGGCACGGGCGCCGGGGCTGCAGCAGGTGCAGGCGCAGGTGCCGCACTGGCGCCAGCCTCGGCCGCATCCAGCATCAGCACCACGGACCCCATGGCGACCTTGTCGCCCATCTTGACCTTGAGTTCCTTGACCACACCAGCGTGGCTGGAAGGGATCTCCATCGAGGCCTTGTCAGACTCGACCGTGATGAGGGACTGCTCGGCCTTCACCGTGTCGCCGGGTTTGACCAGCAGTTCGATGACCGCAACCGATTCGAAGTCACCGATGTCCGGGACCTTGATTTCTATGAGTGCCATGTTCTGTCTTCCTTGTTCTGCGCTGCAAAGTGAGTCCCGCTCTGCGCTTAAGCGTAGAGGGGATTCACTTTGTCCACCTTGATCTTGTACTTGGCGATGGCCTCGGCCACCTTCTCCATCGGCACCGTGCCCTCTTCGGCCAGGGCCTTGAGCGCGGCGACTACGATGTAGTGGCGGTTGACCTCGAAGTGCTCGCGCAGCTTGCTGCGGAAGTCGCTGCGACCAAAACCGTCGGTGCCCAGCACCTTGTAGGTCCGGCCCTTGGGGATGTAGGGACGGATCTGCTCGGAGAAGGTCTTCACGTAGTCGGTGGAGGCAATCACCGGGCCGGCATACGGCTCCAACTGCTGCGTGACAAAGGCCACGCGCTGCTTCGCTGTCGGGTGCAGCAGATTCCAGCGCTCGACGTCCTGGCCGTCGCGCGCCAGTTCGTTGAAACTCGGGCAGCTCCAGACATTGGCGCTCACGCCCCAGTCCTTCTCCAGCAGTTCCTTGGCGAACATCGATTCGCGCAGGATGGTGCCCGAACCCAGCAGGTTGACCTGCGGGGCCTTCTTGGCCGCCTTGGCTTCCTGCAGCAGGTACATGCCCTTGATGATCTGCTCTTCCGTGCCGGCCTTCAGGCCTGGCATGGCGTAGTTCTCGTTGAGCAGGGTCAGGTAGAAGAAGACGTTGTCCTGCTTCTCGACCATGCGCTTGAGGCCATGGTGCAGGATGATGCCCACCTCGTGCGCGAAGGTCGGGTCGTAGCTCACGCAGTTCGGGATGGTGCTGGCCAGGACCTGGCTGTGGCCGTCCTCATGCTGCAGGCCTTCACCGTTGAGCGTGGTGCGCCCGGAGGTGCCGCCCAGCAGGAAACCGCGTGCCTGCATGTCGCCAGCCGCCCAGGCCAGGTCGCCCACGCGCTGCAGGCCGAACATCGAGTAATAGATGTAGAACGGGATCATGATGCGGTTGTTCGTCGAATACGACGTTGCCGCGGCGATCCAGCTGCTGATGCCGCCCGCCTCGTTGATGCCTTCCTGCAGGATCTGGCCGGCCTTGTCTTCCTTGTAGTACATGACCTGGTCCTTGTCGACCGGGGTGTACTTCTGACCTTCGGGGTTGTAGATGCCGATCTGGCGGAACAGCCCTTCCATGCCGAAGGTGCGAGCCTCGTCCACCAGGATGGGCACCACACGCGGGCCCAGGGCCTGGTCACGCAGCAGCTGCGTGAGGAAACGCACATAGGCCTGGGTGGTGGAGATTTCGCGGCCCTCGGCCGTGGGCTCCAGCACCGACTTGAAGGTCTCCAGCGGAGGCACGGTGAATTTCTCGCTCGACACGGTGCGGCGCTTGGGCAGGTAACCGCCCAGGGCCTTGCGGCGCTCGTGCAGGTACTTCATCTCCGGTGTGTCGTCGGCCGGCTTGTAGAAGGGGATCTTGGCCAGCTCGCTGTCGGGGATCGGGATGTTGAAACGGTCGCGCATGTAGCGGATGTCGTCGTCCGAGAGCTTCTTGGTCTGGTGCGCGGTGTTCTTGCCCTCGCCGGCCTTGCCCATGCCCCAGCCCTTGACGGTCTTGACCAGCAGTACGGTGGGGCCGCCCTGGGAGTTGTGGGCCTTGTGGAAGGCTGCATAGACCTTCTGCGCGTCGTGGCCGCCGCGGCGCAGGCCCCAGACTTCCTCGTCGCTCATCTTGGCCACCATCTCCAGCGTGCGCGGATCGCGGCCGAAGAAGTTCTTGCGCACGAAGGCACCGTCATTGGCCTTGAAGGCCTGGTAGTCACCGTCCAGCGTGTCCATCATGACCTTGCGCAGGATGCCTTCCTTGTCCTTGGCCAGCAGGCCATCCCATTCCCGGCCCCAGATCAGCTTGATGACGTTCCATCCGGCACCGCGGAACTCGCCTTCGAGCTCCTGGATGATCTTGCCGTTGCCGCGCACCGGGCCGTCCAGGCGCTGCAGATTGCAGTTGACGACAAACACCAGGTTGTCCAGCTTCTCGCGCGCGGCCAAGCCAATGGCGCCCAGGCTTTCGGGTTCGTCCATCTCGCCATCGCCGCAGAAGACCCAGACCTTGCGCTGGCTGGTGTCGGCAATGCCGCGGGCGTGCAGGTACTTGAGGAAACGCGCCTGGTAGATCGACATGATGGGCCCCAGGCCCATGGACACGGTGGGGAACTGCCAGAAGCCGGGCATCAGCTTGGGATGCGGGTAGCTGGACAGGCCCTTGCCGTCGACTTCCTGGCGGAAGTTCAGCATCTGCTCTTCGCTGATGCGGCCTTCCAGGAAAGCCCGGGCATAGATGCCAGGCGAGGAATGGCCCTGGATGTAAAGCAGATCGCCCCCGTGGGTGCCGCCCTCGTCGGTGTTGTCACCGTGCCAGAAATGGTTGAAGCCGGCCGCGAACATGTGCGCCAGCGACTGGAAGGAACTGATGTGACCACCGAGGTCACCACCGTCGGCCGGATCCAGGCGGTTGGCCTTGACCACCATGGCCATGGCGTTCCAGCGCATATAGGCGCGCAGGCGGCCTTCCAGGTCCAGGTTACCTGGGCTGTGCGCCTCCTGGGCCGGCTCGATGGAGTTGACGTAGCCGGTGGTGGCCGAGAAGGGCAGGTCGATGCTGTGCTCGCGCGCATGCTCCAGCAATTGCTCCAGCAGGAAATGGGCACGCTCGGGGCCCTCCTGCGCGATCACGGCCTCCAGGGCGTGTTTCCATTCCTGGGTCTCCTGGCTGTCGAGATCCTCGGCATTGAGTCCTGGCAGGTTCTGGGGTTGGGCTGACATGCGTGCTCCTCGGTTTCAGGCTGATGGCCAATTTAGAACGATTCGCGAGTTTCTCATAATTTCCAGAAAATTTTAAGCTGTGCTTTTCTATTTCATATTGTGAATTTCACAAAAGACCCGAAAACGCACTCCGAATACACTAGCCAAACATGCAAACACGCCTGAGCCAACTGCTTCCTTCCCTGCGCGAACTGCCTGCGCTGGTGCGCCTGCGGCAGTGGTGGCGCCAGCAGTCCCCGCACCGTCAGGACCGCTACGCCATGTTGGCACCGCTGGTGGCCGTACTGCTCTTTTTTGCCGCCATCGTCGCCGCCTTCGGTTATCTGCGCCTGGAGGAAATGGAGCGGGAACAGGAGGCCGTGCGCCGCGACGTGGAATATGCCCAGCAGCGCATGCGCCTGCGGCTGCTGGAGCGCCAGGAAGAGCTGGTGCGTCTGGCCCAGGAGATCTCCGGCCAGGAGCTGGACACCGAGCAGTTCCGCACCCGTGCCAACGCCCTGGTCGGGCAATACCCGGAGCTGCAGGGCCTGAGCTGGATCGACGACCGCAAACGCATGCGGGCCAGCCAGGGCCATGCCACCCTGGCCGCCGGTCTGGTCAACAGTCCGGCACACAGCGCCGACGCGGTGGAGAAACCCAGCGAAACCGAGAATGCCTTCGCCCTGGCGCGTGAGCTGCGCCAACCGATTTATGTGCAGCGCGCCGCTTCGCCCGACGGCAGCGCCCTGCTGGAACTGCACCTGCCCCTGCACAGCCGCACCCGCTTTGTCGGCGTGCTGCTGGCCGAATACTCGCTGGACGCGCTCTACCGCTACGGTGTGCCCTCCGAGGTGTCGGCGCGTTATGCCGTCTCCCTGCGTGACTCGCGGGGCGATGTGCTGGCAGGCAGCAGCGCGCCCAAGCGCAACCGGGCCGGCCAATGGCTGGGCTGGGCCTCGCATGCCAATGAATACGAGGTACCGGTCTCGCCGGTAGGCAACGGGCTGGTGCTGCACGCCCAGGCCTACCGCGCCTCGCTGGGCGTGATCGGCAGCGGCCTGTTCTGGCTGGTGGGCACGCTCAGCGTGATGACGGCCTGGATGCTGATCGCCAACTGGCGTCACACCCGTCGGCGCATGCAGGCGCAGCAGGCCCTGGTGCTGGAGACCAACTTCCGCCGCGCCATGGAGAACTCCATGCCCACGGGCATGCGCGCACTCGACCTGCAGGGCCGCATCACCTACGTCAACGCAGCCTTCTGCCAGATGACGGGCTGGAGCGAACGCGAACTGGTCGGCTGCACCGCCCCCTTCCCCTACTGGCCGGAAGAAGACCGCGACATGCTGATGGGGCGCCTGGAGGACGAGCTGACGGGTCGCGTGACCCCGGGCGGCTTCCAGGTCCGCGTCAAGCGCAAGGACAGCACGCTGTTCGATGCCCGCATCTACGTCTCCCCGCTGATCGACGCGCGCGGCCTGCAGACCGGCTGGATGACCTCGATGACCGACATCACCGAGCCCAACCGTGTGCGCGAGCAGCTGTATGCGTCTTATGAACGTTTCACCACGGTACTGGAGGCGCTGGACGCCTCGGTCTCGGTGGCACCGCTGGGCACGGATGAGCTGCTGTTCGCGAACAAGCTGTACCGGCTCTGGTTCCATGAACAGAGCAGCGGCCATGTGCGCCTGTCCACCCAGGCCGGCCTGCCGGCGCGCGTGAGCAGCGAGGACAGCCAGGACCACGTCGACAACCTGGTCGGCATGCCCACCAGCGCCCTGCCCGACGCCGACGCCGAGAACGCCGAGCTCTATGTGGAGGAACTGGGCAAGTGGCTGGAGGTGCGCACGCGTTACCTGACCTGGGTAGATGGCCGCCTGGCCCAGATGGTGATCGCCACCGACATCACGCCGCGCCGCCTGGCCGAGGCCCAGTCCGCGGCCCAGGCCGAGCGCGCCCAGACCGCCAGCCGGCTGATCACCATGGGCGAGATGGCCTCCAGCGTCGCGCACGAGCTGAACCAGCCGCTGACCGCCATCAACAACTACTGCAACGGCATGGTCTCGCGCATCAAGGCGCAGCAGATCTCCGAGGAGGACCTGCTGGGCGCGCTGGAGAAGACCGCCAAGCAGGCCCAGCGCGCCGGCCAGATCATCCAGCGCATCCGTTCCTTCGTGAAGCGCAGCGAGCCCAACCGCACGCTGTCGGAAGTCGCCGTCATGGTCAACGAGGCGGTCGAGCTGGCCGAGATCGAGCTGCGCCGCTACAACGTGCGCCTGAGCTACTTCATGGCCGACCTGCCCCCGGTGCTGGTCGATCCCATCCTGATCGAGCAGGTGCTGGTCAACCTGCTGAAAAACGCTGCCGAATCCATCGTCCATGCCCAGCGCCCGCCCCCGCATCGCCGGGTGGAACTGCACGTGCTGCCTGCGACCGTGGAGGGCCGGCCGGTGGTGGAATTCACCGTCACCGACACCGGCCAGGGCATTGCGCCCGAGGTCATGGCACGCCTGTACGAGGCCTTCCACACCACCAAGGCCGAAGGCATGGGCATCGGCCTGTCCCTGTGCCGCTCCATCGTCGAGTCGCACCAGGGCCGGATGAAGGCGGAGAACCTCTACAATGGCTCCGAAGTCGCAGGCTGCCGGTTCACCTTCTGGCTGCCGGTGGACGGACCAACAGCGGCGTCAGCCCCTCCACAACTGCAAGCAGAAAAACCTCAGGTTAGAGCATGAGTCTGATTCCGAAAAAAGGCACGGTGTATGTGGTCGACGACGACGAGGCCGTACGCGATTCACTGCAATGGCTGCTCGAGGGCAAGGATTACCGGGTGCGCTGCTTCGACTCGGCCGAGTCCTTTCTCAACCGCTACGACCCACGCGAGGTGGCCTGCCTGATCGTCGACATCCGCATGGAAGGCATGACCGGGCTGGAGCTGCAGAACCGCCTGCTCGAAAGCCACTCGCCCCTGCCCGTCGTTTTCATCACCGGCCACGGCGACGTGCCCATGGCGGTGGACACCATGAAAAAGGGTGCCATGGATTTCATCCAGAAGCCCTTCAAAGAAGACCAGCTGGTCAGCCTGGTCGAGCGCATGCTCGAGCGCGCCCGCGAGACCTTCAGCGTGCACCAGCAGGCCGCCAGCCGGGACGCCCTGCTGGCCAAGCTGACGCTGCGCGAAAGCCAGGTGCTTGAGCGTATCGTCGCCGGCCGCCTGAACAAGCAGATCGCCGACGACCTGGGCATCAGCATCAAGACGGTGGAGGCGCACCGCGCCAACATCATGGAAAAGCTCAACGCCAATACCGTGGCCGACCTGCTGAAGATCGCCCTGGGACAAGCCGCCAAAGCCTGACCGAACCCACACCCCTGCGACGCCCGCCTCGTTCGTTCCAGCGGGCGTTTTTACTTGACCGACGGAAATACAGCATGACGCAGACCACCGGCCGCCTCATCGACGGCAACGCCCTCTCTCAACAACTGCGCGGTGACGTCGCCCGGCGCGCCGCCGCCCTCAAGGCGCGTGGCGTCACGCCAGGCCTGGCCGTGGTCCTGGTCGGTGACAACCCGGCCTCCCAGGTCTATGTGCGCAACAAGGTCAAGGCCTGCGCCGATGCCGGACTGCACTCCGTGCTGGAGAAATACGAGGCCTCGATGACCGAAGCCCAGCTGCTGGCCCGCATCGAGGCCCTGAACAGCGACCCGTCCATCCACGGCATCCTGGTGCAGCTGCCCCTGCCGGCCCACATCGACGCCCACAAGGTCATCGAATCCATTTCCCCGGCCAAGGACGTGGACGGCTTCCACGTGGCCAGCGCCGGCGCGCTGATGGTGGGCCAGCCCGGTTTCTGGCCCTGCACGCCTTATGGCTGCATGAAGATGCTGGAGAGCATCGGCTACGAGCTCAAGGGCAAGCACGCGGTGGTCATCGGCCGCTCCAACATCGTGGGCAAACCCATGGCCCTGATGCTGCTCCAGCAGAACGCCACGGTGACGATCTGCCACAGCGCTACCCGGGACCTCAAGGCCATGACGCTGCAGGCCGACGTGATCGTCGCCGCCGTGGGCAAGCGCAAGGTGCTGACGGCCGACATGGTGAAACCCGGCGCGGTGGTGATCGATGTGGGCATGAACCGCAACGAGGAAGGCAAGCTCTGCGGCGACGTGGACTTCGAAGGCGTCAGACAGGTGGCCGGCTGGATCACCCCGGTACCTGGTGGCGTGGGCCCCATGACCATCACCATGCTGCTGGTCAACACCCTGGAAGCCGCCGAACGGGCGGCGACGGGTTGAATCGGCATCATCAGCAAAAGCTATGGGGACATGACTTGAATCGGAAGCCGCAGACTGCACAATGAGAGACATGAGCAACCCCCTCCTCGACACCTCCGCCCTTCCCCTGTTCGACCGCATCCGCCCGGAGCACGTCGCCCCGGCCATGGATGCCTTGCTGAGTGCAGCCGACGCCGCCCTGGAACATGTCACCGCAACGGACTTCCCGGCCGACTGGTCGGCCATTGCGCGCGAACTGGACGTGGCGACTGAAAAACTCGGCCGGGCCTGGGGTGCCATCAGCCACCTCAACAGCGTGGCCGACACGCCCGAGTTGCGCGCCGCCTACAACGAGGCCCTGCCGCGTGTCACCGAGTTCTGGACCCGTCTGGGCGCCGACGAGCGCCTGTACGCCAAGTACAAGGCCATCGACGCCTCGACACTCAACGAAGAGCAGCGCCAGGCGCATCGCAATGCCCTGCGCAATTTCGTGCTGGGCGGGGCTGATCTGCGTGGCGCGGCCAAGCAGCGTTTTGCCGAGATCCAGGAACGCCAGGCCGAACTGAGCCAGAAGTTCAGCGAAAACACGCTGGATGCCACGGATGCCTGGTCCTACTACGCGACGACCCAGGAACTCGACGGCGTGCCGGCCGACGTGCAGCAGGCGGCGCGCGCTGCGGCAGAGGCCGAAGGCAAGAACGGCCACAAGCTCACGCTCAAGATGCCCTGCTATCTGCCGGTGATGCAATTCGCGAAAAGCAGCGAACTGCGGCACAAGCTCTACCGGGCCTACACCACACGTGCCTCCGAACAGGCCGAAGGCGATGGCGCCAGGTTCGACAACAGCGCCATGATCCGCGAGATCCTGGCCCTGCGCCAGGAAGAAGCCCGGCTGCTGGGCTACCTGAACTTCGGTGAAGTGTCGGTGGTGCCCAAGATGGCCGAGTCGCCCTGGGAGGTGATCCGCTTCCTGCGCGACCTGGCGGTCAAGGCCCGCCCCTACGCCGAGCAGGACGTGGCCGATCTGCGCGCCTTTGCCCGCAACGAACTGGGCCTGGCCGACCCTCAGCCCTGGGACTGGCCCTACATCTCCGAGCGCCTGAAAGAAGCGCGTTATGCCTTCAGCGAGCAAGAGGTCAAGCAGTACTTCACGGCGCCGCGCGTGCTGGCCGGCCTGTTCAAGATCATCGAGACCCTGTTCGAGGTCAGCATCCGCCGTGACACGGCCCCGGTCTGGCACCCGGCCGTGGCGTTCTACCGCATCGAGCGGGACGGTCATCTGGTCGGCCAGTTCTACCTGGACCAGCCGGCCCGCCCGGGCAAACGCGGCGGCGCCTGGATGGACGACGTGCGTTCCCGCTGGCTGCGCCCGGACGATGGCCGCCTGCAAATGCCCGTAGCCCACCTGGTCTGCAACTTCGCCGACGGTGTGGGCGACAAGCCCCCGCTGCTGACGCACGACGACGTCATCACCCTCTTCCACGAATTCGGCCACGGCCTGCACCACCTGCTCACGCAGGTGAACGAGCGTGATGTCTCGGGCATCAGCGGGGTGGAATGGGACGCGGTGGAACTGCCCAGCCAGTTCATGGAGAATTTCTGCTGGGAATGGGACGTGCTCAAGCACATGACGGCCCATGTCGAGACCAGCGAGCCCTTGCCGCGCGACCTTTTCGAGAAGATGATCGCCGCCAAGAATTTCCAGAGCGGCTTGCAGACCCTGCGCCAGATCGAGTTCGCCCTCTTCGACATGCTGCTGCACACCGAACACGATCCGGCCCAGGACTTCATGCCGCTGCTGGACATGGTGCGCGCCGAGGTGGCCGTGCTGCAGCCCCCGGCCTGGAGCCGGACGGCACACACCTTCAGCCACATCTTCGCCGGCGGTTATGCGGCCGGCTACTACAGCTACAAATGGGCCGAGGTGCTGAGCGCCGACGCCTACGCCGCCTTCGAGGAAACAGCCGGACAGGACGGCTTGCCCAGCGTGCAAACCGGGCGAAAATACCGCCAGGCCATCCTGGAGGCCGGCGGCAGCCGGCCGGCCATCGAGTCCTTCAAGGCCTTCCGCGGACGGGAGCCCAGCCTGGACGCCCTGCTGCGGCACCAGGGCATGGCCCGTTGATAGGGAAACTGGACATAGGGAATAATGAGGCGCATGAAGACCACACACCGTCCCCGCCACGCAGCCCTGCTGGCTGCTGCTGCCTTGCTGGCAGTCATCCCCCTGCTGGCCCCGGCCCAGGGCATCTACCGCATCGTCGGCCCGGACGGCCGGATCACCTTCTCCGACAAACCGCCGGCCAGCAACGAAAAGGCCACGGCCCTGGGGCCGGGTGGCCGTTCTGCGCAGAACGACGCCGCCGGTGAACTGCCTTTCGAACTGCGTCAATTGATCAGCCGTTATCCGGTGACCCTCTACACGGGTGATGACTGTGCTCCGTGCATTGCCGGACGCAATCTCCTGAACAGCCGGGGGATTCCATACACCGAGCGCACTGTCAAGACCCCGATGGATGTGGACGCTCTGCAACAGCTCAGTGGCGGCTCAACTGTTCCGATACTCACCATCGGTGGCCAGAGACTCAAGGGTTTCCTGAACGCTGAATGGAACCAATACCTGGACGCGGCCGGTTACCCCGCCAGCTCCCGCTTGCCGGCCGGCTATCGGAATCCAGCACCTAGCCCGCTGACAAGCTTGCCCGAAGCCCCGGCTCCAAGTGCACAGCCAGCGCCCGTGCCTGTGCAGGAAGCACCTGCAAGCCCACCACCCCCGGCACCCAGTAATCCGACCGGTATCGTGTTCTGAATCACAAGGGGCCCCGCGGGGCCCCTTGTCATTGGGAGATGTTGCTCAATACGTCAGCGTCTTCACGCCGCTTGCCGTGCCCAGCAGACAGACCTGGGCCCGCTGGTGCGCGAACACCCCGACCGTCAGCACGCCCGGCCACTGGTTGACCTCGGATTCGAAAGCCAGCGGATCGCGGATCTGCAGGCCCGTCACATCCAGGATGTGCTGGCCGTTGTCGGTCACCAGCGGCTCTGAACCCTTCATTCGCACCCTGGCCGTGCCACCCAGGGCGGCGAACTGGCGGATCAGGCGCTGCGTGGCCATGGGTATCACCTCCACCGGCAGCGGGAACCTGCCCAGCACCGCGACCAATTTGGACTCGTCGGCGATGCAGACAAAACGGCGCGACTGCGCGGCGACGATCTTCTCGCGCGTGAGGGCCGCACCGCCGCCCTTGATCATGTGGCCCAGGCCGTCGATCTCGTCGGCGCCGTCGATGTAGACCGAGATCTCGCCTACTTCGTTGGCATCGAACACCGGGATGCCCAGCGCCAGCAGGCGCTCGGTGCTGGCCACCGAACTCGACACCGCCCCCTGGATCTGGCCCTTCATCGAGGCCAGCGCATCGATGAACTTGTTGACCGTGGAGCCGGTGCCAACCCCGACGATTTCGCCGGGAACCACGTAATGCAGGGCGGCCTGGCCGACCAGGGTCTTGAGTTCGTCTTGGGTCAGCATGTCGCTATCCATAAGGTGGGGGTTGATCTGGGAGAATTACGGAAAGACTGGAATTATGCGATGTCCCTGATCCCCTACGCCCTCTCCCGCGCCATGCTGTTCCGCCTTGACCCGGAAACCGCCCACGACGTGACCATCGCCATGCTGGCGCGCACGCAGAACACGCCGCTGGCCTGCACCTACAGCAGCCCGCGCGTGGAGGACCCCGTCACCGTGGCCGGCCTGCGCTTCCCCAACCGCGTGGGCATGGCCGCCGGCCTGGACAAGAACGCCCGCTGCATCGACGGCCTGGGCGCCATGGGCTTCGGTTTCGTCGAAGTCGGTACCGTCACGCCGCTGGCCCAGCCGGGCAACCCCCAACCCCGCATGTTCCGCCTGCCGGCGGCGAACGCCCTGATCAACCGTTTGGGCTTCAACAACGACGGGCTGGACGCCTTCCTGGCCAATGTGCAGCGCGCCACCTTCCGCCGCAGGAGTGGCACGCCCCTGCTGCTCGGCCTGAACATCGGCAAGAATGCGACCACGCCCATCGAGCGTGCCACGGATGACTATCTGATCGGCCTGGCCGGCGTCTACCCGCACGCCGATTACGTCACCATCAACATCTCCAGCCCGAACACCAAGAACCTGCGCGCGCTGCAAAGCGACGAGGCGCTGGACGCCCTGCTCGGGGCGATCGCGACCCGACGCGAGCAACTGGCCCAGCAGCACGGCAAACGTGTCCCCGTCTTCGTGAAGATCGCGCCCGATCTGGACGAGGAACAGGTCAAGGTGATTGCGACCACCTTGCAGCGGCACGGGATGGACGGCGTGATCGCCACCAACACCACGCTCAGCCGCGAAGCCGTGTCGGGCCTGCCGCATGCGCAGGAGGCCGGCGGCCTCTCGGGCGCCCCAGTGCTGGAGGCCAGCAACCGCGTGATCCGCCAGCTGCGTACCGCGCTCGGACGGGACTATCCCATCATCGGTGTGGGTGGCATCCTGAGTGCAGCCGATGCCGTGAGCAAGATCGAGGCCGGCGCCGACCTGGTGCAGATCTACACCGGCCTGATCTACCAGGGGCCGACGCTGGTGAAAGAAGCGGCCCTGGCCATCCGGGCCCGCAACGCAAACCGCTGAGCCACGCCGCGCTCAGGCCGCGGAACGGGCGTTGCGGCCCTCCCTGGCCAAGGGGTTCTTGGGCAGCGGCTGGTCCCAGGCAGGCTCACCGGCAAAACGCTCCGCCAGGAACTGCACGAAATTGCGGATGCGCTCCGGCAGGCGACGATCCGGCAGAAACACGGCGTACAGCGTGCTCTCCTGCAGCGCGTATTCAGGAAAGAGCTGGACCAGGCGTCCGGCCACGATGTGTTCACTGGCCGCGAAGGACGGCAGCATGGCAATGCCCACGCCCGCCACGGCGGCGTCCACCAGGCCTTCGGCCACGTTCGCGCGCAGATTGCCCGACACGTTCAGGGACAGCTCGCCATCGCGCCCGCGAAAGCGCCATTCATTGCCCTTGGGCCTGTCATAGACCAGGCAGTTGCAGGCCAGCAGGTCGCGCGGCGTGCGAGGCGTGGCATGGGCGGCCAGGTAGGCTGGCGAGGCCACCACGATCCAGCGGCACGGCGCCAGCCGGCGCGCCACCAGATTGCTCAGGCGCGGCTCCTCCGCCAGCCGCACCACCAGGTCGGCATTGCCGGAGATCAGGTCGGCAAAGCGCTCGGAGAGCGTCACATCGATCTGGATCGAGGGGTTCAGCGCCAGGAAATCACTCACGGCCGGCAGCAGATGCAGACGACCGAAGGTGATGGCAGTACTGATGCGGATCAGGCCATGCGAACCGCGCGAAAGCTCCTCGACATCACGCACGGCATCACCGGCATCGGCGACGATGCGTGCGCAGCGCTCGTAGAAACGCTCACCGGCCTGGGTCAGGCCCAGCTTGCGGGTGCTGCGATTGAGCAGCTTCACCCCAGCGATTCCTCGAGTTCCTGGATATGGCGGCTGGCCAGCGCCTTGGAGATGCCGCAGCGATCGGCGGCGACGGTGTAGCTGCCGGCATCGACGACGGCCACGAAGGTGGCCAGGGCGTTCAGGTCGCGCATGGCGGAACCCTCTGCACCACGCCCGTAAACAATGAATTCACAAAAGCCCGTTTCATAACCGATGGCTTAAAAGTATATTCGTCCAGCTGCCTTCTGGCCCTGCTGTTTTCCCCATTCCCTTGAAAGAAGTCATCGTGATCTGGAGCGAAGAATATTTTGTGACCCGCGAGGGCGTGCAACTCTATGTGTACCGCAAGCGCGCCCAGGCGCCCGTGGCCGGCGAAGCGCCGCTGCCCGTGCTGATGCTGGTGCACGGCTCCACCGTCTCGGGCCGCAACACCTACGACCTGCAGGTGCCCGGCGGCAAGGACTACTCGGTGATGGACTACTTTGCCGAGCGCGGCTACGACGTCTGGACCATGGACCACGAAGGCTACGGCCGCTCGGGCTGGTCGGGCCGCGGCAACAGCGACATCAAGACCGGCGCGCTGGACCTGGCCACCGCCATCCCCTTCATCCTGCAAAAGACCGGCGCGCAGAAGCTCAACCTGTTCGGCTCCTCCTCCGGCGCGCTGCGCTCCTGCCTGTACACGGCCGCCCACCCGGAGACGGTCGAGCGGCTGGGCCTCTCGGCCCTGGTCTATACCGGCGCCGGCTCGCCCACGCTGGAACAGCGCCGCAAGAAGCTGCCCGAATACTCGGCCAGCCCGCGCCGCAAGGTGGACCTGGCCTTTTATGAGGGCATGTTCAACCGCGACAAGCCCGGCAGCAGCGAGGACATCGTGCCCAAGGCGATTGCCGCCGCGGAACTGCCGCTGGTCAGCGAAGTGCCGACCGGCACCTATGTGGACATGTGCGCCAACCTGCCGGTGGCGGCCCCCGAGGCCATCCCCTGCCCGACCCTGGTGATCCGCGGCGAATACGACGGCATCGCGGCCGAGCCCGACCTGCTGGACTTCTTCGCGCGCCTGCCCACCAAGGACAAGGAATTCGTGGTGCTCTCGGGCATTGCCCACAACCCCATGATGGGTGTGCAGCGCTACAAGTTCCATTTCGCGCTCGAGACCTTCCTGCGCCGCCCCGTCTGAATCGCAGATCACAGATCAACCCGAGGAAACAAGACCATGGCAAACGTGCAGTGGACCGGTGGCATCGAGCACTGGACCCATAAGGGCGACATCAAGCTCTTTCTCTGGCAGAAACCGGCCAACCCCAAGGTGCCCCACGCCGGCACGATACTTTTCGTCCATGGCTCGTCCATGGCCTCGCAGCCGACCTTCGACCTCACCGTCCCGGGCCGGCCGCATTCCTCGGTGATGGACTGGTTCGCCGAGCGCGGTTTCGACACCTGGTGCATGGACAACGAAGGCTACGGCCGCTCCGACAAGCACCGGCCCATCAATTTCGACATCAGCAACGGTGCCGACGATCTGGCCGCCGGCAGCGAGTACATCCTGAACAAGACCGGTGCCGGCAAGCTGATGGTCTACGGCATCTCCTCGGGCGCGCTCAAGGCCGCACTGTTTTCCGAGCGCCACCCGGAACGTGTCGCGCGCCTGGCGCTGGATGCCTTCGTCTGGACCGGCGAGGGCAGCCCGACCCTGGCCGAACGCAAGAAGAAGCTGCCTGAATTCCTGGCCAGGAACAGCCGCCCCATTGACCGCGCCTTCGTGCACAGCATCTTCAACCGCGACCATCCGGGCTGTGCCGACGAAGCCACCAAGGAAGCCTTTGCCGATGCCATCCTGACGCTGGACAGTTCCATGCCCACCGGCACCTATGTGGACATGTGCTCGCGCCTGCCGGTGGTCGAGCCGCGCAATATCCAAGCACCGACGCTGATCATGCGCGGCGAGTTCGACGGCATCGCCAGCCTGGACGACCTGCTGAAGTTCTACCAGCTGCTGCCCACCACCAGCAAGCAGTTCAGCATCATGCAGGGTATCTCCCATGCCAGCTTCCAGCAGAAAAATTATCTAATGGTCTACGCCATCCTGCACGGCTTCTTTGCCATGCCCGAACCATCCTACAAGGGGTAATACGATGACTCTCAAAACCAATTTCCGTCGTCTGTTCCTGGCTTCCGTTCTGGGCCTGTCGGCCTTCGGCGCTGCCGCACAAAACTATCCCAACCGCCCCGTGAAGATCATCGTGCCCTTCGGTGCCGGCGGTTTCACCGACGTGGTTGCGCGTATCGTGGGCCAGAAACTGGGCGCTGCCATGGGCGGCTCCTTTGTCATCGAGAACAAACCCGGCGCCGGCTCCACCATCGGCGCCGACATGGTCGCCAAGGCCGCCCCTGACGGCTACACCCTGGTCATGATCTCCTCGACCCACACGATCAGCCCCTCGATCTACAAGTCGATTCCCTACGACCCGATCAAGAGCTTCACCCCCATCAGCAAGCTGGTGGACTCGGCCTACGTGCTCGTGGTCAACCCCAACAAGGTGGCCGCCACCAATGTGAAGGACTTCATCGCACTGGCCAAGGCCAAGCCCGATGTCCTGCACTACGCTTCCTCGGGCAACGGCAGCACGCAGCACCTCATGGGCGGCCTGTTCGTCTCCATGACCGGCGCGCAACTCAAGCACGTCCCCTACCGCGGCAGCAATGGCGCCATGACCGACCTGATCGCCGGTGTGGTGGACAGCAGCTTTGCCGGCATCACCAATGCACTGCCCCATCTGGCCACTGGCAAGCTCAAGGCCCTGGCCGTGACCACGGCCACCCGGGCCCCGCAAATGCCGGACGTGCCGACCCTGCAGGAAGCCGGCGTGGCGGGTTATGACGCCAGCAACTGGCTCGCGCTGCTCGGGCCGGCCGGCATGCCCAAGGAGATCGTGCAGCGCCTCAACAGCGAGATCGCCAAGCTCATGGCCCAGCCCGACACCCAGAAAGCCCTGTTCGACGCGGGCGTCCAGGTCGGTCTGTCCACGCCTGAAGGTTTGACCCAGCTCATGCAAGGCGACATGGTCAAGTGGGCCAAGATCGTCAAGGATGCGGGCATCGAGATCCAGTAAGAGGCTTCACAGCAATTCGACCACCTTCGATGCGATCGCCAGGCAACTCGTCAGCCCTGGTGACTCGATGCCGAAGAGGTTGACCAGGCCCGGCACGCCATGCGTGGCCGGGCCTTCTATCTTGAAGTCGGCAGCAGCAGCCCCCGGGCCGCTGATCTTGGGCCGGATGCCGGCATACCCCGCCTGCAGCACGCCGTCGGCCAGCGCCGGCCAGTACTTGCGGACCTCGGCGTAGAACGCTTCGCCGCGCACGGGGTCCACCACCAGATCCTCGGGCGAGTCGACCCACTGCACATCGGGGCCGAACTTGGCCTGTCCACCGAGATCGATGGTGAGATGCACCCCCAGGCCGGCAGCCTCGGGCACGGGGTAGATCAGGCGGCTGAAGGGTGAGCGGCCGGCGAGCGTGAAGTAGTTGCCCTTGGCGTAGTACGCGCCGGGGATATGTGTGGGGTCCAGCCCCTCGAATCGGCGCGCCAGCGTCGGCGCCTGCAAGCCGGCGGCATTGACCACCGTACGGGCGCGCAGTTGGGTTCCATCCAGGGCTTCGAGTTCGATGCCCGCCGGCGTCACCCGCGCATGCGACAGCGGCGAATTGAAGGCCACCAGGCCGCCGGCGTTTTCCAGATCGCCCTGCAGCGCCAGCATCAGCCCATGGCTGTCAACGATGCCGGTGCTCGGGGAATGGATGGCGGCCACACAATCCAGCGCCGGCTCCAGCGCCAGCGCCTGCTCGCGTGCCAGCAAGACCAGGTCGTTGACGCCGTTGGCCGCGGCTTTCTGGATGATGCCCTGCAGTTCAGCCACCTGTGCAGGCGCGGTGGCGACGATCAGCTTGCCACAGCGACGGTGCCCGATACCCCGCTCCGCGCAGTAGGCGTACAGCATCTGCTTGCCCTGCACGCACAGGTGCGCCTTCAGCGAGCCCTTCGGGTAGTAGATGCCGGCGTGGATGACCTCGCTGTTGCGCGAACTGGTCTGCGTGCCGATGGCCTCGGCAGCTTCCAGCACCAGCACCTCACGCCCGCTCAGCGCCAGCGCACGCGCCACCGCCAGACCGACAACCCCGGCTCCCACCACCACCGCATCGACCTGCTCCACAAGCTGACCTTTCGCATCGGCAAATCTGCGAGCATAAGCGAGCGTCGCCTCAGCCCTCCTCGCCGCCCAGCGCCCTGTAGAGCTGGGCCGCGGTGGCCCACTGGCTGCGGCGCAACTGGATCAGGCCCTGGCGCACTGTAAAGAGCTGGCGCTGGGCGTCCAGCACCTCCAGGAAGCTGCCCACGCCCTGGCGGTAGCGCGCCTCGGCGATGTCGGCCGCACGCTGCTGTGAACGTTCCTGGGCCTCCACAGCCTTGAGCTGCTCAGCCAGCTGCTCGCGCGCCACCAGCAGATCGGCCACCTCACGGAAAGCCTGCTGCACGGTGCGCTCGTATTCCGCCACGGCGATGTTCTTGCGCACCTCGGCCAGGTCCAGATTGGCGCTGCGCCGCCCGAAGTCGAAGATGGGCAGGGTGATGCTGGGTGAGAAACTCCAGGCCTCGGAGCCGTCCTTGAACAGGCCGTCGAGCTCGCGGCTGGCGGTACCGGCCGAGGCCGTCAGCGCGATGCGCGGGAAAAAGGCCGCACGCGCCGCGCCGATGTTGGCGTTGGCCGCCAGCAGGCGCTGCTCGGCCACCAGCACGTCAGGGCGGCGTACCAGCACCTGCGCCGGCAAATCGGCCTGCTGTTCCAGGTTGATGCCCTGCTCGGCCAGCGTCTTGCCGGCCGGCAAATCACCGGGCTCGGTTCCCACGAGCGCACGCAGGTAGTTGCGTGCTGCGGATAACTGGCGCCGCAAGGCCGCGAGTTCGGCACGCGCGCCCTCGTAGGCGGCATCGGCCTGCAGGAAGTCCAGATCGCCCGCCAGGCCGGCCTGGCGCCGGCGGTCCACCAGCTCTCGCGTCCGGGCCCGTGTCTCCAGCGTGGCCTGGGCCAGCACGACACGCTCTTGCGCCTCGGCCTGCGCCAGGTAGGCATCGGCCACGCTGGCGATCAGCGACAGCCTGAAGCTGCGCTCGGCCTGCTCGGTCGCCAGATAGCTGGCCTTGGCCGCTTCGCTCAGGCTGGCCACGCGGCCCCAGAAGTCCAGCTCGAAAGCCGGCAGGCTGGCGTTGACGTCGGCACGCTGGCCGACGCTGGAGACGCCCGTGCCCGACAGATCACCCGGCGTGCGGCTGCGCGCCAGCGAACCGCCGACGTTGACCGTGGGCAGGCGATCGGCGCGCTGGATGCCGTACATGGCCTGCGCCTCGGCAACGCGGGCCGTAGCGATGCGCAGGTCGCGATTGTGCTCCAGCGAGAGCTTGATCAGCGCGCGCAGGCGCTCGTCCGGGAAGAAGCTGGCCCAGTCCACAGGCTTGCTCTCGATCCCCGTGGTCTTGACCTCATCCGGCCAGGCTTCGGGCACGGACAGGGCCGGACGCTGGTACTCGGGCGTCATCACGGAGCAACCGGCCAGCAGCAGCGCGGTGACCAGGGCCGTGACGTAAGGTATCAGTTTAGCCATGGTGGCCTCCTTCGCCTGTGGTCGGCGCATGACCGCGGCTGTGGCCGGGGAACAGGCGGCTGACGACCAGATAGAACACGGGCACCAGGAAGATGGCCAGCACGGTGGCGGCGATCATGCCGCCCATCACGCCGGTGCCGATGGCATGCCGGCTCTGCGCGCCGGCACCGCTGGAGATGGCCAGCGGCAGCACGCCCACGATGAAGGCGATCGAGGTCATCAGGATGGGGCGCAGCCGCAGGCGGCAGGCTTCCAGAATGGCGTCCTTGAGCGCCATTCCCTGGTCCTGCAGGGTGCGTGCGAATTCGATGATCAGGATGGCGTTTTTCGAGGACAGGCCGATGGTCGCGATCAGGCCCACCTTGAAGTACACATCGTTGGGCAGGCCGCGCAGATAGACCGCCAGCAGCGCGCCGAAGATGCCCAGCGGCACCACCAGCATGACCGAGAAGGGAATCGTCCAGCTCTCGTAGAGCGCCGCCAGGCACAGGAACACCACGATCAGCGAGACCGCGAACAGCAGCGGTGCCTGCGAACCCGAGAGGCTTTCCTCGAAGGAGGTGCCGGACCACTGGTAGCCGATGCCGTTGGGCATCTGCTTCGCCACCTCACCCATGGCCAACATGGCCTCACCCGTGCTGTGGCCTGGCGCCGGGTTGCCCGAGAGCTTGACCGAGGGCACGCCGTTGTAGCGGTCCAGCCGGGGCGCGCCCACCATCCACAGCGGCTTGACCACCTCGGACAGGGACACCATGCCGCCGCTGCGGTTGCGCACCTGCACGCGCATCATCGCCTCGGGGCTGGTGCGCACCGAGGGGTCGGCCTGCATCTGCACGCGCAGGATGCGGCCCTGGCGCTCGAAGTCGTTGATGTAGGACACGCCGAAAAGGGTCTGCAGCGTCTCGTTGAGCGTACCGATGTCCACGCCCAGGGTCTGGGCCTTCTCGCGGTCGATCTGCAGCAGCAGCTGCGGACCGGGCGCCATGCCTTCCATGCGAACCCCGGCCAGGGCCGGGTTGGCACCGGCCACCTGCACGGCCAGGGCCTGTGCCGCAGCCAACTGGTCGCGTCCCAGGCCACCACGGTCCTGCAGTCGGAAGTCGAAACCACCGACAGCCGCCAGCTCGGGAATGGGCGGCGGATTGACGCTGAAGATGAAGGCCTGCTTGATACCGAAGAGCATCATGTTGGCGCGCTGCACCACGGCTGTGGCACTGCTTTCCCTGGCCTTGCGTTCATCCCAGTTTTTCAGGCGCGTGAAGATCAGGCCCGCATTCTGGCCGCGGCCGAAAAAGGAGAAGCCGACCACACCCACAGTGTGTTCCACCTCGGGCTGCGCCAGGAAAAACTGCTCGGCCTGCTGGATCACCTCCACCGTGCGCTCCTGGGTCGCACCTGGCGGCAGCATCACCATGCTGATGAAATAACCCTGGTCTTCCTCGGGCAGGAAGCTGCCCGGCAGCTTGGCGAACATCCAGACCGTGGCCACCAGAATGGCACCGTAAACGATGAGCCAGCGGCCCGGGCGACCCAGCATGCCTGTCACCTTGCGGATGTAGCCACGCGTGGCCGCCGCGAAGCCGCGGTTGAACCAGCCGAAAAAGCCGGTGGTAGGCAGCACGCCCGCCTCGCCCGGCTTGTGGGGCTTGAGCAGCGTGGCACACAGGGCCGGCGTCAGCGTCAGGGCCATCAGGGCCGAGAACAGCATGGTCAGCACCAGGGTCACGGCGAACTGGCGGTAGATCGCGCCCACCGAGCCCGAGAAAAAGGCCATGGGGATGAACACCGCCGACAGCACCACCGTGATGCCGATGATGGCGCCCACGATCTGGTCCATGGCCTTGGCCGTGGCGTCACGTGGCGAGAGATGCTCCTCGCTCATGATGCGTTCGACGTTCTCCACCACCACGATGGCGTCGTCCACCACGATGCCGATGGCCAGCACCATGGCGAACAGCGTGAGCACGTTGATGGAGTAGCCCAGCACGTACAGGCCCAGCGCCGCACCGATCAGCGAGATCGGCACCACGATGGTGGGGATCAGCGTGGCACGCCAGTTCTCCAGGAAAAGGTACATCACCACGAAGACCAGCAGCACGGCCTCGAACAGGGTCTTGATCACTTCATTGATCGAGATCTCGATGAAGGGCGTGGTGTCGTAGGGCACGTCCCAGGCCACCCCCTTGGGGAAGTAGCGCTCCAGCTCCTGCATGCGCAGGCGCACGGCCTTGGCCGTGTCCATGGCGTTGGCGCCCGGCGAGACCTTGACGCCCACTGCGGCAGTCGGCTGGCTGTCTAGGCGTGCGAAGACGGAATAGTCCTGCGCACCCAGCTCAACCCGGGCCACGTCGCGCACGCGCACCAGCGAGCCGTCGGCCTGCGCACGCACCACCACATTGCCGAACTCCTCGGTCGTGGTCAGGCGGCCCCGCGTGATCACGGTGGCAGCGTATTCCATGCCCTTGGGCGCGGGCGGCTGGTTCACCTCGCCCACGGCCAGCAGCACGTTCTGCGTCCGCACCGCACTGATGACCTCGCCCGGCGTCAGGCGGTAGGCCGCGAGCTTGTCAGGGTCGACCCACAGACGCATGGCGTATTCGGAGCCGAAAAGCTGGGCCTCGCCCACGCCCGGCACACGACGCAGCTCGTCGATCACGCTGGCCGCCACATAGCTCCCCAGGTCCACGCCATTGAGGCTCTTGTCCGGCGAGTACAGCGTGATGAACATCAGGTAGTTGCGCCGTGTCTTGGTCACGGTCACACCCAGGCGCTTGACTTCGTCGGGCAGACGGGCCTCCACGCGCTTGATGCGGTTTTGCGTCTCGACCGAGGCAATCTCGATGTTGGTGCCGGTTTTGAAAGTCAGGTTGATGGTGCCCGTGCTCTGCTCGGAAGTCGAGTCCATGTAGAGCAGGTTTTCGATGCCGTTCATCTCCTGCTCGATCAGGGCCACCACGGTGTCCTCGACCACCTTGGCGGAGGCACCGGGATAGGTCACGTTGACGGCCAGCGCCGGCGGCGCGACCTCGGGGTACTGGGCCACGGGCAACTGGCGCAGGGCCAGCGCCCCAGCCAACAGGATGACCAGGGCGATCACCCAGGCAAAGACCGGACGGTCGACAAAGAATTTGGCCATGGTGTCTTACTTCCCTTGTGTGGCAGGGGCAGCAGGCGCAGCCGGTGTCCAGGGCACGGGTTTGACCACGCTGCCCGGATAGGCCTTCATATGCCCCTCCACCATGACCTGTTCACCGCCATTGAGGCCGCTGGTGATGGTCCACGTGCTGCCGCTCATGCCGCCGAGCTTGACCGGGCGCGGCGCGACCTTGCCATCCTCACCCACGACCAGCACCGAAGCGCCGGCGGGCGACAGCTGCACGGCGCGCTGCGGCAGGACGATGAGCTTGTCGGCCTTGGCCTGGGCATAACGCACCCGCACGAACATGCCCGGCAGGAGATCCTTCTTCGGGTTCGGGAACTCGGCGCGCATCGAGACAGCGCCGGTATTGGGGTCCACCGCGAGGTCCGAGAACAGCAGCTTGCCCGGCAGCGCATAGACCGTGTCGTTCTCCAGCACCAGTTCCATGCGCCGGGTGTCGGCCTTTTTCCAGCGGCCGCTGGCGATGGCCTCGCGCAGGGCCAGCAGCTCGGTGCTGCTTTGCGTGAAGTTCACGTAGATCGGGTCGATCTGTTCGATGGTCGCCAGTTGCGTCGCCTCGCCACGCCCGACCAGGGCCCCTTCGGTCACCAGGCTGCGGCCGATGCGGCCCGAGATCGGGGCCGGCACGGTGGTGTTCTCCAGGTCCTGCTCGGCCCGTGACAAGGCCGCTTCGGCCTGGCGCAGGCGCGCCTCGGCGCTGTCGAGTTCCTGCTGGCTCACGGCCTTCATCTCGACCAGCGGCCGGTAGCGGTTCACCACGGCGCGCGCAGCGGCGGCATCGGCCTTGGCCGCCTCGAAGCTGGTGCGATAGGTACGCGCATCGATGCGGTACAGTGGTGCCCCGGCCTTCACGTCCGAGCCCTCCACAAAATGGCGCTGCTCGACGATGCCCTCCACGCGCGCCCGCACCTGGGCGGTGCGCCAGGCCTGCAGACGGCCGGGCAATTCCTTGGTCAGCAGGGCTTCGCCCTGGCGCGCCACGACCACGGCCACTTCGGTCGGCGGTGGTGCGGCGCCCGGACCGCCGGCAGCGGGCTTGGGCGCCTCGGATTTGCCACAGGCGCTCAGTAACAGCGCCAGGAAGGCCGCCAGGGCCGGAGCGCGGTAGTCAACAACTTTCATTCGGTACTCCCTTCAAGACTTCGCGGCGCCCGCCAGGGGTGCGTACGCCTGCAAAAAACAATCGACGATCCGGGCCATGCGTCCGCTCTGCTGCGGGCACTCCACCGGCATGCCCAGCAGGAGCAGATCCCGTTGCGTTCCGGTCAGCAGGCTGATCAGCATCTCGGCCGCGAACTCGGGATCGTCCTGGCGCAGTTCGCCGCGGTCCATGGCCTCACGCAACAAGCGCGCCAGCTCGGTGCCGGCCAACTGCCAGGTTTCGAACACCGCCCGGGCCAGTTCCGGAAAACGGGGGGACTCTGCCACCAGCATGCGGTGCAGGGCCAGGCCCTGCTCGCTCATGGCCTGGGCCTGGAAGGATTCGGCAAAGCGCAGCAGATCCTCACGCAGGGAGCCGGAACGAGTCCCCAGATCGACCAACAGCACGTTGACCAGGCCGGTCAGCGCCTCGCGGAACAGGCTCTCCTTGCTGCCGTAATGGTGATAAAGCGTCTGCTTGACCACGCCTGCACGGCGGGCGATATCGTCCACACAGGCGCTGTAACCCTTCTCGCAAAAGGTGTCCAGGGCTGCTTCAAGGATGCGGGCGCGGGTATCGCTGGTCATGAGGCTGAGGATCGATGCTGGATGGCGGCCAAACCTGCGGAATCGCCAGGCTGGCATGTACGGCATCATACTAGACTCATCAGTCTAGTGCTGACCCCCCACCGTAATTTGGGTGAAGCCGGTGGGCAAGGGAACCGGACTTGGACTAGAGTTCGTCATCAACGGAGCTTTCTCATGCCCGAACCGACATCCTCCCTGCGCCGCCGACTGCTGAACCTGGGCCTGGCTTCGGCCGTGGCCGCCCCGATCTGGCTGCCCCCGGTGTGGGCCAGGCCCGCGACCGGCCGCCTGCTGCCCACGCCTTCACAGACCGAAGGCCCCTTCTACCCGCTCGATCTGCCCGACGACACCGATGGCGACCTCTTGCGCAACGGCAGCGTGGACTATCGGCAGGGCCGGCCCGCCTGGATCGAGGGGCAGGTGAGCGACACGGCGGGCGTGCCGGTGCGCGGCGCACAGGTCGAGATCTGGCAATGCGATCACCAGGGGCATTACCACCATCCAGGTGACAGTGGTCGCGCCGACCCGGCCTTCCAGGGTTACGGCCGCGTGACAGTCGATGGCGAAAGACGTTACCGTTTCCGCACGCTGCGACCCGTGGCCTACAGCGGGCGCACGCCGCACATCCACGTCAAGGTCAGGCTCGGCCAGCGCGCCCTGCTGACCACCCAACTCTATGTAGCCGGCGACCCGGGCAATGAAAGCGACGCCCTCTGGCGGCGCTTGCGTAGCGCCGAGGACCGCGCCGCCCTGACCATTCCCTTCGTCTCCGGCCGGCAGGGCCTGCAGGCAAACTTTCCCATCGTGCTGGCGCTCTGAGCGGCGGGCATGGCCCCACGGCCTGCGGGCCCGGGCTGCCTCTGCCATCATCCGGGCATGGATTCACTCTCACAACTGGCGCTGGGCGCCGCCGTCGGCGTGGCCGTCATGGGACGGCACACGGCCTTGCCCAAGGCGGCGGGCTGGGGCGCACTGCTGGGCACCCTGCCCGACCTCGATGTGTTCATCGACCATGGCGACGCGCTGCTCAATATGACGCTGCATCGCGCGGAAAGCCATTCACTCTTCTGGCTCAGCGTGGCCGGGCCCCTGCTCGGGGCCGGCATCGCCCGCCTGCATGGCGAATGGGCACAGTGGCGACGCTGGTGCCTGGCGGCCTGGCTGATGCTGGTCACGCACCCGCTGCTCGACGCCATGACGGTCTATGGCACGCAACTCGCGCTGCCCTTCAGCAACCATCCCTACGGCGTCGGCAGCATCTTCATCATCGACCCGCTCTATACCCTGCCCCTGCTCTTCGGCCTGCTGCTGGCGCTGGGCTGGCGCCGCCGTCCCGACTGGGCATTGCGTGCCAATGCCCTCGGGCTGACGCTCAGCACGGCCTACCTGGCCTGGGGGGTGGCGGTGCAGGCGCACGTAAGCGCCCTCGCCCAGGCCTCGCTGGCACGCCAGGGTGTGCAGGCGCAGGCCCTGCTGGTCACGCCCACCGCGTTCAACAGCGTGTTGTGGCGCGTGGTGGCAACCACACCCACGCATTACCACGAGGGTTTCTATTCGCTGCTGGACGATGGCCAGGAACCGCTGTGGGAGCTGCACGATCGCGGCCCGGCGCTGCAACAGGCTTATGCGGGCACACCCGCTTACGAAAGATTGAACCGTTTTGCCAAGGGACTGGTGGCCATGCGCAGCGTGGACGGCCGCGCCCACCTGAGCGACCTGCGCATGGGCCAGACGCCGAGCTTCAGCTTCACCTTCGACATCGGCCCTGCGCAGGGACCGGCGCCCGAGCCACAAGCCGCACTGGCACGTGGCAGCCGGCCTGACCTCAAACAGGCACTGTCCTGGTTGTGGGCGCGTCTGGGTGGCCAGCCACTGCCACCACCCCGCTGATTTTCGGAACCAGAATAGAAAAAGCCCGCCGTCTTGGGGACTGGCGGGCTTTCTGGCGCCGAAGCGCTGTGTTGGTGGGCGATACATGGATCGAACATGTGACCCCTGCAGTGTGAATGCAGTGCTCTACCGCTGAGCTAATCGCCCTGAATGCTTGCTGAAAGCGTTTGCGTTTTCAGGAAAAACGAGATTATGCCACAAGTGGCCGCGCCATGGTCAGGCCTGGGCCCGCCAGACTGTCTTGCCGCCGCTGGCCTTGTCGAGCTGGGCCAGCAGATCTTCGTGCGCCGCCAGTTCCTGCTCGGAAGCGCTCAGCACGGGCAGCTCGAAACGGCTCAGGTCCACACGCTCGAAGCTGCCCGTGGCCGTCGTTGTGTCAGCGGTGTCGATCAGCAGCGCGTCCTGGCCGCGCGTGAGGTTGATGTAGACGTCGGCCAGCAGCTCGGCGTCCAAGAGCGCGCCGTGCAGGGTGCGGCCCGAGTTGTCCACGCCCAGGCGGTCGCACAGCGCGTCCAGTGAATTGCGCTTGCCCGGGAACATCTCCTTGGCCATGACCAGGGTGTCGGTCACGCTGGCGACGAACTGGGCAAAACGCGGCTTGCCCACCAGTTCCAGCTCCTTGTTCAGGAAGCTCACGTCGAAGGCCGCGTTGTGGATGATGATCTCGGCGCCCTGCAGATAGGCCAGGATTTCCTCGTGCACCTCGGCGAACCTGGGCTTGTCGCGCAGGAATTCGTTGCTGATGCCGTGCACCCGCAGCGCGTCCTCGTGGCTGTCGCGCCCGGGGTTCAGGTAGAAGTGCAGGTTGTTGCCGGTGAGCTTGCGGTTGAGCAGCTCCACACAGCCGATTTCAATGATGCGGTCGCCGCCTTCGGCGGACAGGCCCGTGGTTTCGGTGTCGAGGACGATCTGGCGCATGGTCCTGATCATAGCGGCCCCGGAAACGAAAACAGCCCCGCATGGGGGCTGTCGAAGGACAAAACGTTCAGTGGTTTTCCTTGGCGTGATTGATGGAGTACTTGGGGATCTCCACCACCACGTCCTGCTGCGCCAGGATGGCCTGGCAGCTCAGGCGCGACTGCGGCTCCAGGCCCCAGGCACGGTCCAGCAAGTCTTCCTCGTTCTCGTCCGGCTCATTGAGCGTGTTGTAGCCTTCACGCACGATGACGTGGCAGGTCGTGCAGGCGCAACTCATGTCGCAGGCATGCTCGATATTGATGTGGTTGTCCAGCATGGCCTCGCAGATCGAGGTGCCGGCCGGCGCCTTGATCTCGGCGCCCTGCGGGCAGTATTCGGGATGAGGCAGGATCTTGATGACGGGCATGCGGGTTCTCGAAAAGATTTGTCTCAGACGTTGGCGATGTTCTTGCCGGCCAGGGCCTGCTGGATGCCACGGTTCATGCGCAGCGCGGCGAAGGCTTCGGTGCCCTTGGCCAGGGCTTCGGTGGCGGCGTCGATGGCGGCCGCGTCATCCTGCGTACGGATGGCCTCCAGCGCGTCCATCAGGCTGGCCATGGCATTGCGCTCGGGGCCCGACAGTAGGTCGCCATCGGCGGCCAGCGCCGTGCGAGTGGCCATGAGCATGCGGTCGGCCTCGACCCGCGCCTCCACCAGCGCGCGGGCCTTCATGTCTGCTTGCGCGGTCGTAAAGCTTTCCTGCAGCATCTTCGCGATCTGCTCATCCCCGAGACCGTAGGAAGGCTTGACGGTGATGCTGGCTTCCACACCGCTGGTCTGCTCGCGCGCGCCCACCTGCAGCAGGCCGTCGGCATCGATGGTGAAAGTCACGCGGATGCGCGCGGCGCCGGCTGCCATGGGCGGGAAACCACGCAGTTCGAAACGCGCCAGGCTGCGGCAGTCGGCCACCAGGTCGCGCTCGCCTTGCACCACGTGCAGGGCCAGGGCGGTCTGGCCGTCCTTGTAGGTTGTGAAGTCCTGCGCCATCGCGGTGGGGATGGTCTGGTTGCGCGGCACGATGCGCTCCACCAGGCCGCCCATGGTCTCGATGCCCAGCGACAAGGGAATCACATCCAGCAGCAGCAGGTCGCCGGAGGGGTTGTTGCCGGCCAGCTGGTTGGCCTGGATGGCCGCGCCCAGCGCCACCACTTCGTCCGGGTTCAGGTTGGTCAGCGGCTCGCGGCCGAAGAACTCTCCCACGGTGCGGCGGATCACCGGCATACGGGTGGAACCGCCCACCATGACCACACCCTGCACCTCGTCCACGGTGAGCTTGGCGTCGCGCAGCACCTTGCGCACGGCCGCCATGGTGCGCGCCGTCAGCGCCGTGGTGCAGGCCTCGAACTGGTCGCGGTTGAGGGACAGATCCACCGCACCACTGGAGAGCTCCAGTTCGGCGGTGACGATCTCCTCGTCCGACAGGGCTTCCTTGGCTTGCCGCGCCTCGGCCATGAGGCGGGCCTGGTCCTCGGGGGTATCGGCGCTCAGGCCCGTTTCCGTCAGCATCCACTCGGCCAGGGCCCGGTCGTAATCGTCGCCGCCCAGGGCCGAGTCGCCGCCGGTGGCGATCACCTCGAACACACCCTTGGACAGACGCAGGATGGAAATGTCGAAAGTACCGCCACCCAGGTCGTAGACCGCGTAGATACCCTCGCTGGCGTTGTCCAGGCCGTAGGCAATGGCCGCGGCCGTGGGCTCGTTGATCAGGCGCAGCACGTTGAGGCCGGCCAGTTGGGCCGCGTCCTTGGTGGCCTGACGCTGAGCGTCGTCGAAATAGGCCGGCACCGTGATGACGGCACCGTAGAGATCGTCGTTGAAGCTGTCTTCGGCACGGTAGCGCAGCGTGGCCAGGATCTCGGCACTCACCTCCACCGGCGTCTTCTCGCCAGCGATGGTGCGCACGCGCACCATGCCGGGCGCATCGACCAGGGTATAGGGCAGCTTGGCGGCCTGGTGCACATCGGCCAGACCACGTCCCATCAGGCGCTTGACCGAGGCGATGGTATTGCCCGGGTCGTTGATCTGCTCTGCCAGCGCCTCATGGCCAATCTGCCGGCCGCCCTGGGGCAGGTAGCGCACCACGGAAGGCAGGATCACACGGCCCTGCTCGTCAGGCAGACATTCGGCCACGCCGCTGCGCACAGCGGCGACCAGGGAATGGGTGGTACCCAGGTCGATGCCCACCGCGATCCGCCGCTGGTGCGGGTCGGGGGCCTGGCCGGGTTCGGAAATCTGCAGCAGTGCCATCGTTGTTCTGTTCTGGTTCAGGTTGAATTGTCACCCGAGCCGGCTCTCCATCATCTCGTAACGGGCTTCGATGTCACGGGCAAAACGCTCGATGAACATCAGCGCCCTCACCTGCGCCACGGCGCCGGCATAGTCCCGGGCCTGGTCCAGCAGCTGCTCGCAGCGCTGCAGCAGCACCCTGCGGCTGCGACCGACCTCGTCATTCAAGGCATCGAGGGCATCGATGTCCCGGGCGTCGTCCAGCGCCTCGCGCCATTCCATCTGCTGCATCAGGAACTCGGCCGGCATGGCCGTGTTGTTCTCGGCGTTCACTGGCACACCGTGGAGCTCGCAGAGGTAGGCGGCGCGCCTGAGGGGATCTTTCAGGCGCTGGTAGGCCTCGTTGATGCGCACCGACCACTGCATGGCCACACGCTGCGCGGCTGCCCCCTGGGCGGCGAACTTGTCCGGATGGGCTTCGCGCTGCAGGTCCTTCCAGCGCGCATCGATCGCGGCGCGGTCCTGGGCGAACTGCTGCGGCAGGCCGAACAGTTCGAAGTCGTCGGACTGGAGATTCACACCCGGAACGATTCACCACAACCGCAACGATCTCGCTCATTGGGGTTGTTGAAACGGAAGCCCTCGTTCAGGCCCTCGCGCACATAGTCGAGTTGGGTGCCGTCGATGTAGGACAGGCTCTTGGGGTCGATCAGCACCTTGACACCGTGGTCTTCGAAGACAACGTCCTCCGAGGCGATTTCGTCCACGTACTCCAGCTTGTAGGCCAGGCCCGAGCAACCCGTGGTCTTGACGCCCAGGCGCACGCCCACACCCTTGCCGCGCTTGGAAAGGTAGCGGGTCACATGCCGGGCCGCGGCTTCAGTCAGGGAAACTGCCATTTCAGTCTTTCATACCCAACACCCCTATCCCAAGACCAGGGCACCCGCGGAACCGGCTTTGCCGGGCCGCTGGGTGCGCCCCCTTGAGGGGAAAGCGCCAAAGGCGCCTCGGGGGTGCGTCATTTAATGCGCGTTTTTCTTGCGGTAGTCGTCCACCGCGGCCTTGATGGCGTCTTCGGCCAGGATCGAGCAGTGGATCTTGACCGGCGGCAGGGCCAGCTCTTCGGCGATCTGGCTGTTCTTCAGCGCAGCAGCCTCGTCCAGCGTCTTGCCCTTCACCCATTCCGTCACCAGCGAGCTCGACGCGATGGCCGAACCGCAACCGTAGGTCTTGAAGCGTGCATCCTCGATGACACCGGTGCTCGGGTTCACCTTGATCTGCAGCTTCATCACATCGCCGCAGGCCGGTGCGCCCACCATGCCGGTGCCGACGGTGTCGTCGCCCTTGTCGAAGGAGCCGACGTTGCGCGGGTTTTCGTAGTGGTCTACGACTTTTTCACTGTATGCCATGATTTCTCTCCTTCGGCCTCAGTGGGCCGCCCATTGAATCGTGCTGATGTCCACACCGTCCTGGAACATCTCCCACAGGGGGCTGAGCTCGCGCAGCTTGGCCACGTTGTGCTTGATGGTGGTGATGGCGTAATCGATTTCTTCTTCGGTCGTGAAACGGCCGATGGTCATGCGCAGGCTGCTGTGCGCCAGTTCGTCGCTACGGCCCAGGGCACGCAACACATAACTGGGTTCCAGGCTGGCCGAGGTGCAGGCCGAGCCGCTGGACACCGCCAGGCCCTTGATGCCCATGATCAGCGACTCGCCTTCGACGAAGTTGAAGCTCATGTTGAGGTTCTGCGGCACGCGTTTTTCCAGGCTGCCGTTCACGTACACCTGTTCGATGTCCTTCAGGCCATCAAGCAGACGCTGCTGCAGCTTGCGGGCCTTGGCCAGGTCCTGGGCCATCTCCAGCTTGGCAATGCGGAAGGCCTCGCCCATGCCCACGCACTGGTGGGTCGGCAGGGTGCCCGAGCGCATGCCACGCTCATGGCCACCGCCGTGGATCTGCGCCTCGATGCGCACACGCGGCTTGCGACGCACGTAGAGAGCGCCGATGCCCTTGGGGCCGTAGGTCTTGTGGGCCGTCATGCTCATCAGGTCGATGGGCAGCTTGTTCATGTCGATCTCGACCCGGCCCGTCGCCTGTGCGGCATCCACATGGAGCAGGATGCCCTTTTCACGGCAATACGCACCGATGGCGGGAATGTCCTGGATCACGCCGATTTCGTTGTTCACGAAGAGGATGCTGATCAGGATGGTGTCGGGACGGACGGCCGCCTTCAGCGCGTCCAGATTCACCAGGCCGTCTTCCTGCACGTCCAGGTAGGTCACCTCGAAACCCTGGCGCTCCAGCTCGCGCATGGTGTCCAGCACGGCCTTGTGCTCGGTCTTCAGGGTGATCAGGTGCTTGCCCTTGCCCTTGTAGAACTGGGCAGCCCCCTTGAGGGCCAGGTTGATGGATTCGGTAGCGCCGGAAGTCCAGACGATCTCGCGCGGGTCGGCGCCGATCAGCTCGGCCACCTGGACCCGTGCCTTTTCCACGGCCGCTTCGGCCTCCCAACCCCAGGCGTGGCTGCGCGACGCCGGGTTGCCGAAATGCTCGCGCAACCAGGGAATCATGGCGTCCACCACGCGCGGATCGCAAGGCGTGGTGGCACCGTAATCCATGTAAATCGGAAAGTGGGGCGTCATGTCCATACAGGTCTAGAAAAACGAACAGTCAATAAAAATGGCGCAGGTGCGGCCGGATCAGGACTTGGAGAACGCGTTGCCCAGGGCAAACACCGAATTGGGTGCGTTCACACGCACCGGCTTGACCACCGGGGCGCTGGAAATGGCGCGCTTGACCATGGGCTTGTCCTCGATGGTGATGCCCTTGGCCAGCTGGTCGTCGACCAGCTTCTGCAGGGTGACCGAGTCCAGGAACTCGACCATGCGGGTGTTCAGGGAAGCCCAGAGCTCGTGTGTCATGCAGCGACCACCATCGCCCAGGCAGTTCTCCTTGCCACCGCACTGGGTGGCGTCGATGGGCTCGTCCACCGACAGGATGATGTCGGCCACGGTGATCTCGGCCGCCTTGCGCGCCAGGGTGTAGCCGCCGCCCGGACCCCGGGTGGATTCGACCAGCTCATGACGACGCAGCTTGCCGAAGAGCTGCTCCAGATAAGACAGGGAAATCTGCTGCCGCTGGCTGATGGCAGCCAGGGTCACAGGGCCATTGCTCTGGCGCAGGGCCAGATCAATCATGGCGGTGACCGCAAAGCGGCCTTTGGTGGTGAGGCGCATGGCAAGCTCCTTTTCCGAGTAATTGGCTCAAGTTTACCAAAAAACCAAGTTGGGCGCTCGGGATAGCGGCGGTGCAGCGTCAGCACCGGCCTGGTACCGAGCCTCCCGACTCAGCGGGCGGGTGGCACGCCTTGCGGATGGTCGGGCACCGCCGCACCGAAGGCCCGGGTCTTGAGCAGGCCGAGCTGGTCACGCACCCGGGCAGCCAACTCGAACTCCAGGTTGCGGGCGTGCTCCAGCATCTGCTTTTCCAGCCGCTTGATCTCGCGGGCGATGTCCTTTTCGCTCATTTCCTCCACCTGGGCGCGGGCCATGGCCTCCTGCTCCAGGCGCTCGGCTTCGCGGCCGGCCTTTTCGCTGTAGACACCGTCGATCAGGTCGCGCACCTGCTTGACGATGGCCCGCGGCGTGATGCCGTGGGCCAGGTTGTGCTCGATCTGCTTGTGGCGGCGGCGATCCGTCTCGCCGATGGCCTTGGCCATCGAGTCGGTGACACGGTCGGCATACAGGATGGCCCGTCCGTTCAGGTTGCGCGCCGCCCGGCCTATGGTCTGGATCAGCGAGCGCTCGGAGCGCAGGAAACCCTCCTTGTCCGCGTCCAGGATGGCCACCAGCGAGACCTCCGGGATGTCCAGCCCCTCGCGCAGCAGGTTGATGCCCACCAGCACGTCGAACTGCCCCAGGCGCAGGTCGCGCAGGATCTCCACCCGCTCCACCGTGTCCACGTCGCTGTGCAGGTAGCGCACCTTGACGCCGTTGTCGGTCAGGTAATCGGTCAGCTGCTCGGCCATGCGTTTGGTCAGAGTGGTGATCAGCACACGCTCATGTTTCTCCACGCGGATGCGTATTTCCTGCAGCACGTCGTCCACCTGGTGCGTGGCAGGACGCACCTCCACCTGCGGGTCGACCAGCCCGGTGGGCCGCACCAGCTGTTCCACCACGTGGCCGGTATGCTCGTTCTCCCAGTTGCCCGGGGTGGCCGAGACGAAAACCGCCTGGCGCATCTTGGTCTCGAACTCCTCGAACTTCAGGGGCCGGTTGTCCAGCGCGCTGGGCAGGCGAAAACCATACTCCACCAGCGTGGTCTTGCGCGCCCGGTCGCCGTTGTACATGCCGCCGAACTGGCCGATCAGCACATGGCTCTCGTCCAGGAACATCAGCGCGTCCTTCGGCAAATAGTCGGTCAGCGTGGGCGGCGGCTCACCCGGTGCAGCGCCGGAGAGATGGCGCGTGTAGTTCTCGATGCCCTTGCAGTGCCCCACCTCGCTGAGCATTTCCAGGTCGAAGCGGGTGCGCTGCTCCAGGCGCTGGGCTTCCACCAGCTTGCCCATGCCCACCAGCTCCTTGAGGCGCTCGCTCAGCTCGATCTTGATGGTCTCCACCGCTGCCAGCACCTGCTCGCGCGGCGTCACGTAATGGCTGCTGGGGTAGACCGTGAAACGCGGGATCTTCTGGCGGATGCGACCGGTCAGCGGGTCGAAGAGCTGCAGGCTCTCGATCTCGTCGTCGAACAGCTCGATGCGCAGGGCCAACTCGCTGTGCTCGGCCGGAAAGACGTCGATGGTGTCGCCGCGCACGCGGAACTTGCCGCGCCCGAAGTCCATGTCGTTGCGCTGGTACTGCATGCGAACCAGCTGGGCGATCACATCGCGCTGCCCCATCTTGTCGCCGGCGCGCAGGGTCATCACCATCTGGTGGTAGGCCTCGGGCTTGCCGATACCGTAGATGGCCGAGACCGTGGCCACGATGACCACGTCGCGCCGCTCCAGCAGGCTCTTGGTGCAGCTCAGGCGCATCTGCTCGATGTGCTCATTGATGGCGCTGTCCTTCTCGATGAACAGGTCGCGCTGCGGCACATAGGCCTCGGGCTGGTAGTAGTCGTAATAGCTGACAAAGTACTCCACCGCGTTCCTGGGGAAGAACTCGCGGAACTCGCTGTAAAGCTGGGCCGCCAGGGTCTTGTTGGGTGCGAAGACGATGGCGGGCCGCCCCATGCGGGCGATCACATTGGCCATGGTGTAGGTCTTGCCCGAACCCGTTACGCCCAGCAGGGTCTGGTAGACCTCGCCGTTTTCCACCCCCTCCACCAATTGCTTGATGGCCTCGGGCTGGTCACCGGCCGGCGGATAGGGCTGGTAGAGCTCGAAGGGCGAGCCGGGGTAGCTGACAAAACGGCCCTCAGCGGGGCTGTCGGGGACGCCGGCCTCGGGGGTGGGTGCTGCTGATACGTCTTGCATGTCGACCTGATGTGGACGGGTACCGGAGCCCGGTAAAATTAGGGCTAACCCGAAAGAATACGTCATTCCGGTACCGTGCGTTGCCCCTTACCGGCGTGGGAAGAATCCGCAACTTCATTACTCTCTCAAGGAACCCGTCATGTCCATGTTTTCCGCCGTCGAAATGGCACCGCGCGACCCCATCCTGGGTCTGAACGAGCAGTTCAACGCCGACACCAACCCCAAGAAGGTCAACCTGGGCGTGGGCGTGTATTTCGACGACAACGGCAAGCTTCCCCTGCTGCAGTGCGTGCAGGCCGCCGAAAAGGCCATGATGGACAAGCCCACCGCCCGTGGTTACCTGCCCATCGACGGCATTGCCGCCTATGACGCCGCCGTCAAGGGCCTGGTCTTTGGTGCAGATTCCGAGCCGGTCAAGAGCGGCCGTGTCGCCACCGTGCAGGGCATCGGCGGCACCGGCGGCCTGAAGATCGGCGCCGACTTCCTGAAGAAGCTCAACCCGAGCGCCAAGGTGCTGATCTCCGACCCGAGCTGGGAAAACCACCGCGCCCTGTTCAGCAGTGCCGGCTTCACGGTCGAGAGCTACCGTTATTACGACGCCGCCAAGCGCGGCGTGGACTTCGCCGGCATGCTGGCCGACCTCCAGGCCGCCCCGACCGGCACCATCGTGCTGCTGCACGCCTGCTGCCACAACCCGACCGGTTACGACATCACCCCAGCCCAGTGGGACCAGGTGATTGCCGCCATCAAGGCCAAGAACCTGGTCGCCTTCCTCGACATGGCCTACCAGGGCTTCGGCCACGGCATCCAGGAAGACGGTGCCGTGATCGGCAAGTTCGTCGCCGCCGGCCTGGACTTCTTCGTCTCCACCAGCTTCTCCAAGAGCTTCAGCCTTTATGGCGAGCGCGTCGGCGCCCTGAGCGTGCTGTGTGCCAGCAAGGATGAAGCCGACCGCGTGCTGAGCCAGCTCAAGATCGTGATCCGCACCAACTACAGCAACCCGCCCACCCATGGCGGCGCCGTGGTAGCTGCTGTGCTGAACAACCCCGAGCTGCGCGCCCTTTGGGAAAAGGAACTGGGCGAGATGCGCGTGCGCATCAAAGCCATGCGCCAGAAGCTGGTCGACGGCCTCAAGGCCGCCGGCGTGAAACAGGACATGAACTTCATCACCAGCCAGATCGGCATGTTCAGCTACTCAGGCCTGAGCAAGGACCAGATGGTGCGCCTGCGCAGCGAGTTCGGCATCTACGGCACCGACACTGGCCGCATGTGCGTGGCCGCACTCAACAGCAAGAACATCGACTACGTCTGCCAGGCGATTGCCAAGGTGGTGTAAGCGGGACTTCTCCAGTGAAAAAGCCGCTTGTGGGCGGCTTTTTTCTCGCCCGCGACTTCGACCCGCAAGCTCTCAGCCATCGAGTTCCGGATAACGCCGGAAGATGCCGTCCTCGTTGAACGGAATACGTCGTTCGCTGCGCAGGTAGGCCGAGACACGACGATGCCGGGCGACGCGGTCGTGCAGCGCCAGCACCAGCGGCGTCTTCTTCAAGGCGCGCCGGGTCGCCTTGGGGAAGGCGTAAAGCAGGCCCTCCACCAGTTGGAACAGCGACAGGTCTGCATAACTCAGCCGCGCGCCCACCAGGTACTGGTTGCCCTTGGGGTTGCGCGCCAGCACGGTCTCCAGCCAGCCCAGAAATTTCGGGATGCGCTGGCTACGGAACTCTTGGGCGGCCCGCAAGGCCTCCGGCTTCTGCTCCTCGTAGTACAGACCGGAGCCGACCGGGTGGTGCGTGTTGTGCGCCTGGTCCACGGCATCGGCAATGGTGAGCTGGATCTGATGCGCCCACAGGCGATCCGCTTCGCTCGCCGCCACCAGCTTGAGCCGCGGGCCCAGGTACAACAATATGGCAGCGGTCTGACCGATCACGCGCTTGCCGTGCACCAGCACGGGGCAGGCAAACGGCAGCCGCGCGTTGGACTCGTCCTGCAGGCAGTGGCGCAAGGCCGGGACACCCTGGCCCGCCGCCGCGTCTCCACGCGCCACATCGACATAGGGCACGCCGGCAGCCTCCAGCGCCAGGCGGACAAATTCGCCACGGCCCTGGATACCGGGCCAGTAATGGAGTTGGTAAGGCATGAGGTGATCGAATGGACCAGGAGACAGCCATTTTGTACGGCGGACGGACCATCGACAAGCCTACCCCGCTCCCGACCACACCCGCCCGACCAAGCGCTGCGCCTGGAGAATTTCCATCACACGCCAAAGCGCTGTCTGAACGCCTGACAAAACTGGGCGCTGCCGCTAAGCGCCAGCGTCACCGTGTGCCGCGGGGGACCGGCCGAACCCGGCTGGCTGCTGAAGCGTCGCGTCAACTCGTCGTAGGCGAGGGTCTCCGGCACCGTCCACTCCTGCTGCCCTTGCAGCAGATAGTCCCACTCCCCGCCCTCCTCCAGCGGCGCGCGCTGATGGGGAAAGGTGGCATGGGCCCAGTCCAGCACCAAGGCGATCTCGGCCTGCAGGACGGTCAGGCGCGCCGCCGGCACCGAGGCCATGGCCTCGAACGTGCCGTAGCCGTGCTCGTCTTCGCAATAGTCGAAGTCCAGGTACTGCAGGGTCATGGATGTGCTTGCCGCGCGATCAGGCGGAAAGGGCGCCCGACAGCTTGTCCCGCAGGTACAACTCGAATTGCGCAGCCGGCATGGGACGGGCAAAGTGGTAACCCTGAACTTCATCACAGCCGAACACGCGAAGTCGGGCCAGCATGTCGGCGGTCTCGACACCCTCGGCGAGGGTCTTGAGGCCCAGGCTGTGGGCCATCTGGATGATGGCCCGCACGATGGCGGCGTCATCGGAATCCACCGCCAGGTCGCGGATGAAGGACTGGTCGATCTTCAGCTTGTCGATGGCAAAGCGTTTCAGATAGGACAGGCTGGAGTAGCCCGTGCCAAAGTCGTCGATGGAGAACCTGACACCCTGCTGCTTGAGCCGCTGGACCGTGGCCAGCACGCTCTCCGTCTCGTGGATCAGGGTGGATTCGGTCAGTTCGAGTTCCAGATGCTGCGGGTTGAGCCCCGAGGCCCCCAGGGCGTTCACCACCGTCTGTTCGACATCGCCGCGCCTGAACTGCACGGCCGAGAGGTTCACCGCCATCAGCAGATCGGGCAGGCCCGCCTGCCGCCAGCGCATGGCCTGGCGGCAGGCCTCGCCCATCACCCACTCGCTGATGGGGATGATGAGACCGCTCTCCTCGGCGACGGGGATGAAACGCCCCGGGGGCACCAGGCCGCGGTCCGGGTGATTCCAGCGGATCAGGGCTTCGGTGCCGACCACCTGGCCGCTCGCCAGATCGATCTGCGGCTGGTAATGCAGCACGAACTCGCCGCGCTCCAGCGCCCGGCGCAGGTCGTTGCGCAGGGCCAGATGCTCGACCGCCTCCACATTCATCTGCTCGTCGAAGTAGCGGTAGGTGTTGCGCCCGGCATCCTTGGCCCGGTACATGGCCGTGTCCGATTTCTTGAGCAGGGTGTCGAAATCGGCACCGTCGTCCGGGTAGATGGCGATCCCGATCGACACCGAGGTCGAGAGTTCGTGTCCCTCGACCAGGATGGGCTGGCGCAGGCGCTCCAGCAGCTTGGCCAGCACCGGCGCCGTGTCATCGGGGCTCTGCAGGGCCGGCAGGACAATCAGGAACTCGTCGCCGCCCTGCCGGCTGATGGTGTCGGAGTCGCGCACGCATTCGGCCAGCCTCATCGCAATCTGCCTGAGCAAGGCGTCCCCCACGGTATGGCCGAGGGAGTCGTTGATGGTCTTGAAGCTGTCGAGATCAAGAAAGAGCAGTGCCACCTTGTAGGCCGCGCGGTCCGCGTAGGCCCTGGCCTGCTCGAAACGGTCCTGCACCAGTGCCCGGTTCGGCAGGCCGGTCAGCGTGTCGTGGTGTGCCAGGTATTCCATCTGATGCTCGGCCACCTTGCGCCAGACGATCAACTGGTTGAAGTCATCGACCAGGGCGCCGATTTCGTCCTGGCGCACGATGGGTATGGGTGCAAACGGCTCCTTGCCCTCGGTCATGCGCCGGATGCGCATGCCGGTCTCCTCGATCGGCGCCCACTGCCGCCCCAGGATATGGCGCAGCACCAGAACCATGACCACCGTCAGCAACAGGGCCGCGAAGTAGATCTGCCGCTTCAGCGTGGCGACCGGCGCGAACGCCTCGGCGGTGGTGACCCCGGCCAGCACAAACCAGCCCGTGGTCTTCATGCCGCGGCTGACCGTGAAGGTCTCGATGCCCAGGGAGTTGAACGAGACCCCAGGCCCTTCGTAGCCTTCCGCCACCCGCCTGTCGAGCAGGGTGTTCAGGCCTTGGGCCGGCAGCGGCTGCATGACCCGTTTCTGGTCCGAGGCCGAGACGATCAGCTTGTCCTGGGGCGACATCACGAAGAAGTAACCCGTCTTGCCCAGCTTGGTCGCCTCCAGCTGGCCAAACAGATTGCTGTCCGAGGGGTACATCGCCGCCGACAGGACGCCCACCGCCCTGCCGGTCGCATCCCTCACCGGCGCCGTCATGAACACGATGGGCTTGTCGGCGACCTGGCCCAGCCTGGGTTCGCTGATCCAGGGCTTGCCGGTCTTCATGGTCTGCATGAAGTAGGAACTGCCCTTGATGTCGCCCCCCAGCCGTCCTTTCAGGGTGATCTGCTCCGCCACGATGACCCCTTGCGCATTGGCCACATAGACGCCGGTCGGAAAGATGCCACGCGGCACTGTCTTCTGCTGCAGATAGGTGGCAAGCCTGGCAGGCGCAGCCAGCATGGCCGGCGTGATGCCGTCGGCCATCTCGGCCATCATGTCCTGGCGCAGCTGGATCTTGCTGTCCAGATCGGTGGTGACATAGTTCACCGTGGCAGACATCTGGGCGGCCAGCATCTGCTCCAGCTCGTCCTGCATCACGCTGGCCACCCGCACCGCCAGCAGCCACAAACCGGCCACCACCATCGACAGGACGATGAGCAGGAGGCGCGCCTTGAAACTCAGCTGTGTGAAATACGTGGCCATCATGGATACCTGTGCCTCATTACCCGACCGGGTCAGCCGTTCAAGCCAGCCGGCGGGGCCAGCCGTCGCTCAGGCCAGCACGTCGCGTATGTGCGGCAGAGCATACTCGGCCGCACGTTCGCCTTCGGCAATGGTGGGCGCGGCAAGGTGGTAGTCCATGGCGGCCACGTCGTTGAGGCGCGGCCGGATCACCACATCGGCCGGCTCGCCAGCCAGGCGGCTTTGCGTGATGCGCATCTGCATGATGTTGATGCTGGTGGTCAGCACGTCCAGCATGGAGGGCATCTGCGGCCCGTTGTCGCGGCCGTTGCCCGCCTTGGCCGGCCGCAGGCGCGACATGATGGCCTGCATCAGGCCACCCTGCGCAGAGGCCTCGGCCTCGATCTCGGGCGCCTGGGCGTGGCTGGCCACGCGGCTGTGGCGCAGCATGATGTCCCAGTTCAGGTCCACGGCGATGACGACGTCGGCCCCCATGGCGCGGCACAGCGACACCGGCACCGGATTGACCAGGCCGCCATCCACCAGCAGACGGCCTTCGTGCTGGGCCGGGGTGAACAGGCCCGGCAGGGCGATGGAGGCGCGCACCGCGTCGATCACCGGTCCCTCACGCAACCAGATCTCGCGCCCGGTGTAGAGCTCGGTGGCCACGCAGGCGTAGGCCTTCTTCAAGCCGCTGATGCCGCGGTCTTCGTAGCGGCCGCGGAAAAAATCGGTCAGCTTGCTGCCCTCGATCAGGCCGCCACCCATCCGGAAATCCATCAGGCCCAGCACGGACTTCCAGCTCAGGCTCTTGACCCAGGGCTCCAGACGATCCAGCTCACCGGCCGCATAAACCGCACCGACCAGGGCACCGATGGAGGTGCCGCAGACGATGTCGGGAACGATGCCGGCGCGCTCCAGCGTACGGATCACGCCGATGTGCGACCAGCCGCGCGCCGCGCCGCTCCCCAGGGCCAGGCCGATGCGGGGAGGCTTCTGGTTCATGCCCAGGCTGGCGGCCATCGTTCAGTCCTGCCCTTCTTGCGCCTCTGACTGCGGGCGGGCCTTGCGGTGGCCGCTCTTGGCCAGCACTTCCACATAAACCGCCGTGGCACCGTCCTTGGCGGCAGCGTCGATCTGCTCGATGAGGTTGCCGAAATGGATGGGTGCAGCCGTGTCAGAACTGAGGCCGAACCTGCAGTCGAAGTCCCAGAAGTCGACCCCTTCGGGCAGGGCCACGCGCCGCTGGCGTTTGACGTATTTGCGGATGTCGTGCTTGACAGCGTCGAGCACGCGGTCCGGGTGTTTGCCCTCGATGTGGAGCGGATAGGTTTTGCGCACGATGGGCCTTGGTAAATTTCGCGAGGGGCTTGATTATCGTCGTCCCACGCCGGTCCTGGCAGCGTAGCGCTTAAACTGGGTGCCCCTTCCTGAAGCTGTCCATGCCATTTTCCTCCCTGGGCTTGTCGCCCGCCCTGCAGCGCGCGCTCAGCGCCCGGGCCTACACCGCCCCCACGCCCATCCAGGCTGCAGCCATTCCGGCAGTGCTGCAGGGCCGCGACGTGCTGGGCTCGGCGCAGACCGGATCGGGCAAGACCCTGGCCTTCGCACTGCCGCTGCTCCAGCAGCTGGCCGGGGCTGCGGCAGACCCTGCCCGGCGTGCCCGCGTGCTGGTGCTGGTGCTGGTGCTGGTGCCCACGCGTGAACTGGCCGCCCAGGTCGGTGACGAGTTCCGCAGCCTGGCGCAGCACCTGGGCGTGGCGCTGAAAGTCACTGTGGTGTTTGGCGGTGTCTCGATCAACCCGCAGATGATGGGCCTGCGCGGCGGCACCGACATCGTGGTGGCCACACCCGGGCGCCTGCTGGACCTGCTGGACCATAACGCGCTGAGCCTGGCCGGCGTGCAGACGCTGGTACTGGACGAAGCCGACCGCCTGCTGGACCTGGGTTTTGCCGAAGAGCTGGCGCGCATCCTCTCGCTGCTGCCCCGCCAGCGCCAGAACCTGTTTTTCTCGGCCACCTTCCCGCCCGCCGTCCAGGCCCTGGCGCACACCCTGCTGCAGGACCCGCTGCGCATCGACGTGCTGCCTGAGTCGGGCCCGCCCGACATCGTGCAGCGCGCCCTCGCCGTCGATGCGGCCCGCCGCACCCAGTTGCTACGCCAGCTGATCACCCAGGAGCACTGGAGCAGGGTCCTGGTCTTCGTGGCGACCAAACACGCCGCCGAGATCGTGGCCGACAAGCTGCGCAAGGCCGGCATCGACGCCGAACCCTTCCACGGCGAACTCAGCCAGGGCAAACGCACGCAGGTGCTGGCCGACTTCAAGGCCGAGCGCCTCACCGTGGTGGTCGCCACCGATGTGGCGGCACGCGGCCTGGACATCACGCAACTGCCGGTGGTCGTCAATTACGACCTGCCGCGCTCGACCAGCGACTACACCCACCGCATCGGCCGCACCGGCCGGGCCGGGCAGAGCGGCCTGGCCGTGAGTTTCGTCAGCGCCGGGACCGAAGCGCATTTCCGCCTGATCGAAAAGCGCCAGGGCCTGCAGCTGCCGCGCGAAGTGATCCCCGGGTTCGAGCCCACGCAGGCGGCCCCGCCGGCTGCCGCCGGCACGGGCGGCATCAAGGGCAAACATCCGAGCAAGAAGGACAAGCTACGCGCCGCCGCACGCGGCGACTGAACACTCCGACCATGCCGGATCTCCTGACCCTGCTGTTTGCGGAACCCGTCATCACCATGGCCTATGTGGTCTTCGGCCTGGTGGGCTTCGGCTCCACCCTGGTCAGTGCGCCGCTGCTGGCCCACCTGCTGCCCGTCTCCACCGTGGTACCCACGCTGGCGCTGACCGACATGGTGGCCTCCTGGTCCAACGGCTGGCGCCTGAGCGAGCATGTGGCGCGGCGCGAACTCTGGCGTCTGGTGCCGGCGCTGCTGGCCGGCAGCGCGCTGGGCGCCTGGCTGCTCTTTACCCTGCCTGTCACGCTGCTGATGCCGCTGCTGGGTGCCTTCGTAGTGCTGTACGCACTCAACGGCCTGCGGCCCAGGACGTCCCCGACCACGCCACTGTCGCCACGCTGGGCCTGGTGGTACGGCAGCGTGGGGGGCGTGTTCAGCGCGCTGTTCGGCGCCGGCGGCTGGGTCTATTCGCTCTACCTGCTGCGCCGCCTGGACGATGTGCAGCAGATCCGCGCCACGCAGACGGCCGTCTTGATGTTCAGTTCGGTGGTGCGCGTGGCGCTGTTCCTGCTGGCCGGCCGCCTGCTGGACCCCGAACTGCTCTGGCTGGTGCTGTGCCTGCTGCCGGCCGTGGCGCTGGGCCTTTACATTGGCCACCATGTCAGCCTGCGGCTGGACAAGCGGCGCTTCCTGCTGGTGCTGCACGGCGTGCTGCTGCTCACGGGCAGCAGCCTGCTCTTGCGTTCGCTGCTCTGAGCGGGCGGCTTACCTGCGCGAGGACTGCCCCAGCAGCGCCTCTTTCAGCGTCCAGTCGGCGGCGTCCTGGCCCAGCCAGATGCGCAACAGGGCACCGTAGAACTCAGGCTCGGGAAAGGGCTCGCCGACCGGTACCCCGCGGATGGTGATCACCGTCCCCTTGCCCGGCACCCAGTCCATGTTGATGACCTCACCTACCTTCATCTTGCGTGCATCGTAGAAAACCTGGCTCATGCGCATCACGCTGCCGACGATGCGCGTGTATTCCTCATTGGGGGTATTGGACTTGATGCCCTTGATGAACAGCCGGCCCAGTTCCTCGGAGGCGATCTCGCGCACAAAGGTCAGCGTCAGGCGCTTCGGGCCGGGGGCCGCGAGCACCTCGGCCGTGGTAGATGCCGGCCGGCTCAGGTACAGACCCGCCGTATAGACCTTGAACACCGCCTTGTAGCGCGTGCCGGCGCCGTTGAGCTGCAACTTCGCTGCGGCCAGTTCGATGCTCTCTTCGTATTTCACGCCATCGACCTCGCGGGCCTGGACCGGCCAGGCCAGCAAGCCCAGGGTGCACAGGAGCAGCGCTTTCAGGATTCGACTCATTTGTTCCTCTGTTTTTTGGTGGGGGAGCTGCGGCATTGTCGCTGCCTTACAGAGGCTTACAAATGGGCTTATGCAAACGATAACCTATCCCCAGATGACCGAGCGCATGGAGATCGAGGCCCCCTGGAAACTGTCGTTGAAAAAGCGCACGGTCTCGCCCGGGTCCGCGGCACCCGCCGCGTACAACAAGGGCAGCAGATGCTCGTGCGTGGGATGGGCCAGGCGGGCCAGTTCACCCTGTTGCAGGAAGTGCTGCAAGTCGTCCAGCTGCCCCTGCGCGATCTGCTCGCCGATCTGGCGGTCGAAGGCTATGGCCCAGTCGTAGGCCTGGTGGTTCGCCGCCTCACGCCGCATGGTGCGCAGGTTGTGCACGATGTTGCCGCTGGCCACGATGAGCACGCCCCGCTCCCGCAGGCGGCGCAACTGCTGCCCCAGGGCGTAGTGATCGGCGGGCGGGCGCGCATAGTCCATGCTGAGCTGGATGACCGGGATGTCGGCCTGCGGGAACATGGGCTTGAGCACGCCCCAGCAGCCGTGGTCGTAGCCCCAGTCCTGTTCGTCCACCCCCAGCGGGGTGTCCGTGCCGGGCTGGCGCAACTCGGTGGCCAGCACATGCGCCAGGGCCGGCGCCCCGGGCGCCGGGTAGCGCTGCTCGAACAGCTCGCGCGGGAAGCCGCCGAAGTCATGGATGGTGCGCGGCTGCGCCATGCCGGTCAGCCACCAGCCCTGCGTGAGCCAGTGCGCCGAGATGCACAGGATCAGTTGCGGCCTAGGCCAGGTGGCACCGAATTCGCGCCCCAGGGCTTCCCACCGGGGGCGAAAATCATTGGGCTGGATGACGTTGAGCGGACTGCCGTGGCCGATGAAAAGCACGGGTTGGCGCGGTCCTGGGGAGAGAATCGGGGCGGGCATGGGCCGATTGTCGCGTTGGCGGCAGTTGGCCGCCCGGATTAGGTGCAATTACCCAGGTCAAATGCCTGTGCAACTGCTATATTGCACTGCAGCAATCCGCTGAAAGCGAGTCCCTCATGCTGTACCAGCTCTACGAAACCCAGCGCTCCCTGATGGAGCCTTTTGCCGATCTGGCCGAGACCACGGCCAAGGCCTTCAACAACCCGCTGTCACCGCTGGCCCACCTGCCCCATGCCCAGCGCATGGCGGCCGGCTACGCGCTGCTGCACCGCCTGGGCAAGGACTACGAAAAACCCGAATTCGGCATCCGCACGGTGGGCGTGGACGGCGTCAACGTGGCCATCCACGAGCGCGTGGAACTGGACAAGCCCTTCTGCGAGCTGCGCCGCTTCAAACGTTTCACCGACGATCCGGCCACCCTGACCAAACTCAAGGCCCAGCCTGTGGTGCTGGTCGTGGCGCCGCTCTCCGGCCACTACGCCACCTTGCTGCGCGACACCGTGCGCACCATGCTCAAGGACCACAAGGTCTACATCACCGACTGGAAAAACGCGCGCATGGTGCCGCTCTCGCAGGGTGAGTTCCACCTGGACGACTACGTCAACTACGTGCAGGAGTTCATCCGCCACATCCAGGCCGAATACGGCAACTGCCACGTGATGAGCGTGTGCCAGCCCACGGTGCCGGTGCTGGCGGCGGTGTCGCTAATGGCCAGCCGCGGCGAGACCACGCCGCTGACCATGACCATGATGGGCGGCCCGATCGACGCGCGCAAGTCGCCCACGGCGGTGAACAACCTGGCCATGACCAAGAGCCACAGCTGGTTCGAGAACAACGTGATCTACCGCGTGCCGAGCAACTTCCCCGGTGCGGGCCGGCGCGTCTACCCGGGCTTCCTGCAGCACGCGGGTTTCGTGGCCATGAACCCGCAGCACCACGCCAAGAGCCACTACGACTACTTCGAGCACCTGCTCAAGGGTGACGACACCAGCGCCGATGCGCACCGCCAGTTTTACGACGAGTACAACGCCGTGCTCGACATGGACGCGCACTACTACCTTGAAACCATCAAGACCGTGTTCCAGGATTTCAGCCTGGTGCAGGGCAGCTGGGATGTGAAAAGCGTGGACGGTGCCACCGAGCGCGTCAAGCCGCAGGACATCAAGACCACGGCGCTGATGTCGGTCGAAGGCGAACTCGACGACATCTCCGGTTCGGGCCAGACCGAAGCCGTGCACGAGATCTGCAGCGGCGTGCCCAAGGCCCGCCAGCAGCACCTGGAAGCCAAGGGCGCTGGCCACTACGGCATCTTCTCGGGCCGGCGCTGGCGCGACATCGTCTACCCGGCGGTCAAGGCCTTCATCCTGCAGCACAACACACCAACCAGGGCCGGCGGCAAGAAAACGACGAAGTCGGCGGCCTGAGCCTGCTGGGCATGCCGCGATAATCGGCGCCATGCCCGCGACTGCCGACCAGATCCTCGCCGCCCTGCCCCAGACCCAGTGCACGCGCTGTGCTTACCCGGACTGTGCGGCTTATGCGCAGGCGATCGCCGCGGGTGAGGCGGCCATCAACCAGTGCCCGCCCGGTGGTGCCGAGGGCGTAGCCCGCCTGGCGGCGCTGACCGGTCAGGCCCCGCTGCCGCTGAACCCCGCGTTTGGTACCGAAGGCCCGCTGACCGTGGCCGTGATCGACGAGGACTGGTGCATCGGCTGCACGCTCTGCCTCGCGGCCTGCCCCACCGACGCCATCCTGGGCGGCAACAAACGCATGCACACCGTGATAGCACCGCACTGTACCGGCTGCGAACTGTGCATCCCGGTCTGCCCGGTGGACTGCATCCAGATGGAGAACGTCAGCGGCAAGCGCACCGGCTGGGCCGCCTGGTCGCAGCCGCAGGCCGACACCGCACGCCAGCGTTATGCCTTCCACGTGCTGCGCCTGCAGCGCGAACAGCAGGAAAACGAGTTGCGGCTGGAAGGAAAAGCCCGTGCCAAACTGGCCGATCTGCCGGCCCACAGCCAGCACACCGACCCGACCGTGCTGGACCAGAAACGCGCCGTGATCGAGGCGGCCCTGGCGCGCGCGCGCGCGCGCCGCGCGGGCAGCCCTTGAACCCGACTCAGCTAGCAACCAGGTTCTTGTACACGCCGCAGCCGACATAGACGTCGTCGACCTGCTGCACATAGGACATCTTGGTCTGCACCGCACCCGTGGCGGGGTTGGTGATGTCGTACTCCACCCAGCCCGGCTCGTGCTCGGCCTGCGCGACGATGGATTGGAGCAGGCCCTGGCCGTCGATGCCCGGGATGTCCTGCACGCGTGTCCCCACCTTGGCCGGGTTACCGCCGAAGGCCAGGTAGGCGCCGTTGCGGTCCAGCGCAAACACATACATGTCGCGGTCGTGGAAGCCCTGGGCAGGATCGGTCAGGCCGCGCAGGAAGCTGTCGCGGCCGCTCTGCTGCCGAAAGGCGATGGCGCGCTGCACCAGCGCAAGCGCCTCGTCGGCCGTGCCCTGCTGCAGCCGGAAGGCCGCCACCGCCTGGGCCAGCGTGGAGGCGCGCTGCTCCAGCTTTTCGGCCTGCTCGACCGCATGCTCCACCATGGCCGCATTACGCTGGGTGATCTCGTCGAGCTGGCGGATGGCGGCCGTGATCTCGTTGAGCGAGGTGCTCTGCTCGGCACTGGACACCGAGATGTGGGACATGCTTTCGGCCACGCCACGGATGCCCGGCACGATTTCTCCGATGCTGCTGCCCGCCGTGCGGATCTGCGTCACGCTGGTCGCCACCTGGCTCGACGAAGCGCCGATGAGCTGGCGGATCTCCTTGGCCGACTCGGCCGAGCGTTGCGCCAGCGAGCGCACTTCGGCCGCCACCACGGCAAAACCACGCCCGGCTTCCCCAGCCCGCGCGGCCTCGACAGCGGCATTGAGCGCCAGGATGTTGGTCTGGAAAGCCAGGCTGTCGATCACGCCGATGATCTCGTTCATGCGCTGCGCGCTGCTCTGAATGGCCTCGACCGACTGCACGGCCTGCACCATGCCCTGGGCACCGCGGTCGGCCACGTCCCGCACCTGGGCGGCCTGGCTGTTGGCCTGCTGCGTGGTCCGTGCATTGCCCTGCACCGTGCTGGAGAGCTCCTGCACACTGGCCGAGGTCTGCTCCAGATTGGCGGCCTGCTGTTCGGTGCGGTCCGACAGCTCGCGGTTGCCCGCGGCCAGGCTCTGGCCGGCATGCGCCACCAGGGCAGAGTTGCTGCGGATGCTGGCCACCATGCCCGAGAGACTGGCCACCATGCCCTGCATGGCCTGGGCCATGGCGCCCAGCTCATCGCGACCGCGGATTTCCACCTTCTCGCGCAGATTGCCGTGCGCCGTCTGCTCCATGAAATGCATGACCCGGCGCAGGTCGGCCATGAAACTGAAATAGAAGGCCAGCATCAGGTAGATCAGGAGCGCCAGGGCGCAGACGCCCGTGACGATGCCGACCCACTCCATCGCGACGTAGGCCAGCAGCATGACCACAATCAGCAGGATCAGCTTGCCGGCCAGGGACAAGCGGCGCATGAGCCATGCGCCGGGTCCAAAAATCTGTTTGATGATGCCCATGACGGATCCCAATGACGTATCTCTCTCAACTGGGGTGGGTCTGATCACAATTCAAGATCGACTGAATCGAACCCGAACTGAAGCGCCCTATACCCTGTTCAGTATAGGGAGACGTCCTTCAGGGACCTTACGGGGTTTGCCCCTATCAAGAAAGCGCGGCCACCACCTCGGGCGGCGCCTGCACCAGTTCGATCAGCACGCCTTCACCGGCAATCGGAAACTCATCGTTCGACTTGGGATGCAGGAAACAGATGTCGTAACCGGCCGCGCCCTGGCGGATACCGCCCGGGGCGAAACGCACGCCCTGGGCGCTCAACCACTCGACGGCCCGGGGCAGGTCGTCGATCCACAGTCCCACATGGTTGAGCGGGGTCGTGTGCACGGCCGGCTTCTTTTCCGGATCGAGTGGCTGCATCAGGTCCACCTCGACCTTGTAAACCCCCTGCCCCATGGCGCAGATGTCCTCGTCCACGTTCTCGCGCTCGCTCCTGAACGTGCCGGTGACCTGCAGGCCCAGCATGTCGACCCAGAGCCTCTGAAGCCGGGTCTTGTCGGTGCCACCAATGGCGATCTGCTGGATGCCCAGCACCTTGAAGGGACGCGCTTGACTCATCTGGTACCCCGCCTTGGCATTCATGCAAATTCGATGATGGGCTGGTCGACGCTGAGCGACTCGCCCTTGCCCGCCAGCACCTTGGCCACGATGCCATCAGCCGCGGCGAACAGCACGTTCTCCATCTTCATGGCCTCGATCACGGCCACGCGCTCACCGGCCTGCACCTTCTGGCCCGGCTGCACCGCCACGTCCACCAGCAGGCCCGGCATGGGCGAGAGCACGTAACGGCTCATGTCCGGCGGCGCCTTGTGCGGCATGAGCTGGTGCAGCTCGGCCATGCGCGGCGAGATCACCAGCGCTTCGATCAAGGTGCCGTTGTGCTGCAGCTTCAAGGCCAGCGGGTTCCGGGTGGTGCCACGCTCCACCTGGGTCGTGAAGGACCGGCCGTCCACCGTGCCGGCGATGATGATGTCGTTCAGGCGCGAGGTGCTGCAGATCTCGTAGCTCTTGCCGTCCACACGCACCCTGGCCTTGCCGGTCTCGCCCACGAACTCGTCCACGTGCACGGGGGTGTGCGCGTGCTGGCCATCCGCCCCCAGGGTGATGACCACGTAGTCCTTGCCAACATCCACGGAATAACCCGGCAACTGGCCGGAGATCGTCGTCGTGCGCTCGCGCGATTTGCGGCGCACAAAAGCCGCCAGTGCCACGAGGAAGTTCGGATCTTCGTGCGGCACGTCTTCGGACGAAAAACCCTTGCCGTAATGCTCGGCGATGAAACCGGTGTTGAAATCACCCGCCACAAACTTCGGGTGCGCCAGCAGCGCGGCCTGGAAAGGGATGTTGGAGCTGATGCCGCGGATGACAAAGCCGTTGAGTGCCTCGCGCATCTTGGTGATGGCGTCCAGGCGGTCCTTGCCGTGCACGATGAGCTTGGCGATCATCGAGTCGTAATACATGGGGATCTCACCGCCGTCCTGCACGCCGGTGTCCACACGCACGCCCTGCAGGTGCTTGGTGTCGGACTGCCACATGCTCTGCGCCGGCGGCGTGAAACGCACCAGGCGGCCGGTGGAGGGCAGGAAGTTGCGGAAGGGATCCTCGGCGTTGATGCGGCACTCGATAGCCCAGCCATTGCGCTTCACATCCGCTTGCGCCAGTGGCAGCTTCTCGCCGGCCGCCACACGGATCATGAGCTCCACCAGGTCCAGGCCGGTGATGCATTCGGTCACCGGGTGCTCCACCTGCAGGCGGGTGTTCATCTCCAGGAAATAGAAGTCCTGGTTCTTCCCGACCACGAACTCCACCGTGCCCGCGCTCTGGTACTTCACCGCCTTGGCCAGGGCCACGGCCTGCTCGCCCATGGCCTTGCGGGTAGCTTCGGAGATGAAGGGGCTGGGCGCCTCCTCGATCACCTTCTGGTGGCGACGCTGGATCGAGCACTCGCGCTCGTTCAGGTAGATCACGTTGCCGTGGCTGTCGCCGAGCACCTGGATCTCGATGTGGCGCGGTTCCTGCACGAACTTCTCGATGAAGATGCGGTCGTCGCCGAAGCTGTTGCGCGCCTCGTTGCTACAGGAGGTGAAACCCTCCAGCGCTTCCTTGTCATTGAAAGCCACACGCAAGCCCTTGCCGCCGCCGCCGGCCGAGGCCTTGATCATCACCGGGTAACCGATGCCCCTGGCGATCTCCACGGCGCGCTCGGCCGATTCGATGGCCTCGTTCCAGCCCGGGATGCAATTGACCTTGGCTTGACCCGCCAGCTTCTTGGACGCAATCTTGTCGCCCATGGCGGCAATGGAATAGTGCTTGGGGCCGATGAAGACCAGGCCCTCCTCCTCCACGCGCTTAGCGAAGTCCTCGTTCTCGGACAGGAAGCCATAGCCGGGATGGATGGCCTGCGCGCCGGTCTGCTTGGCCGCGGCGATGATCTTGTCGGCCACCAGATAGGACTCGCGGCTGGGCGCCGGGCCCAGCAGCACGGCCTCGTCGGCCAGCAACACATGACGCGCGTCACGGTCGGCTTCGGAATACACCGCCACAGTGGCGATGCCCATTTTCTTGGCGGTGGCGATCACTCTGCAAGCGATCTCTCCGCGGTTGGCAATCAAGATTTTTTTGAACATGATGACGTCCTGTCTTCCTAATTATTCTCTGCCAGCATGGCTTTGCGCCGGCTCGTGAAATTCCACCACGGCTGGCTCGGCCCGCCGTTCATGAAGTCGTGCGCGGCCAGAAAGGTGTCCAGCACGCAGGGGTCGTGGCGCTTGCCCATGGGGTCGCGCAGCTGCTCGTAGGCCGCCACCGGATCCATCTCGCGCACCTGCAGGGGTGTCGTGATGCCCAGGCCGCGCAGATCGGCAGCCAGCGACTTCCCGATGTTAGGGATGTCGGTCAGCGTGCGCGCCTGCTCGGCGTGGTGGGCTTTGGGCATGGCCAGACTCGTCAAAACCGGTTCAGAGCGGGATGTTCCCGTGCTTGCGCCAGGGGTTGTCCAGCTTCTTGTCCTTGAGCATGACCAGCGAGCGGCAGATGCGCTTGCGCGTCTCGTGCGGCAGGATCACGTCGTCGATGTAACCCCGCGCACCAGCCACGAAGGGATTGGCAAAACGGGCCTTGTACTCGGCTTCCTTGGCCGCGAGCTTGGCGGGGTCACCCTTGTCCTCGCGGAAGATGATCTCCACCGCGCCCTTGGCGCCCATCACGGCGATCTCGGCATTGGGCCAGGCGAAGTTGACGTCACCACGCAGGTGCTTGGAGGCCATCACGTCGTAGGCGCCGCCGTAGGCCTTGCGCGTGATCACGGTGATCTTGGGCACCGTGCACTCGGCATAGGCGTAAAGCAACTTGGCGCCGTGCTTGATGATGCCACCGTACTCCTGCGAAGTCCCAGGCATGAAACCGGGCACGTCGACGAAGGTGACGACGGGGATGCTGAAGGCATCGCAGAAACGCACGAAACGCGCTGCCTTGATGCTGCTCTTGATGTCCAGGCAGCCCGCCAGCACCAGCGGCTGGTTGGCCACGATGCCCACGGTCTGACCGTCCATGCGGGCGAAGCCGATCAGGATGTTCTTGGCGTACTCGGGCTGGATCTCGAAGAAGTCGCCGTCGTCCACCGTCTTGACGATCAGCTCCTTCATGTCATAGGGCTTGTTCGGGTTGTCCGGCACCAGGGTGTCCAGACTCAGCTCCATCCGGTCGATCGGGTCGCCGCTCTTGCGTATCGGGGCCTTCTCGCGGTTGTTGAGCGGCAGGTAGTTGTAGAGGCGGCGCAGCATGAGCAGCGCCTCCACGTCATTCTCGAAGGCCAGGTCGGCCACGCCGCTCTTGGTGGTGTGGGTGATGGCGCCGCCCAACTCCTCAGCGGTGACTTCTTCGTGGGTCACGGTCTTCACCACATCGGGGCCGGTGACGAACATATAAGAAGAGTCCTTCACCATGAAGATGAAGTCGGTGATGGCCGGGCTGTACACGGCGCCGCCCGCGCTGGGGCCCATGATCATGCTGATCTGCGGAATCACCCCCGAAGCCATCACATTGCGCTGGAACACCTCGGCATAACCGCCGAGTGACGCCACACCTTCCTGGATGCGCGCGCCGCCCGAATCGTTGAGGCCGATCACGGGCGCGCCCACTTTCATGGCCTGGTCCAGGATCTTGCAGATCTTCTCGGCGTGAGGCTCGGAGAGCGAACCACCAAAGACCGTGAAGTCCTGGCTGTAGACGAAAACCAGGCGACCGTTGATCATGCCGTAGCCCGTGACCACGCCGTCGCCCGGCACCTTCTGCTCCTCCATGCCGAAGTCCACACAACGGTGTTCGACGAACATGTCCCACTCTTCAAAAGTGCCTTCATCCAGCAGCACCTCCAGGCGTTCGCGCGCCGTGAGCTTGCCCTTGGCATGCTGCGCGGCGATACGTTTCTCGCCGCCGCCCAGGCGGGCCGCAGCGCGTTTTTGCTCCAGTTGTTCCAGGATGTCGTGCATGGTTCGTCCTTCTTTGACTTGATCGCTTATGGTTTTTGCTCGTAGGCCTGCAGCAGCTGCCGCGCGGCGGTGGAGGCGGCCAGGCGGCCGGCCGTGACTTCGGCCCCCAATGCGGGAAGCAGCTTGCGCACCTGCGGGTGCGCACGGAAGGCTTGCCTGAGCCCCGACTCGATGCGCTCCCACATCCAGGCCTGGGCCTGGCCCTCGCGCCGCGCCGCCAGCTTGCCGCTGGCAGTCTGCAGCGCGCGGAACTGCGTCACCGCGGCCCAGAAGCTGTCCACGCCCTGGCCCAGCAGGGCACTGAGCTGGACCACCTTCGGGTGCCAGATCTTTTCGTCATGGTGTGCATGCTCGGGGTTGCCATGCAGGCCGAGCAGCCGCAGGGAGGAAGTGATCTGCGCCTGCGCGCGGGTAGCGGCTGCCGCGTCGATGTCGGCCTTGTTGATCACCACCAGGTCGGCCAGCTCCATTACCCCCTTCTTGATGGCCTGCAGGTCGTCCCCGGCATTGGGCAATTGCATCAGGCAGAACATGTCGGTCATGCTGGCCACCGCCGTCTCGCTCTGGCCCACGCCCACGGTCTCGATGATGACGATGTCGTACCCGGCAGCCTCGCAGACCAGCATGGCCTCGCGCGTCTTCTCGGCCACGCCACCCAGGGTGCCGCTGGAGGGACTGGGGCGGATGTAGGCCTTTTCGTGTACGGAGAGTTTCTCCATGCGGGTCTTGTCGCCGAGGATGGAGCCACCGGACACGCTGGACGAAGGATCGACGGCCAACACCGCGACACGGTGCCCATGGCCGATGAGGTACAGCCCCAACGCCTCGATGAAGGTGGACTTGCCCACGCCGGGCACGCCGCTGATGCCCAGACGAAAGGCCCCGCCGGTGTGCGGCAGCAGGGCCGTCAGCAGCTCGTCGCCCTGGGCGCGGTGATCGGCCCGTGTGGATTCCAGCAGCGTGATGGCCTTGGCCATGGCACGGCGCTGCTGGGCCGGTGTTCCCTGCAGGATAGCGTCAAGCAGCATTCAGGGATTCCAAATATTCGACCTTTTGTCCTGCAAGCTTGATATGGCCCTGCTTAACCAAGCCCTCGATAACTACTTTGATCGTTTCTTCGTCAAGACGATCTGCAAAAGCAACTTTCTTCAAGCTATTTGCCAGCGTCTTTTGACTAGCAGGACGATTGCCGGCCCGCTCCCTCAACCACTCTATTGCCGCTGAGATTTGCTCGCTCGGAGTCTTCGCCAGTGCACGCTTGAAAAGGGGGATCGACTCCAACGAAGGAGATTTAGAGCAAAAGATATCGCGAGATTTCAAATGCTCCAGCAGCGAGTCATAGTCACGATCCTTAGCCACGATATGGAAGAACGCCCCAGGAAACTGCTGCGACAACTCACCAAGATAGAACGCAAGATGCATATCCAAAGCGTCCGGGCCTTGCTTATGGACCTTCACATACTTAGCACGATCACCCAACTCCTGCATCGGGATGACGGTACTTGTCGCAAGTCGAACTTGATGGGGTCCGATAAACACACGGATATGAATATCCTCAAGAGCAAGAGCCGGCAACAGGTCAGGCTGCACATTCTCGAAATCAACCAGAATGACTTGCGTCCTCATGCTTTACCTTAAGTCGCTCAAGCCTTCGAGGCTTTTTTGATCTGCTCCAGCACATCCTTGGCGCTGGCCGGGATCGGCGTGCCTGGGCCGTAGATGCCCTTGACGCCCGCCTCGTAGAGGAAGTCATAGTCCTGGCGTGGGATCACGCCGCCAACGAAGACGATGATGTCGTCCGCACCCTGCTTCTTGAGCTCGGCGATGATGGCCGGCACCAGGGTCTTGTGGCCGGCGGCCAGGGTGGAAACACCCACGGCGTGGACGTCGTTTTCGATGGCCTGGCGCGCGCACTCTTCGGGAGTCTGGAACAGCGGGCCCATGTCCACGTCGAAGCCCAGGTCGGCAAAGGCCGTGGCCACCACCTTGGCGCCGCGGTCGTGGCCGTCCTGGCCCAGCTTGGAGATCATCACGCGCGGGCGGCGGCCATGCTGCTCGCCGAAGGCGGCAATCTCCTTCTTCAGGGTTTCCCAGCCCTCGGCCGAGTCGTAGGCAGCTGCGTACACACCGGTCACCTTTTGTGTATCGGCGCGATGGCGCCCGAAAACCTTCTCCAGCGCATCACTGACTTCGCCCACCGTGGCGCGTAGCCGGATGGCCCGGATGCTCAGGTCGAGCAGGTTACCACTGCCGGACTCGGCGGCGACGGTCAGCGCATCGAGCGCGGCCTGCACCGCCTTGCCGTCGCGCTTGGCGCGGATGGCCTGCAGGCGGGCGATCTGACCATCGCGCACCTTGACGTTGTCGACCTCCAGGATGTCGATCGGATCTTCCTGCTTGAGCTTGTACTTGTTGACGCCGACGATCACGTCACGGCCAGAGTCGATGCGCGCCTGCTTCTCCGCGGCCGCGGCCTCGATCTTGAGCTTGGCCCAGCCGCTGTCCACGGCCTTGGTCATGCCACCCATGGCGTCGACTTCCTCGATGATGGTCCAGGCGGCATCCGCCATGTCCTGGGTGAGCTTTTCCATCATGTAGCTGCCGGCCCAGGGGTCGATCACGCTGGTGATGTGGGTCTCTTCCTGGATGATGAGCTGGGTGTTGCGCGCGATGCGCGAACTGAACTCGGTGGGCAGGGCGATGGCCTCATCAAAACTGTTGGTATGCAGGCTCTGCGTGCCGCCGAAGACCGCAGCCATGGCCTCGATGGTGGTGCGCACCACATTGTTGTAGGGGTCCTGCTCGGTCAGGCTCCAGCCGCTGGTCTGGCTGTGCGTGCGCAGCATCAGGCTCTTCGGTGCCTTGGCGTTGAAGCCCTTCATGATGCGGCACCAGAGCAGGCGCGCGGCGCGCATCTTGGCAATCTCCAGGTAGAAGTTCATGCCGACCGCCCAGAAGAAGGACAGGCGACCGGCGAAGTCGTCCACGTCCATGCCCTTGGCGATCGCCGTCTTCACATACTCCTTGCCATCGGCCAGGGTGAAGGCCAGTTCCAGCGCCTGGTTGGCGCCGGCTTCCTGCATGTGGTAACCCGAGATCGAGATCGAGTTGAACTTCGGCATGTGCTTGGCCGTGTACTCGATGATGTCGCCGATGATGCGCATGCTCGGCTCGGGCGGGTAGATGTAGGTGTTGCGGACCATGAACTCCTTGAGGATGTCGTTCTGTATGGTTCCGCTCAATTGGTCCTGCTTCACGCCCTGCTCTTCCGCCGCCACCACATAACCCGCCAGCACCGGCAGCACGGCCCCGTTCATGGTCATGGAGACGCTGACCTTGTCCAGCGGAATCTCGCTGAACAGGATCTTCATGTCTTCCACCGAGTCGATGGCCACACCGGCCTTGCCCACGTCGCCCGTGACACGCGGATGGTCGCTGTCGTAGCCGCGGTGCGTGGCCAGGTCAAAGGCTACGCTCACGCCCTGCCCGCCGGCTGCCAGGGCCTTGCGGTAGAAAGCGTTGGATTCTTCGGCCGTGGAAAAACCGGCGTACTGTCGGATGGTCCAGGGCCGCACGGCGTACATGGTGGCCTGGGGGCCGCGCAGATAGGGCTCGAAACCCGGCAGCGTGTCGGCGTGCGGCAGGTTTTGCGTGTCGGCTGCGGTGTACAGCGGCTTGACCGTGATGCCGTCGGGCGTGAGCCAGTTCAGGGCATCGACATCGCCGCCGGGAGCGGACTTGGCGGCGGCTTTGTGCCAGGCCTCGAGGCTGGCATTCTGGAATTCAGTTTTTTTCTGGCTCATGGCAAAGCGGCGGCCCCAGGAGGCCCTTTAATTTGTTGCGCGGAGTTTACATCATTCATAATTATTGATGCAAAATATTCTTTGCACCTACAATCCCGTCCATGTCCGCCGTTTCCCTCTCCCCCCGCGCACTTTACGAAGAAGTGGCCGAGTTGTTGCGCCAGCGCATTTTCAGCCGAGAGCTGGAGCCCGGCAGCTGGATCGACGAACTGAAGATTGCCGAAGACTACGGCATCAGCCGCACCCCCCTGCGCGAGGCGCTCAAGGTCCTGGCCGCCGAAGGCCTGGTGACCATGAAGGTGCGCCGCGGCGCCTACGTCACCGAGGTCAATGAAAAGGACCTGGTGGACATCTACCACCTGCTGGGCCTGCTGGAATCCGACGCGACCGGCGTGGTGGCCCAGCACGCCACAGACGAGCAGTTGCGCGAACTGCACAGCCTGCACGAGGCACTGGAAGCCAGCACCCAGGACCGGGATCGTTTCTTCGAGATCAACGAACGCTTCCACATGCGCCTGCTGGAGATCGCCGACAACCGCTGGCGCAACCAGATGGTGGCCGACCTGCGCAAGGTCATGAAGCTCAACCGGCACCACTCCCTGCTCAAGTCCGGTCGCATCGAGGAATCGCTGGCCGAACACCGCGCCGTCATGACCGCGCTGCAGGCACGCGATGCCGCGGCCGCCACGCAAAGGATGCTGGAACACTTCCGCAACGGACTGGAAGCGGCAACCTGAGACTTTTGCACTGGCCGCCCGGCCTGAATTGCCCTATCCTGAGTTCATGGCCCCAACGCCCGGCGACACCTTCGAACCCGGCATCCAGCAGACCTTGCTGGAGTACCAGGCCATTCTGGAAAACGCCTCGGTCGGCATCCTGTTCACGCGTGACCGCAAGGTCCTGCACTGCAACCCGCGTTCCTCCGAGATCTACGGCTGGCCGCACGGTGAACTGGTGGGCCAGCCGGGTTTCGTCTTTTATCCCAGCCAGGAAGCCTATGAAGCCATGGGCCGCCAGGCCGGCCCGCTGCTGGCACGCGGCGAACTGCTGGACGTGGAACAGCCCATGCGCCGCAAGGATGGCAGCCAGGTCTACTGCCACATGCGGGCCAAGGCCATCAACCCGGCCAACACGGCCGAGGGCACGATCTGGATCATCGAGGACATCAGCGAACGCAAGCGCGAGCAGGCCAGCCTGGACGAACTGCTGCAACGCCAGCAGGCCATCCTGGAAAACGCCTCGGTGGGCATCCTCTTCACGCGCAACGGCCAGATCGTGCACTGCAACCCGCGCATGGAAGCCATCTACGGCTGGGCCCCGGGCAGCCTGATCGGCGAGTACGCACGGGCCTTTTTTGCCGACGACGAGGACTACCGGGCCTTTGGCGCCGCCGTGGGCCCCATGCTCGCGCGCGGCGAACTGGTCGACATCGCCTGGCGCCATGCCCGCCGCAGCGATGGCGTCATGATCTGGAGCCGGCACCTGGCCAAGGCCCAGCCCAACCAGGACGGCAGCCAGGGCGCGATCTGGATCAGCGAGGACATCAGCGCGCAAAAGTCTGCGCAGCAAGCCCTGGCCGAGGCGCGCGATGAACTCGAACGCCGGGTCGAGGAGCGCACCCAGGAACTGGCCCGGATGAACGCGCAACTCCAGCATGAAATCCTTGAACGCGCCGCCGCCGAGCAGCACCTGCGCGCCGAGGAAGCGCGCTTTCGCGACCTGTCGGAAATGTCCTCCGACTGGTTCTGGGAAATGGATGCCAAGCTGTGCTTCACGGAGATATCCGGGGGTCACCTTACCGCCCCTCCCAGCAAGGAAGGCAGCGGATTGGGCAAACACCGCTGGGACCTGCCCATCGTGGGGGTGACACCGGAACAGTGGGCCGAGCACCGCCGCGTACTCGACGCGCGCCTGCCCTTCAAGGATTTTGTCTACCAGTTGCGGAACCGCGCAGGCGAACTGCGCTGGTGCGTGATCAACGGCAAGCCGGTGTTCGAGGACGGCGTCTTCAAAGGCTACCGCGGCACCGGTTCGGACATCACGCAGCGCAAGCAGGCCGAGCAGAAAGTCGAGTTCCTGGCCTACCACGATCCGCTGACCGGCCTGCCCAATCGACTGCTGCTCGAAGACCGGCTGCAGCAGGCCATCACCCAGGCCGAGCGCAGCCGCAGCGGCCTGGCCCTGGTCTTCCTGGACCTGGACAACTTCAAGAAGATCAACGACTCGCTGGGCCACGCCACCGGGGACGCCCTGCTCAAGGAAGTCGCGGCACGGCTCAAGCATTGCGTGCGCGACAGCGACACCATCAGCCGCCAGGGGGGCGACGAGTTCGTGCTCATCCTGCGCGAGCAGCACGGCACCGAGAGCTGCCTGCCGGTGCTGGCCAAGATCATGGAAACCCTGCAGGAACCCTTCTTTTCAGATGGCAACGAGCTCTCCACCTCGGCCTCGATCGGGGTGGCGCTGTACCCGCAGGACGGCAGCGACTTCGACATCCTGCGCAAGAAGGCCGACATGGCCATGTACCGCGCCAAGGAAGCGGGCCGCAACACCTATCGCTTCTTCGACGAAGCCATGGACGAGGAGGCGGTGGAACACCTGCTGATGCGCAGCGGCCTGCGCCGCGCGCTGGAACGCGGCGAGTTCGTGCTGCACTACCAGCCGCAGATCGAACTGGGCAGCGGCCGGGTCATCGGCGTCGAAGCCCTGCTGCGCTGGGAACACCCGGAGTTCGGCCTGGTCGCGCCGGGCCGCTTCGTGCCGGTGGCCGAGGACAGCGGCCTGATCGTTCCCATCGGCGCCTGGGTGATCCAGGAAGCCTGCCGCCAGGCCCGGGCCTGGCAGCGCGCCGGCTTGCCCGCCATGATAATGGCGGTCAACCTCTCGGCCGTGCAGTTCCAGCGCGGCAGCATCGAGGATACCGTGGTGCAGGCGCTGGCCGGCACGGGCCTGGACCCGTCATGGCTGGAGCTCGAACTGACCGAATCCACCCTGATCCAGGACGTCGAGCAGGTCATGGCCACGGTCCGTCGCCTCAAGCAGCTGGGCGTGAAGCTGGCCATCGACGACTTCGGCACCGGCTACTCCAGCCTGTCCTATCTGAAGCGCTTCGACATCGACAAGCTCAAGATCGACCAGAGTTTCATCCGCGACCTGGCCAGCGACCCGGACGATGCAGCCATCGTGCGCGCCATCATCCAGATGGCGCGCAGCCTGGACCTGCTCACCATCGCCGAGGGCGTGGAATCACCGGACCTGCTGCGACAGCTGCAAAGCTTCGGCTGCGACGAAGCCCAGGGTTACCATTTCGCCCGCCCCATGCCGGCCGCGGAGCTCGAACGCTACCTGGCCAGCCGCAAGAACGGCCTGCACTGACCCCGCTGCCGCACGGCAGGCAAGCGCGCGCGACGCGCCTTATGCAGAGGCACCCTGGTGCGCCAGCGCCATCACCTCGCGCGGATCGCGCGGCTTGAGCTTGTGGTCGCTCCAGACCTGGCGCCAGCGCCGCGCGCCCGGCAGGCCGTGGCGCAGGCCCAGCATGTGGCGCGCAATCGCGTACCAGGGGCAACCGTCCTCGGCTGCGGCGCGCAGCATGTAGTCCACCATCTGCTGCTCCACCGTCTCGCGCGTTTGCGTCGCGGGTGCCGCACCGTGATACTTTTCATCCCAGGAGGCCAGCCACCAGGGGTTGTGGTAGGCCTCGCGCCCGATCATCACACCGTCGAGCAGGCGCAATTCCCGCGACACCTGCTCGTCGGCGGTGAGGCCACCGTTGATGACGATATTCAGCTGCGGAAAGTCGTGTTTGAGCCGGTGCACCAGCTCGTAGCGCAGCGGCGGGATCTCGCGGTTTTCCTTCGGGGACAGGCCCTGCAGCCATGCATTGCGCGCATGCACGATGAAGGTGGCGCAGCCGGCCTCGGCCACAGTCCCGACGAAATCGCGCACGAAGTCGTAGCTCTCGGTCCGGTCGATGCCGATGCGGTGTTTCACCGTCACAGGCACGGACACCGCGTCCACCATGGCCTTGACCCCCTCGGCCACCAGCCTGGGCTCGGCCATCAGGCAGGCACCGAAGGCGCCGCGCTGCACCCGCTCGCTGGGGCAGCCGCAGTTCAGGTTGATCTCGTCGTAACCCCACTGTTCGCCCAGCTTCGCGCAGCGGGCCAGCTCGGCCGGTTCGCTGCCGCCCAGTTGCAGAGCCACGGGGTGTTCCTCGGCGTTGAAGCGCAGGTGGCGCGCCACGTCGCCATGCAGCAGGGCACCGGTGGTGATCATCTCGGTGTAGAGCCGCGCGTGGCGGCTCAGGAGGCGGTGGAAATAACGGCAGTGGCGGTCGGTCCAGTCGATCATGGGCGCGACCGACAGGCGCCAGGGCCCGGGGGCGGCAGACTGGGGGATGGACATGCGCTGATTATCTCAGGCAGACCGGTAGAATGACGGGCTGTCCCGCAAGCACCTCTCGTGGCGCTGCCCACTCCCCCGCCTGTCACACGCCCTCTCATGAGCACCACCGACACCCAGACCGAATTCGAACGCGAGATCGCCGGCTTCATCGTCACCGCCCTGAACCTGGACGTCAGCCCCGAACAGATCGCGCCCCTGGACCCTCTTTATGGCGACGGCCTGGGCCTGGACTCGATCGACGTGCTGGAGATCGCCCTGGCCGTCTCCAAGCAATACGGCTTCCAGATGCGTTCGGACGACCCCGACAACGCCAACATCTTCAGCTCCCTGCGCAGCCTGGCCGCGCACATCGCCACCCACCGCGTCTGAAGACCGGCGGCACGCCCTCGCCATGAAGATCGGGCTGTGGCTCAAGCTGGCACTGGCAGCACTGGTGGTGCTGGGATACCCGCTGGGCATGCACTGGCTACTCACCGCCTCGACCTGGTCGCATGAGGCCCTGGCCTGGTTCAGCCTGTTGCAGAACGTGGGCATGCAGCTGCTGCTGGCCCTGTTCTTCGGCCTCACCCTGCGCACGGGACATGAGCCCCTGATCGCACGTTTTGCGCGCCGCATCCACGGCGCCGACTACAGCCCACGTATCGCACGCTACGCGCGCCAGGCCACCTGGGCCTGGACCCTGTTCTTCGTAGCCATGGTCCTGGTCCCCATCCTGCTCTTTGCCTGGACCCCGGTCGAGACCTTCTCCTTCTTCGTCAACGTGCTCTCGCTGCCCCTGCTGGGTCTGATGTTCGTGGCAGAGTACGCGGCACGCCGCTGGTGCCTGCGCGGCATCCCGCACGTGCCGCTCTCGCGCAGCTTTACCCTCTACCGCGAGGAGCGCAGCGCAGCCGACGCCCGCCCCGCATCCAAACCCTGACCCCTCCCATGCCCGCCCTGATCTCGCACCCCTCGCCCCAGGCCCTGATGGCCTGGTCCAAGGGCCGTGGCATCACGGCGCTGGACTACCTGGCGGCCGTGCGCCACATGGCGGCTCTGCTGCCCCCCGGCGCACCGGTGATCAACCTGTGCAGCCGACGCCACCACTTCGCCGTGATCCTGGGCGCCGCCCTGCTGCGCGGCGTGCCGCTGCTGCTGCCCTCCACCCGCACCCCCGAGATGCTGCAGCGCCTGGGCCAGCGTTACCCCGGCCTCCACGCCGTGGTGGACAACCCGGGCGACAGCGGCGGCCTGCCGCAGATCGTCTACGAGCGCGGCCCCATCCCCGCCGCCGATGCGCCCTTCGAGGTGCCCGACATAGCCGGGGAGCAGATCGCTGCCTACGTTTTCACCTCGGGCTCCACCGGCGAGCCCGTGGCGCACGCCAAACACTGGGGCCCGCTGGTGCAGAACGCACAGGGCGCCGGGCGCCGGGTGCGCGAATGGCTGGGCACGGACCAGCCCTTCACGGTCACCGGCACCGTGCCGCCCCAGCACATGTACGGCTTCGAATCCACGGTGCTGCTGCCCCTGCTCAACGCGAGTCTGATCGACGCCAGCCATCCTTTCTACCCGGCCGACATCGCCGCCGCGCTGCAGGACACGCCTGGCCCGCGGGTGCTGGTCAGCACACCCTTCCATCTGCGCACCCTGGTCGAAGCGAAGCTCGAAGTGCCGCCGCTGGGCCTGCTGCTGTGCGCCACCGCGCCGCTGGCGCCGCAATTGGCACGCCAGGCGGAAGAAACACTGGGTGCACCACTGCTGGAGATCTACGGCAGCACCGAAACCGGCCAGATCGCCGCGCGCCGTTGCGCCGCCGGTGATATCTGGCAGACCCTCGACGGCATCGAAGTACAGGCCGAGCCGGTGGTGGATGGCGAGCCGCGTTTCAGCGCGCATGGCGGCCATGTGGAAGGCGTGGTGCCGCTGGGCGACGTGCTGGAACTGCAATCCCCCACCCGCTTCGCCCTGCTGGGCCGCCACGCCGACATGGTCAACATCGCCGGCAAGCGCACCTCGCTGGCCTACCTGAACCATCAACTCAACAGCATCCCGGGGGTGGTGGATGCCGCCCTCTACTGGCCGCAGGACGCGACCCAGGACGCGCAGGGCCGCATCCAGCGCCCGGTGGCCTTCGTCGTGGCGCCCACACTGGACGAAGCCGCACTGCAGCACGCCATGCGCGAGCGCATCGACCCGGCCTTCCTGCCGCGCCCCATCCATTTCCTGCCGGCCATGCCACGCAACGCCACCGGCAAGCTGCCGCAGCAGGTGCTGGCCGGCCTGGCCACGCAGGTGGCCCAGGCCCGCAGCGCCGCCCGGGCCCACGCCACCGAATCCGCCCCCCCCGCCCGCTGGCAACGCCCTCCCTTCGTCCAGGCCACGCTGGGCCTGCATGCCCTGGCCGGGGTGGGCCTGCTCACGCCGGCCTGGCCCTGGAGCCTGGGCGCCCTGGCCGTCAACCATGCCTTGATTGCCGCCACCGGCCTGTGGCCGCGCAGCAGCTGGCTGGGCGCCAACCTGACCCACCTGTCGCGCCAGCGCCCGGAAGTCGCGATCACCATCGACGACGGCCCCGACCCCCAGGTCACACCGGCCGTGCTGGACCTGCTGGACGAACTGCAGGTCCAGGCCACCTTCTTCTGCATCGGCGACCACGTGCAGCGGCACCCGGCCCTGGCGCGCGAGATCGTGCGGCGCGGCCATGCCCTGGGCAACCACAGCCAGCATCACCGGCACCACTTTTCCCTCATGGGGCCGGCCCAGCTGCGCCGTGAAATCAGCAGCGCGCAAACCACGCTGGAAGACATCACCGGCGTACGCCCGCGTTTTTTCCGCGCCCCGGCCGGCCTGCGCAACATCTTCCTCGACCCGGTGCTGCACGAACTGGGCCTGCAACTGGCCAGCTGGACACGGCGCGGCTTCGACACCCGCACCGGTGATACGGGCCTGGTGCTGCGCCGCCTCACCCGCCAGCTCGGTGCCGGCGACATCCTGCTGCTGCACGACCACCACGCCGCCCTCAGCCCCGCCGGACGCCCCGTGCTGCTGGAGGTGCTGCCGCCCCTGCTGGCCGCCATCCGCGCGCGCGGGCTGCAACCGGTGCGGCTGGACGCGGCCTCGCGCTGAGCCGCCCCTTAAAATGCGCCACCCTGCTGCCTGAACCCTGCCGTTTGATGCCTTCCGTTCTCCTGCCACCTGAGCTGCTCGACCAAGCCACGGCGCCCTACCGCCCCCTGGGGCAGTTCGCCTGGCGTTTCGCCCGCGGCAAACTCAGCGGCGACCCGGCCTTTGCCGGACTGTTGCAGCGCGGCCTGATTCCGGCGAACGCACGCCTGCTCGACATCGGCTGCGGCCAGGGCCTTCTGGCGTCGCTGCTGGGCAGCCTCACGGGCCAGTCGCCGGCCGAAGGCGCCTGGCCCACCGGCTGGGCCGCGGCGCCCCACGGCGTGCAGGTGCACGGCATCGAACTGATGCCGCGCGACGTGGAGCGTGCCCGGACGGCGCTGGCGCACCTGGGCGAACGCGCCCGCTTCACGCTGGGCAATATGTGCACGGCGGATTTCGGCCAGGCCGATGTGGCGGTGATCCTCGACGTGCTGCACTACGTCGACTACCAGGCCCAGGAGGACGTGCTGCGCCGTGTGCAAGCCGCCCTGGCGCCCGGCGGCACCCTGCTGCTGCGGGTGGGCGATGCCTCGGCCGGCCTGCCCTTCCGGATCAGCAACTGGGTCGACGCCGTGGTCACCTTCGTGCGCGGCCACCGGCTCACACGCCTGTACTGTCGCCCGCTGGGCGACTGGCAAGCCCTGCTAGGCCAACTCGGTTTCAGCGTGGAGACCATCCCCATGCACCAGGGCACACCCTTCGCCAACATCCTGCTGGTGGCCCGGCTGGCGCCGCCCGCGGGCGGTGCGGAAAGACACTGAATGGCCACCCTGCCCCTGCCGGTGGCCACCGATCACCCCGCCTACGCCGGCCACTTCCCCGGCCACCCCATCCTGCCGGGGGTGGTCCTGCTCGACCGGGCGCAGCGCGCCGTCGAGCAGGCTTGCGGCATCGTCGTCACCGGCATCGCCATGGCCAAGTTCCTCAGCCCCGCCCTGCCCGGCGATGCCCTGGCGCTGGACTACGAGCCCGGCGCCTCTGCGGTGCGCTTCGAGATCCGCTGCGGTGAACGGCGCATCGCCAGCGGCCGCTTCACGCTGAGCACGGCCAGCCCGGTATGACATCCCCGTCCCCCCGCAGCACCGCCGAGACCGATACGCCGGCCTGGCTGCAGCGCAAGGAGCGCGGCAGCCTCGCCATGCTGCGCTTCATGACCTGGCTGTCGCTGACGCTGGGGCGCCGCCTGACCCGGCCCATCGTCTACGGCATCGCGCTCTATTTCCTGCTGGCCGTGCCTGCCGCGCGCGCGGCCTCGCGTGGCTACCTGTTGCGTGTGCTGGGCCGTCCCGCCGGCTGGCGCGACATGTACCGCCACATCCTGGCCTTTGCCAGCACCATCCATGACCGCGTCTACCTGCTCAACGACCGGCATGAACTGTTCGACATCCGCGTTTTTGGTGAAGAACTGTTGCCGGCGCCCGAGGACGCCTCGGGCGGCCTGCTGATCTTCGGTGCGCACCTGGGCAGCTTCGAGGTGTTGCGCGCGCTGGCCCGCAAGAACGCCAGGCACAAGGTCTGCGCCGCGATGTACCCGCAGAACGCCCGCCTGCTCAACAGCATGCTGGCCCGGGTCAACGCCCAGGTCGTGCTGGACATCATTCCCCTGGGCCGGCTCGACGCCATCTTCACGCTCAACGAGCGGGTCCAGGCCGGCGCCTGGGTGGCCCTGCTGGCCGACCGCGCCGTAGGGCCGGACACGCATCTGCAGGTGCCCCTGTTCGGCGAACCGGCCCCTTTTCCGCTGGGACCGTTCCGGCTGGCTGCCATCGTGCGCCGTCCGGTGTATTTCATGACGGGCCTGTACCGCGGTGGCAACCGTTACGACATCCACTTCGAGCGCCTCGCCGATTTCAGCCAGACATCCCCGGCCGACCGGGAGGCAACGCTGCGCACCGCCATCGGGCGTTATGCCCAGCTGATCGAGTTGCATTGCCGCCAGGCACCGTATAACTGGTTCAATTTTTATGACTTCTGGAAAGAGCCCAGCCGTGCGCCCCGCTGAAATCCGCCTGCGTCGTGGCCTGCTGGTGCTGCTGGGCACTGTGCTGCTGGCCGGCACCTCCGTCAGCCAGGCTGCGGAATGGCAGTTGGGCGAGCTGATGCAGCTGCTGGCCCAGACGAAAAACGGCCAGGCCCGTTTTGTCGAGCGCAAGTACATCGCCATGCTGGACAGGCCGGTGGAGTCCTCGGGTGAACTGTCCTTCACCGCGCCGGACCGCATGGAGATGCGCACGCTCAAGCCGAAAAAGCAGGCCATGCTGCTGGACGGCAACCGCCTCACCCTGGAGCAGGACGGCCGTCAGAAGACCGTGAGCCTGCAGTCCTACCCCGAGGTGGCGGCCTTCGTCGAAGGCATACGCGGCACCCTGGTGGGCGACCGCCAGGCCCTCGAGAAAGTCTACAAGGTGCACCTGATCGGCACCCCGGCCCGCTGGCAGCTCATGCTGGTGCCGCGCGATGCCGGCATGGGCCGCATCATCAGCCGCATCCGCATCGGGGGCAGCCAGGGCGAGGTGACGCAGGTGGCCTATGACCACGCTGATGGCGACCGCTCCGAAATGCAGATCACCCCGGTGACCCGGCCATGAGCTTCTGGCGCCGTCACCTGCCCACCCTGCTCTGGCTGGTCACCCTGCTGGCCTGCGCGATCGTGATCGCCCGCACGACCTTCGTGGCCGATCTCTCGGCCTTCATGCCGCGCGCGCCCAGCGAACGCCAGCAGATGCTGATGGACCAGTTCAAGGACGGCATCATTGCGCGCCTGATCGTGGTCGGCATCGAAGGTGGCGACGCCACCGAGCGGGCCCGGCTGTCGAAGGCGCTTTCCGCGGCCCTGCGCCAGCAGCCGGATTTCATCGGCGTGCAGAACGGCAGCGCCACCGACCTGGCGCTGGACCGCGCCTACGTTTTCGACAACCGCTACCTGCTCAGCCCCGCCGTGGACGCGACACGCTACACGGAAGACGGCCTGCGGCGCGCCATCGGCGCCACGGTGGACGACCTCTCGGGCAGCGCCGGCATGCTGCTCAAGCAGCTGCTGCCGCGCGACCCGACCGGCGAGACCCGGGAACTGCTGGCCCAGTTCGAGGGCAGCGAACAGCCGCCCAGCACCGAAGGCGTCTGGTCCACCCGCGACGGCGCGCGCGCCCTGCTGCTGCTGCAGACCCGGGCCGAAGGCTCGGACATCGATGCACAGGCCCGCACACTCGAGACGGTGCGCAGCGCCTTTGCCGCCATCCCGGATCGCCAGGCCGACACCCGGCTGCTGATGACGGGCACCAGCGTGTTCTCGGTGTCCTCCCGCGCCCTGATAGAAAGCGAAGTGCACCGCCTCGCCTTCGCCAGCCTGGTGCTGGTCGTCGGCCTGCTGCTGCTGGTCTACCGCTCCATCCTGCTGCTGGGCCTGAGCCTGCTGCCCATGCTGACCGGCACATTGGCGGGCATCACGGCGGTGAGCCTGGGTTTCGGGCAGGTGCACGGCATCACGCTGGGTTTTGGCACCACGATGATCGGCGAGGCGGTCGACTACGCCATCTATCTTTTTGTGCAACGACCGGCCACACCCCAGCAGGCACGCCTGTTCTGGCGCACGCTCTGGCTGGGCCTGCTGACCTCGATCGCGGGTTTCCTGGCGCTGCTGGGCTCGGGTTTCCCGGGCCTGGCGCAACTCGGGCTGTATTCCACCGTGGGCCTGGTGGCTGCCGTGCTGGTCACGCGCTTTGTGCTGCCCCGGCTCATGCCACAACACCTGCCAGCGCCGGACCTGCCGCGCACCGGCGACCTGCTGCTGGGCCTGCTGCGGCAGGCACCGCGGCTGCGCTGGCTGCTGCTGGCGCTGATGCTGGGCATGCTGCTGGTGGTGGGCCTGCATACGGACCGCATCTGGAACCGCAGCATCTCCGCGCTCAATCCGGTGACCCAGGCCGACCAGCAGCTGCACGAGGAACTGCGTCGCGACCTGGGCGCCTCGGACCTGCGTTACCTGGCCGTACTGACAGCGGCGAACCCCGAACAGGCCCTGCAGCAGGCCGAGCGCGCCGGCAGCGTGCTGCAGGCCCTGAGCCGGGACGGCGTGCTCGCCGGCTACAGCTCACCGGCCCAGGTGCTGCCCAGCCTGTCCAGCCAGCAGGCCCGCCAGGCCGCGCTGCCGGAACCCGCGCCCTTGCGCCAGCGCCTGGAGGCTGCACTGAAGGACCTCCCCCTGCGGCCCGAGCGCCTGCAAGGTTTCCTGGCCGATGTGGAAAACAGCCGAACCCGGCCCCTGCTCACGCGCAACGATCTGGACGGCACCGCCTCGGCCCTGCTGTACGACTCGCTGCTGATCCCGCGCGGGCGCGACGTCCTGCTGCTGATGCCGCTGCGTGCACGTAGCGTTGATGCGGTGGAGCAGGACATCGCCATCGAGCGCGTCGATGCGGCCTTGAAAGCCGGCGGCGTGGCCAACATCACCGTGATCGACCTGCTGGCCGAGACCAACGCCCTGTTCGACAGCTATTTGCAGGAAGCCCTGGTGTTTTCCGGCCTGGGCTGCCTGGCCATCCTGGCCCTGCTGCTGCTGACGCTGCGCTCCGTCAAGCGCGCGCTGCGCGTGGCCCTGCCGCTGGTCTGCGCCGTGGTCTGCGTGACCGGCACCCTGCTGCTGGGCGGCACCTCGCTGACCATCCTGCACCTGGTCGGCCTGCTGCTGGTGGTGGCGATCGGTTCGAACTACGCCCTGTTCTTCGACAGCGCGAACACCGGCCACAGCGCGCAGGAACAACGCCAGACCACCCTCTCCCTGGTGACGGCCAACCTCACCATCGTGACCAGCTTCGGCATGCTGGCCCTGTCCAGCGTCCCGGTGCTGGCCATCCTGGGCACGACCGTGGGCCTGGGCACGGTGCTGGCCCTGGTGTTTTCAGCGGTGCTGGCCCGCCCGCAGCCCGGCACGGAACAGGCCCGCCCGGTAAAATCGCCTGCCTGATCCCGGCTCTCCCGCCCCTCCCCTGTCCCCCATGCCGTCGCCGCTCCACCTCTCCGCCTACACCATGACCAGCGCCCTGGGCGCCGGACTCGCACCGACGCTGGAGGCCCTGCGCCAGCAGCGCAGCGGCGTGCGGTCCACGCGCTGGGAAACGGTGGACCTCGACACCTGCCTGGGCGAGGTGCAGGGCCTGGACGACTTCAGGCTGCGCGAGGACCTGGCCGCTTTCGACTGCCGCAACAACCGCCTGGCCCAGTGGGGCCTGGAACAGGACGATTTCGTCCTGGCCGTGCGCGAGGCCATGCAGCGCCACGGCGCGGAGCGCATCGGCGTGTTCCTGGGCACCAGCACCTCGGGCATCCTGAGTTCCGAGCTGGCCTATCGCCAGCGCGATGCGGCCACCGGCGCCTTCACCGTGCCGCTGGACTACCAGCACACGCACAACAGCTACTCGGTGGCCGATTTCGTGCGCTCCTATTTCGGCCTCACGGGACCGGCCTTTGTCGTCTCGACCGCCTGCTCGTCGAGCGCCAAGGTCTTCGGCAACGCGCAGCGTCTGATGGACTGCGGCCTGATCGATGCGGCCATCGTCGGCGGGGTCGACTCGCTCTGCCTGACCACCCTCTACGGCTTCAACTCCCTGCAACTGGTCTCGGCCCGGCCCTGCCGCCCCTTTGACGCCGGGCGCGACGGCATCTCCATCGGCGAGGCCGCCGCCTTTGCCCTGGTCGAGCGGACCGAGCGGGCAGCGCCCGGTGCCATCGTCATGAGCGGTATCGGTGAATCCAGCGATGCGCACCACATGTCTTCTCCCCACCCCGAAGGCCTGGGCGCACGCGCGGCCATGCAGCAGGCGCTGGCCATGGCCGGCCTGCAGCCTTCGCAGATCGACTACATCAACCTGCACGGCACGGCCACGCCCAGCAACGACGCGGCCGAAGACAAGGCCGTGAGTGCCATGTTCGGCACGGCCACCCCCAGCAGCTCCACCAAGGGCCACACCGGCCACACGCTCGGCGCGGCCGGTGGCATCGAAGCGGTCATCTGCGCGCTGGCCCTGCAACACGGCCTGGCCCCGGGCGGTTGCGGCACCGAGACGCTGGACCCGAAGCTGCAGTCCCGCTACCTGCTGAGCAATCTGGAACAGCCCCTGCGCCATGTCCTGAGCAACTCCTTCGGTTTTGGCGGCAGCAACTGCAGCATGGTGCTGTCGAGGGTCGAGGCATGAGCGTCGCACGGCCGCCAGCAGACGCTCGCACCGCAGTCCGCCAGGACGAAGGTATTCAAATGAGTCAGCTGCAAGTGCACGTGCAGGGCGTCGGGGTCTACGGCCCCGGCCTGTCCGGCTGGCAGCAGGCCGCCGAGGTGCTGGCCGGGCGCATGCCCTTCGGCATGACGCCCATCAGCCTGCCGCCCGCAGAGGCCCTGCCGCCGGCCGAGCGCCGGCGTGCCGGCGTGTCGATCAAACTGGCCTTCGCCGCGGGTTTCGACGCCATCCGCCAGGCCGGGGCCGACCCGGCCCGCCTGCGCTCGGTCTTCACCTCGACCGGCGGCGACTGCGACAACTGCCACGCCATCCTGGAAACCCTGGCCTCGGCCGACCGGGCGGTCTCGCCCACGCGTTTCCACAACTCGGTGCACAACGCCCCCTCGGGCTACTGGGGCATCGCCACGGCCTGCCGGGCCACGTCCACCAGCCTGTGCGCCTACGACGGCTCCTTTGCCGCCGGCCTGCTGGAAGCCGCCTCCCAGGTCGTGAGTGCAGGCGAGGCCTGCCTGCTGCTGGCCTACGACAGCCCCTACCCCGATCCCCTGGGCCAGGTGCGCGGCATCCCCTACCCCTTCGGCGTGGGCCTGGTGCTCAGCCCCGCTCCGGTAGCCGCCCACGCGGCCACGCTGCGCCTGAGCCTGGGCCGCCAGGAACCCAGCCGCCTGCCGGATCCCGCGCTGGAAGCCATGCGGCACAGCGTCCCTGCGGCGCGTTGCCTGCCCTTGCTGCAGCACCTGGCGCAAGGCCGTAGCGGCCGGGTGAGCCTGGACTACCTCGACGGGATGGCCCTTGATGTCGACATCCGGTACGCTGCCTGACCACGCCTGGATCGCGGCGCGCATCCCGCACCAGGGCAGCATGTGCCTGCTCGATGCAGTGCTGCAGTGGGATGCCGGGCACATCGTCTGCCGTGCCAGCAGCCACACCCGGGCCGACCACCCGCTGCGCGCGCACGGCAGCCTGGGCATGGCCAACGGCATCGAGTACGCGGCCCAGGCCATGGCCGTGCACGGCGCCCTGCTGGCCGGCAGCGACCGCGCGCCAGCCGCCGGTTTCCTGGCCAGCGTGCGCGACGTGCAGTGGCATGCTCCGCGACTCGACACGCTGCCGCCCGAACTGCACGTGCTGGCCCAGCGGCTCTCGGGCGACGGCAACACCCTGCTCTACAGCTTCCGCCTCGAAGCGGCGGGCGCCACCGTGCTGAGCGGTCGCGCCAGCGTCATGCTCGACGCCAGCCTGGCCTGATCCCTTTCCACCCGCACTGGACACCGCATGAAACACGCACTCGTCACCGGCGGCAGCGGCGCCATCGGCGCGGCCATCTGCCGCAAGCTGGCGGCCGACGGCCTGCACGTCATCATCCACGCCAACCGCAATGCGGCCGCCGCCGAACAGCTGCGCGCCGACATCGTGGCCGCGGGCGGATCGGCCAGCACCGTCACCTTCGATGTGGCCGACGAGGCGGCAACGCGCGCGGCACTCGAACCCCTCGTGGCGCAGCAGCCCATCCAGGTGCTGGTCAACAACGCCGGCATGCACGATGACGCGGTCTTCCCCGGCATGAGCAGCGCGCAGTGGCACCGCGTGATCGACGTCTCGCTCAACAGCTTCTTCCACGTCACCCAGCCATTGACGATGCCCATGATCCGCACGCGCTGGGGCCGCATCATCACGATCACCTCCATTGCCGGCATCACCGGCAACCGCGGGCAGACCAATTACGCGGCGGCCAAGAGCGGCCTGCACGCGGCCAGCAAGTCGCTGGCACAGGAGCTGGCCAGCCGCGGCATCACGGTCAACGCGGTCGCGCCCGGCATCATCACGTCGGACATGAGCAAGGACGCCTTCGACGCCGAATCGATCAAGCAGCTGGTGCCCATGAAACGCGCCGGACGCCCCGAGGAAGTGGCCGCCCTGGTCAGTTTCCTGGCCTCGGAGCCCGCGGCCTACATCACCGGTCAGGTGATCTCGGTCAACGGCGGGATGATCTAGGCCCTGAACCCGCCGAAGCAGCGCCGATAGCCGGCCAGGGCCAGCCAGGCGCCGACCGCCCCCAGCAGCACCCCGCCCAGCACATCGAGCAGCACGTGCTGCTTGGTTGCCAGCGTCGAATAGACGATGAGCAGACACCAGCCCCAGTTGAGCCGATGCCAGCCCCGGCCGGCCTCCACGCCCCGCAGTTGCGCGTGCAACCAGATCGCCGAATACACCGCAATGGCCACGTGCAGCGAGGGACAGGCATTGCCCGCCATGTCCACGCCCTCCAGGAGGGCCAGACTGGCGCCCGGCGGTCGCTCAAAGGGCGGGATGGCCGTGGGCCAGAGGTAGAAACAGAGCAGGCCCAGCCCACAGACTGCGGCCACGGCCACACCGTAGTAGATCAGCGGACGCAGGCCTGGCGTGATGGCTGGCGGCAGGCCCGTATAGAACCAGAGCGAAAGATAGGGAATCCAGGCCCACCACTGCATGGGGATGGCCGTGTCCAGCCAGCTCAGCGGCATGGTGGTCACCTGCGCATGCGGATAACGCAGCAGGAAAAAATAGGCGATGAAAAATACCCAGATGAAAACCGTGATGCCTGACGCCTTGAGCCACCACAGACGCCAGAACAAGCGGTTCAATTCGCGCGCCGGGGACTGTCGGGAAAGAGGCATGGTCAATAATCGCTGTCTTCTGGGCAATGGTACCAACTCTGTCTATGCAATCGCGACGATCCGGCAACCCGCTGTGGCGACTCTACGAAGTTTTTGTGATGGTTTTCGGGCTCGGCCTGCTCGCGGTGATATGCCTGCTGTCGATCCCGCTGTTCCTGCTGCTCTTCATCACGCTGCCGCGCCGCTGGCACCGCGCGGTTTCACGCCGCATCATCCGTTTCGGCTTCCGGGCCTATCTCTGGACCCTGCACTGGGTCTGCCAGATCCGAACCGATCTGCGTGAACTGGATGGCCTGCAGGACGAAGGGCCGCTGATCATCATCGCCAACCACCCCTCCCTGCTCGACGCGGTCATGCTGCTGAGCTGCTCGTCCAAGGCCACCTGCGTGCTCAAGGCCAGCCTGCTGCACAACCCCCTCTATGGCGTGGGCGCGCGCATGGCCAGGTACGTCAGCAACGAAGACCCGCGCCGCATGATCGAAGGCGCCTGCCGTGAACTGGCGCATGGCGCCCATTTCATCCTGTTCCCGGAAGGCGGACGCAGCCGCGAGTTCCCCATCAGCGGCCTCTCCAGCGCCTGCATTCTGATGTCGAAGAAAAGCCAGGTGCCCATGCAGGCGGTCATCCTCGAGTTTTCCACGCCTTATCTGGGCAAGCACTGGGGCCTGTTCACCCCGCCTGTCCTGCCCCTCACCATCCGGGCCCGCCTGGGCCGGCGCTTCGAGCCGCCGGCGGTCACGGCCCAGGCGCTGAGCGAGCTGGACAGCTATTTCCGCAGCGAACTGCCGCCGAAAGACTGAAGCCCGCAGCTCAGGCGCTGCGCTGGACGAGGCCGGCCAGGCCTTCCAGAACCGCCTGGCGCGGGGAGTTGATCACCAGGATCTCGATCTGGGCCGCTTCCTCGCCGCCCACGCTGAGCAGGGCCGACACCGCCGCTGCCGTTTCCGACATGGGCCGCGTGCGCACATCCACCAGGACGGTTTCACGCGGCAACACCGGGCGCTTGAAGCTGCATTTGCGGATACCGGCCAGCAAACCCAGGTAATCGCCTTCCAGGCGACGCGCCGCCGGGGAGCCCGCCCGCATGCCGGCACCGGCCACCTGAGCCACCAGCTCGACCAGCATCACGCCGGGTACCAGCGGCAGGCCGGGAAAGTGGCCACGCAGGATGGCACCATCCTCAGACCAGCGCGCGCTGGCCTGGAAATGATCATGGTCCAGCACCGTGAGGGCCTCGATCAGCTGCATATCGCCCCGGTGCGGCAGCAGGCGGTAGACGCCCGCCGCATCGAGTTCGATCGGGTAGTTGAGCGTTTCGCTCATGCGTACTGGCGTGCGATCAGCGAGACATTGCTGCCGCCGAAGGCGAAGGAGTTCGACATCACGGCCCCCAGGGTCTGGCCGTGGCGCGCCTGCCGCGGCACGTAGTCCAGGGTGCAACGCGGATCGGGGTTCTCCAGAAAAGCCGTCGGCGGAATGATGCCGCTTTGCATGGCCAGCAGGCTGATGGCGAATTCCGTGGCGCCAGCCGCGCCGATCAGGTGCCCGTGCTGGGACTTGGTGGAGCTGACCGGCAGGCGGTCGGCATGGTCGCCAAACACCTGGCGTATGGTCTCGCTCTCCACCACATCGCCGGCATCGGTGGCCGTGCCATGGGCATTCAGGTAATGGATGGCAGCCGGTCCCATGCCCGCCTCGTCCAGCGCCATGCGGATGGCGCGGTACTGGCCTTCGCTGGAGGGCAGGGTCAGGTGCTGGGCATCGCTGCTGCTGCCATAACCGCAGATCTCGCCGTAGATCGTCGCTCCGCGCCGCAGCGCGGACTCCGCCGTCTCCAGCACCAGGGCGGCGGCGCCCTCGCCCAGCACAAAACCGCTGCGCTGTGTGTCGAAAGGCCGGCAACTGGCCGCAGGATCGGCGGCATGGGGCTTGGCCATCACGCGCAGCGCATTCCAGGCCATGAAGACACCCGGCACATTCATGGCTTCGGCGCCGACGGCGACAATGGCATCGGCATAACCGTGGCGGATGGTGCGACAGGCCTCGCCCACGGCCATGGCCGAGGAGGAACAGGCCACGCTGTAGGTATGGGTGGGCCCGCGAAACTGGTGGGCCATCGAGATGGCGGCCGTGGCGGCGTTGGGCATGAGCCGCGGCACCGACAGGGGGTGCATCACCGTCGGGTTGCGGCCGGCCTGCAACTGCTCGTGCATGCGGGTGTAGAGGGCCTCGCCGGTGGTGGCGCCGCCCAGACCGATGCCGGCAAACACGCCCACGCGCTCGGGCTTGATATCCCATTCAGACGCCCGGGCGTCAGCCAGGGCTTCGCGACTGGCCAGCAGGGCGAACTGCGTGGCGCGGTCCAGGCCAGCCTCGTTGCGGTCGAGTTGCTGTGCAAAGGCGGGATCGACATCGGCCGAGAGGGCCTGCGGCAGCCAGCGGGTGATCTCCGGCGTGGCCGGCCGGATGGCGCTGTGGCCCTGGATCAGGCGCTCGAAACTGCTGGTGCGCGTCAGGCCCAGCGGGTTCAGCAGGCCGATGCCGGTGACGACAACACGCGGCGCGGTGCGGACAGCAGACATGGGCCGTAGTCAGCGCGACGCGTCGATCACTCAGGCCTTGGAGACCGGCACCGGGATCTGGCCCTGGTTGGCCGCCCGGATGGTGGCTTCCATGTCGGCCACCATCTCGTCGAAACTCATGCTGCTGTAGCGCGCGGGATCTTCGACCTGGAAGCCATAGAGGTCCTCGACCTCGAACAGCATTTCGACCACCCCCAGGGAATCCAGGCCCAGATCGGCCACCTGGAGCCCGGGCTGGTCGAACACGGCCGGGGCCACGTTGAACTGTTGGATGACGAAGTCTTTGATGATCTGACGCAGCATATGGGCTCGATGTCCTCGTGGGCTCCCGCGGTCTGCGGGCAGCAGACACCCCAGGGAATATTCTTGTCGGGGCCGACCAGCAGTCCCGCCTCGGAGTGCAAATTGTACCCAGATAGGCGCGGGTCCAGCCCGGCCGAGAGGCCTGCGCCAGGGGGTGGTGCTCAGCCGGAGCGGCCCCGGAAACGGCGAGCCAGCAGCAGCGGCAGACGCAGCACAAAACCCAGCATGAGACGCGTGTGCATCCAGGTCAGCAGGACGTTGTCGCGCAGGTACTTGAAGTGCGAGACACCGCCCTCCCCGGCCTGCAGGTACTTGACCGGCGCATCGAGATTGACCGGCCAGATGCCGGCCCAGCACAGGCGCACTGCCGCTTCGATGTCGAAGTCGAAACGGCGCATCCAGCGCTGCCCGCGCATGATCTGCAGCAGCGGCGAGACCGGGTAGACGCGAAAGCCGTAGAGCGAGTCGCCGATGCCCATCCACAGCGTCTCCAGGTTGGCCCAGGCATTCGAGACCTTGCGTCCCTGCACACGCAGCGCCGGGGCGCTGGCGTCGAACACCGGCTTGCCCAGGATCATGCAGGCCGGCTGCGCCTGTGAAGCCTGCATGAAGGCCGGGATCAGCCAGGCCGGATGCTGACCATCGGAGTCCATGGTCAGCACGTGGGTGTAGCCGGCGGCCTCGGCCTGCACCAGCCCGTGCAGCACGGCGGCACCCTTGCCCTGGTTCTGTGCCAGCACCATGACCTTCAGGTTCGGCTCGCTGCGGGCCAGGGCCTGCAGCTGCTCACCCGTGCCATCCGTACTGCCGTCCACCACCACCCACACCGGGGCCCACTGGCCCAAGGCCTCGCGCACGGTCTCCAGCACCTTGGGGCCGGCGTTGTAGGTGGGGATCAGGACGAGATGGGTGCGCGAAGGCGCGGCGCCGGAGGGACGTGACATGGGGCTGGATTATGGCAAACGACCATGACAGACCGGGCAGCCCGCCGCGACATCAGCCGGCCGGCGTGACACACCACGGTGCGGTGTCATGCACCAGGCCCATCCACAGCGCCCAGGCCGAACTCGCGGCCAGTGCGAGGCCAGCCAGGCGCACCCCCCAGTCGCCCGAGCCGCTGCCACGCAGGCGCAGCCAGAGCCAGGGGCCCGCCAGCATGGAGACCGCCGTGCCCGTGGCAAACAGGGCCATGACTGCCGCACCCTCGACAGCGCTGCCCGTCATGGCCGCCACCAGCAGCGCCGAGTACAGGAGGCCGCAGGGCAGCAGGGCCCACAGCATGCCCACCACCATCGGGGCACCGCGCCCGCGGCCGGCGGCCAGTGCACGGGCGCCGTTCCAGAGCCGGCGCGCGGCGCTCTCCAGCCAGACCGGCTGCTGCGCGCGGACCAGCAGCAACAGGCCCAACGCGAGGGCCGCCACGTGAAAGAGGGTCCAGACCGGGCGCAGCGCGGCCGACTGGATGGTGAGCCAGCCCAGGCCCTGGATGGAGGCGGCAGCCAGGCCGCCGAGCAGGGCGTAGCCGGCCACGCGACCGAGCTGGAACACCCACAGGGCCTCGTTGCGCCGCGCCCCCGCCGCCTGGCCGATGCCGGCGCAGGCCGCGCCGCACATGGCGATGCAATGGGGGCCACCAGCCAGGCCCATGAGCAGGGCCGTAACGGCCAGGGAAGTCTGCATGGATCGAGTGTAGTGCCGGCTCGGCCGGCCCGCTCAGATGATCTTGGAGAAGCGCGCCCGGTTGCGGTCGGCCTGCAGGTAGCGGTCGAAAGCCATGGCCACGGCGCGCACGAAGTACCAGCCCGTGGCGCTGACCTGGATGCCGCTGTCATCCAGCGTCACCAGGCCCTGCTCGGCCAGTTCATGCATGGCCTCGAGCTCGGGGGCGAAGTAGGACTTGAAGTCGATCAGGTAGGCCAGGTTGACCGATTCGAACAAGACCTCTCCCTGGCACATCAGCGCCATGATGACGGCACGGCGCACGAGATCATCGCGCGAGAGCGCCAGGCCGCGCACCACCGCAAAGCGGCCGTGGTCGATGGCGTCGTAGTACTCCTCCAGCGTCTTGGCGTTCTGGCTGTAGGTGGCGCCGATGCGGCCGATGGACGAGACGCCCAGGCCGATCAGGTCACAGTCGGGCTGGGTGCTGTAACCCTGGAAATTGCGGTGCAGCCGGCCCTGGCGCTTGGCCACGGCCAGGGCATCGTTGGGCAGGGCGAAGTGATCCATGCCCACGTAGACATAACCCGCCCCCATGAAACGCGCCATGGCATCGGTCAGCATGGCCACCTTGCCCGCCGCGCCCGGCAACTCGGCGATGGCGATGCGGCGCTGCGGCTTGAAGCGCTCGGGCAGGTGGGCATAGGCGTACAGGGCGATGCGGTCCGGCCGCAGTTCGTTGACCTGCTGGATCGTGCGGGCGAAGGATTCCGGCGTCTGCTGCGGCAGGCCGTAGATCAGGTCCACGTTGACCGAGTCGAAGCCGCGCTCGCGCGCGGCCTGCACCAGGGCAAAGACCTGCTCGGCCGGCTGCACGCGGTGCACCGCCTTCTGCACGGCCGGGTCGAAATCCTGCACTCCGAAACTCAGACGGTTGAAGCCCAGCTCCGCCAGGGTGTCCAGGCGCCTGGCATCGATGGTGCGCGGGTCGACCTCGATCGAGTATTCGCCGCCTGGCGCCAGGTTGAAGCTGCGCCTGAGCATGGCCATGAGTTCGCGCAACTCGGCGTCGCTCAGGAAGGTCGGGGTGCCGCCGCCCAGGTGCAGCTGGGTGACGGTCTGGCCCACGCCCAATTGGGCCGTGTGCAGGTCCACCTCGCGGCCCAGGTAACGCAGGTACTCGGCCGCGCGGTCATGGTGTTTGGTGATGATCTTGTTACAGGCGCAGTAGTAACACAGCGACTCGCAAAAAGGAATGTGCACGTACAGCGAAAGCGGCAGCACCAGCGCCGCGGCGCCGGAGCGGCGCTGTTGCAGGGCGCGCACGTAGTCGTCGGCACCGAATGCCTCGACAAAACGGTCCGCCGTCGGATAGGAGGTGTAGCGCGGTCCGGCCACGTCGTGGCGACGCAGCAGTTCGGCAGAGACGGGCTCGACGGTAGCGACATTCATGGATGCCACTGTGCCGGGAATGGGCAAAATTCATCTTGATGTGCATCAAATGCTGCTAAGGTAGCGGCTGCAAGTCCGAACCTGCTCCAGGGAGCCACGATGTCCGATGTCAAAATACAGAGCATGAATCCGCAAACGATCAAAGTTGCCTGCTCCAACTGCAACCTGCGCGAGCTCTGCATGCCCATGGGCCTGAGCAACGATGAAATCGACCGCCTCGACGCCATGGTGGCCAACCGCCGCAAGATCAAGCGCGGCACCGCCCTCTTCCGCAACGGCGAGAAATTCAACTCGCTCTACGCCATCCGGACCGGCTTTTTCAAGACCTGCGTCGCCTCGGAAGACGGGCGCGACCAGGTGACCGGCTTCCAGATGGCCGGCGAGATCATCGGCCTGGACGGCATCGTCAACGACCACCATACCTGCGATGCCGTGGCGCTGGAGGATGCCGAGGTCTGCGTCATGCCCTTCGACCGCATCGAGGACCTGTCGCGCGAGATCAATGGCCTGCAGCGCCATGTGCACAAGATCATGAGCCGCGAGATCGTGCGCGAGCACGGCGTCATGCTGCTGCTGGGCAGCATGCGCGCCGAGGAACGGCTGGCGGCCTTCCTGCTGAACCTGGTGCAGCGCCTGCACGCGCGGGGGTTCTCGCAGTCCGAGCTGATCCTGCGCATGACACGGGAGGAAATCGGCAGCTACCTGGGTCTGAAACTCGAGACCGTCAGCCGCACTTTCTCAAAGTTCGTGGAAGACGGTATCGTCGAGGTCAAGCAGCGCCATGTGCGCATCCTCGACACCGAAGCCCTGACCCGTCTGGTCAACCACCAGACCGAGTGCCACTGAGGCCGCACGGTCCCCGCTCCTTCAGCAGCAGCCTTCCTGTTTGGGGCAGCCCTCGGGCCGCTCGTCCTGCGGCAGCGGGCACTGGTTGAGCTCGAAGGGCGACATGGCCAGCAGCGTCGTGAGCGCGCTGGACAGCATGGTGATGCCCCAGAAGACGAAGAAGGCAATGGTGTAGATGCCCTGGCGCGACAGCTCGACCGGCTGGCCGAACCAGTGCAGGTCATGCGGATCGACCATGGCGAACACCAGCATTTCCAGCAGCCCGGCGACCAGAAAGGCCGGCCAGGCAATCCACATGAACTTTTGCAGTTTCATCGTGCCCTCCTCATGTGAGCGCCTTCAAGGCTTGGTGACCGCTGGCGGTGTGCCGGTGGCCGCGTGGTTGCGTGCCTGCACGGCCGGCGCCAGGCTGGCCGGATCGGTGGCCAGCGTCTTGTTGATCTCGATGCCCTGGCGGTAATAGTCCGGGCTGAGCACGGGGTCGGGGCGGCTCACGGCCAGGTAGAGCGTGATGAAACCGGCGATCACCACGATGACCGGGCCGGCCAGCACCAGCCAGACATGGCCAAACTTCCACCAGGGTTCGGGTGGTGTCGTGCGGCTTTGATCGTTCATGCGCTTGGCTCCTCAACGGGGTACCAGGAACACCGACTTCTCGCGCAATTTCGCCGAGCTGTCGCGTGCCGTGATCTCGAAATGAATGGGGTGGGTACCGGCCGCCGCCGCCTCGTAGGGCAGCTGCAGGCGCACCGCGACCCAGCGTGACTGCGTGGAGTCGACCACGACCTCTTCCTCGGAGGCCAGCGCCAGGCCCGGCAGGCCGCTGACCGTCAGGCGGTAGTGCTGGTCGGATTCGGTGGCGTTCATGATCTGCAGGCGGTAGACGTTCTCGATCATGCCACCGGCCACGATGCGCGCCATCACGCCGCGGTCGCGCACCACGTCCACCTTGAAGGGCGTGCGCATCGCCAGGCTCACCAGCATGGCGATGCAGACCCCGGCCAGGATGGAGGTGTAGACCAGCACCCGCGGACGGAACACGTGTTTCCAGGTCTCGGCCTGCGTCCACTTGTTCTTGATGGCGTTCTGCGTCGAGTACTTGACCAGGCCACGTGCGTAGCCCATCTTGTCCATCACGGTGTCACAGACGTCGGCGCAGGCGCCGCAGCCTATGCACTCGTACTGCAGTCCCTTGCGGATGTCGATACCGGTCGGGCAGACCTGCACGCACAGGCTGCAGTCGACACAGGCGCCCAGCTGGAGCGCGGCCGGGTCGGCCTTGCGCGAGCGCGCGCCACGGGGTTCGCCACGTTCCGTGTCGTAGCTGACAATCAGCGTGTCCTTGTCGAACATGGCGCTCTGGAAACGCGCATACGGACACATGTACTTGCAGACCTGCTCGCGCATGAAACCGGCATTGCCGTAGGTGGCAAAGCCGTAGAAGATCACCCAGAACACCTCCCAGGACCCCATGCGCGACTGGAGGAACTCCTGGCCCAGTTCGTGGATGGGCGTGAAGTAGCCGACGAAGGTGAAACCGGTCCACAGCGCCACGGCCAGCCAGACCAGGTGCTTGCCGCCCTTGCGCGCGATCTTGTTCAGGGACCACGGAGCGGCGTCAAGCCGCATGCGGGCCGAGCGGTCGCCTTCGATGCGGTGCTCGATCCAGAGGAAGATTTCGGTATAGACCGTCTGCGGGCAGGCGTAGCCGCACCACAGGCGCCCGGCCACCGCCGTGAACAGGAACAGGGCGAGCGCCGAGATGACCAGCAGGCCGGTCAGGTAGATGAAGTCCTGCGGGTACAGGACCAGGCCGAAGATGTAGAAGCGCCGCGCCCCCAGGTCGAACAGCACCGCCTGGCGCTGGCCCCACTCCAGCCAGGGCAGGCCGTAGAACACCAGCTGGGTCAGCCACACAAAAACCCAGCGCCAGCGGCTGAAGAGGCCACTGACGCTGCGGGGATAGATTTTCTTGTGGGCCTCGTAGAGCGAGACCAACTCCGCATCCTCCGCGATGGCGGCCGCATCCGGCGCCTGCGCGGTGATGGGGATGACCTTGCGGCCAGCGCTATCAGGATCGCTCAAATCAACTCCCCGGCCCTTACTGGGCCGCTACTTTCGTGCCGCCCGAGCGGCTCCAGACATAGGCGGACAGCACATGGATCTGGGCGGCGCTCAGCTTGCCCTCCTGGGCCGGCATCTGGTTGACCTTGCCGTTGTTGACGATGCTGATGATGGCGTTTTCGCCCCAGCCGTGCAGCCAGGTGTCGTCCGTCAGATTGGGGGCGCCCAGGGCCACGTTGCCCTTGCCGTCCATGCCATGGCAGGCGGCACAGGCACCGAACTTGGCCTTGCCCAGCGAGGCGCGCAGCGTGTCATGCGGGCTGTTGGACAGGCTCAGCACGTAGTGGGCCACGTTCTTGACGTCGTCCGGGGTGCCCACGGCCGCGCCCATGGGCGGCATATTGCCGACGCGCCCCTTGGTGATGGACTCCTTGATCTGCTCGGGTGCGCCGCCATACAGCCAGTCGCCGTCGCTCAGGTTGGGGAAACCCTTGCTGCCGCGTGCATCGGAACCGTGGCATTGCGAGCAGTTGTTCATGAACACGCGCTCGCCGATGGCCATGGCCTGCGGATCACGCGCCATGTCCTGCACGCTCATGGCAGCAAAACGGGCATACAGGGGGGCGACTTCCTTCTCGCCCTTGGCCATCTCGGCCTCGTACTGGCCCAGCTGGCTCCAGCCCAGCTTGCCCGGGCTGCTGCCCAGACCCGGGTACATGGCCAGGTAGATCAGGCTGAAGACCACGGTGATGATGAAAAGCCAGACCCACCAGCGTGGCAGGGGGTTGTTCATCTCGCGCAGGTCGCCGTCCCAGACGTGGCCGGTGGTGTTGTCGTTGGCGGTCATGGCCTTGGCCTTGCCGCTGACCCAGAGCAGCACCAGGCAGGCAATGATGCCCACGATGGTGACCGCCGTGACGAAAACCGACCAGAAGTTGCTTGTGAAATCACTCATTTTTCTTCCTTTGACGGCGCGTTAATCCTGCTCGAAGGGCAGCTGGGCCGCCTTTTCGAAATCAGCCGCGTTGCGGCTTGACCAGGCCCACAGCACGATGCCGATGAAGCAGATCAGGCCTGCGACGGTCACGGCGGAACGAAGGGTGTTGACGTCCATGATGGGGTCTCCGTCTTATTTGAGGGCCGTGCCCAGGACCTGCAGGTAGGCGATCACGGCGTCCATTTCGGACTTGCCCTTGACCTCCTCGCCCGCCTTGGCGATCTGCTCGTCGGTGTACGGCACGCCCACGGTGCGCAACGCCTTCATGTGGCGCGGCATGGAGGCCGCATCGACCATGTTGGCGGCCAGCCAGGGGTAGGCCGGCATGTTCGATTCGGGCACGAGGTCACGCGGATTGACCAGGTGCAGGCGATGCCATTCGTCGCTGTACTTGCCGCCCACGCGCGCCAGGTCCGGACCGGTGCGCTTGCTGCCCCACTGGAAGGGGTGGTCGTAGACCGACTCGCCTGCCACCGAGTAGTGGCCGTAACGCAGGGTCTCGGCGCGGAAGGGACGGATCATCTGCGAATGGCAGTTGTAACAGCCCTCGCGCACATAGACGTCGCGCCCGGCCAGCTGCAGCGCGGTGTAGGGCTGGATGCCCTTGATCGGCTCGGTGGTGGACTTCTGGAAGAACAGCGGGACGATCTCGACCAGACCGCCGACCAGCAGCACCAGCAGGATGAGCACGATCATCAGGAAGTTGTTGGTCTCGATCTTCTCGTGCGAGATGCCGCCGGATTTGGTGTTGTTAGCCATGGTGTGTTCCTTCTCAGGCGTGGGCGGCGGCGGCCGGGATGGTGACCTGGGTCGCACGGCCGGCGGTGGCGGTCTTGATCACGTTCCACAGCATCAGGCACATGCCGCCCAGGTAGAGCAGGCCGCCCAGCAGACGCAGCACGTAGAACGGGAAGGTGGCCTTGACCGACTCGACAAAGGTGTAGGTCAGGGTGCCGTCGGGGTTGATGGCGCGCCACATCAGGCCCTGCATCACGCCGGCAATCCACATGGCCGCGATGTAGATCACGATGCCGATGGTGGCGGTCCAGAAGTGGACCTCGATCGCTTTCACGCTGTACATCTGCTTCTGGCCGAACAGGCGCGGGATCAGGTAGTACATGGAGCCCATGGTCACCAGGCCGACCCAGCCGAGGGCGCCGGAGTGCACGTGGCCCACGGTCCAGTCGGTGTAGTGGCTCAGGGCGTTGACGGTCTTGATCGACATCATCGGGCCCTCGAAGGTGCTCATGCCGTAGAAGGACAGCGAGACGATCAGGAAGCGCAGGATGGGGTCGTCACGCAGCTTGTGCCAGGCACCCGACAGGGTCATGATGCCGTTGATCATGCCGCCCCAGCTCGGCGCCAGCAGGATCAGGGAGAACACCATGCCGACCGACTGGGTCCAGTCCGGCAGCGCGGTGTAGTGCAGGTGGTGCGGACCCGCCCACATGTAGGTGAAGATCAGGGCCCAGAAATGCACGATGGACAGGCGGTAGCTGTACACCGGGCGCTCGGCCTGCTTGGGGATGAAGTAGTACATCATGCCCAGGAAGCCGGCCGTCAGGAAGAAGCCCACGGCGTTGTGGCCGTACCACCACTGCACCATGGCGTCCTGCACGCCGGCGTAGGCCGAGTAGGACGTGAACCAGCCGGACGGGATGGCCGCGCTGTTGACCAGGTGCAGCAGGGCCACGGCGATGATGAAGGCGCCGAAGAACCAGTTGGCCACGTAGATGTGGCGCACCTTGCGCGTGCCCACGGTACCGAAGAAGACGATGGCAAAGGAGACCCAGACCAGGGTGATCAGGATGTCGATCGGCCACTCCAGTTCGGCGTACTCCTTGCCCTGGGTGTAGCCCAGCGGCAGGGAGACGGCCGCCAGCACGATGACCGCCTGCCAGCCCCAGAAGGTGAAGGCCGCCAGCTTCTCGCCGAACAGGCGCACCTGGCAGGTCCGCTGCACCACGTAATAGGCGGCGGCGAACAGGCCGCAACCGCCGAAGGCGAAGATCACGGCGTTGGTGTGCAAGGGTCGCAGGCGACCATAGCTCAGCCAGGAGATGCCGAAATTGAGTTCAGGCCAAGTCAGCTGGGCGGCGATGATCACGCCGACCAGCATGCCGACCACCCCCCAGACCACCGTCATGATGGCGAACTGTCGAACAACGGTGTCGTTGTAGACGGTCGCCTGTTGGTTTGCAAATGCCATGTGCACCTCTCTTCTTGAAATTAACCTTACTGAGTGTCAGCGTATATCCCTGCCGCCGGTTTGACGCATGTCAACCGGTTTCAAGAATCCCGCAGAATCCGCTCGCCCTCGGCCTCGATGTCCTCGAACTGGCCGCGCTCTATGGCCCACCACAGGCCCCCGAGGATGAAAAACACCAGCGCCACCGAGAGCGGGATCAGCAAATACAGTATGTCCATCAGATGGCTTCCTTGTGACTTGGGGCTACGGCCAACCGCAGGGCGTTGAGCACCACCAGCAGAGAACTGGCCGCCATGCCCAGGCCGGCCAGCCAGGCCGGCAGCCAGCCCGCCACGGCCAGCGGCACGCAGGCGGCGTTGTAGACGACGGCCCAGGCCAGGTTCTGGCGCACGATGCGCAGGGTGCGGCGCGCCAGCAGCAGGGCGCGGCCGACCGCGGCCAGACTGTCCCCCAGCACGACAAAATCGGATTGCGCCTGGGCCAGCGGCACCGCCTGGCCAAAGGCAAAGGAGACATGGGCGCCGGCCAGGGCCGGGCCATCGTTCAGGCCGTCGCCCACCACGGCCACGCGGCGCCCCTGTCGCTGGGCCGCCTGCAAAAAGGCCAGCTTGTCCTGCGGCGTGCAGCCACCACGGGCCTCGCGGATGCCCAGCCGGTCGGCCACACGGGCCACGGCCGGCGCCGCATCGCCCGAGAGGATGCGCACCTCGATGCCCTGGGCCTGCAAGGCGGCCACGGTGGCGGCTGCATCCGGGCGGATGTCTTCGCCGAACTCGAAGATGGCCAGCCAGCCCTGGGCATCACTGAGCACGGCGTGCGGGCCGGCCGGTGCGGCAAGGCTGACACCGCAGTGCGCCCGGGAACCCAGGCGCAGTTCCTGAGTGACGCCGCCCTGCCCCGGCGGGGGGCTGACCAGCCCCCGCAAGCCCTGGCCCGCAAGCTCATGCACCTGCTCGGACCGCCAGGCCAGCACACCCTCGCCCTGCCCGGCCGCGAACAAGGCCCGCGACACCGGGTGCAAGGACTGTTGCGCCAGCGCCATGGCCATGGCCAGCGCCTCGTTGCGATCCACGCCTGCGCGGGTCGACACGGACTGCAGCACCATGGCGTCACGCGTCAGGGTGCCGGTCTTGTCGAACAGCACCGTGTCCACTTCAGCCAGCGCCTCCAGCCCCCCCAGGCGGCGCACCAGCACCCCCTGGCGCGCCAGCGTGCCGGCGGCGGCCAGCATGGCCGCCGGCGTGGCCAGCGAGAGGGCACAGGGACAGGTCACCACCAGCACCGCGACCGCCACCATCAGGGCGTGGCCCGGATCATGCGACCACCAGAAAGCCGCGGCACCGCCCGCCGCCAGCAGGACACCGATCAGGAAGGGCCGGGCCAGACGGTCCACCAGTTGCGCCAGTTGCGGCCGGCTGGTGGCGGCCTGCTCCATCAGCGCCACGATCTGGGCAAAACGCGTGTCCTCCCCCGTGCGCTCCACCCGCACCTGCACCGCGGCGTTCAGGTTGTGGCTGCCGGCAATGACGCTGGCGCCGACGCCACGCAGCAGCGGACGGGACTCGCCCGTGAGCAGGGCCTCGTCGGCCAGAGTTTCACCGTCGATCACCACACCATCTGCCGGGAAGGCTTCGCCCGGCAGCACGCGCAGCACGTCGCCAGGCAACACGCGGCGCACCGCCACACGCTCGAACTCGCCGTCGGCACGCTGGCGCAACACGCTGTCGGGCAGGCGGTTCATCAGGGCGTCGAGGGCGCCGGCGGTGCGCTCGCGCAGGCGCTGCTCCAGCCAGCGCCCGGTGAGCAGGAAAAAGACGAACATGGTCAGCGAGTCGAAGTACACCTCTCGGCCAAAGATGCCCTGGGGCTCGAAGGTGCCGGCCGTGCTGACCACGAAGGTGATGCCCATGCCCAGGGCCACCGGCAGGTCCATGCTGATGCGCCGCTGCAGGATGTCGCGCAGGGCGGCGGAGAAGAAGGGCCCGCAGGAAAACAACATGACCGGCAGCGTCAGCACCCAGGAGGCCCAGCGCAGCAGCTGCTCCATCTCGGCCGTCAGGTCACCGGGCTCGGCCACATAGGCCGGCCACGCGTACATCATGACCTGCATCATGCAAAGGCCTGCCACCGCCCAGCGCCACAAGGCCTTGCGGGTCTCCTGGCGCCGGCGTTCGCTGGCAAAGGCGTCGTTGGCCGGCACGGCCCGGTAACCGGCACGGCGCACGGCTTCCATCCAGCCCGAGGGCAACACGGCATCGGCCTGCCAGCGCACACGGGCGCGCCGGCTCCCGGCGCTGACGCTGGCGGACGCCACGCCCGGCACACTACGCAAGGCATCCTCGACGCTCAGCGCGCAGGCGGCACAGTGCATACCTTCGATCACCAGATGAGACTCCCAGCTGTCCGCCTGCCCGTCCACCGGGCGGCTGAAGGCGGACCAGGCCGCCGGATCATCGAGCAGTGGCCCAGCCTCGAGCTGAGCCCCGCCGGACAGCAACGGGCGCTCCCCGGACACCGGCAGGAGTTGCGCAGACACGGCAAGACTGGCAGATTGCATGAGGGCCAAGCGTAGCGGGCAGAACCCGCCTGCGGCTTGATATGGATCAAGACCATACCAGAACCCCGTGGAGTAATCTAGAGGCGCTCGAACAACCCAAGGAGATCACCATGTACCAACGCATCCTCGTCGCCACCGATGGCAGCACCCTGTCCAAGAAGGCCGTGAGCAGTGCCATCGCCCTGGCCAGGCTCAGCGGCGCCGAACTGGTCGCCCTGAAGGTGGTGCCACGTTATCCGCAGAGCTATTTCGAAGGCGGCCTGGCCCTGGCGCCCAGCGACATTGCCAAGATCGAAAAACAGTGGGCGACCCACGGCCAGGCCGTGGTGGACGGCGTCGCCAGGTCGTCTGCGGCCAAGGGACTCAGCGTCAAGGCCGTGGTGGTCAAGTCCGATCTGGTCAGCGAGGCCATCATCGCCACCGCCAAGAAGAACAAGTGCGACCTCATCGTCATGGCCTCCCACGGCCGCAGGGGTGTCAAGCGCCTGCTGCTGGGCAGCGAGACCCAGCAGGTGCTGACGCACTCGAGCATTCCGGTGCTGGTGCTGCGCTGAGATCGCGCGTCGGGGGAACTGTTAAATTCCCGTGGAACGACCGCCACGGGAACCCATGAACGCACACCCCCTCCTTTTTCCCTTGCTGCTCCTGCCACTGCTCGTGCAGGCGCAGCCGGTCTCGCTGCGCTCTTCCGACAGCAGCGAACTCGGCGTCGAGGTCATGAGCCAGCGCTACGAGGCCGGCAGCGGCACTGCCGCCTATAGCCAGGCAGGCAACAAGGTCGGCCTGGTGTTCCGCTTCACCCAGGCCCTGGACGACAACTGGTACTGGGGCGCCGATGCGCGCCAGTCCCACGGCAACATCAACTACAGCAGCGTCAGCCGTGGCGACAAGGGCGGCAACGCAGAGGTGCTCACCGAGGTGCGCATCACCGGCGGCAAGGACTACCCGCTAGGGACCCAGTTGCTGGCGCCCTACTTCGGCCTGGGTTACCGCGAGCTCAGGACCGACCTGCGCGGCCTTACCAGCACCGGTGACGAAGGGTACCGGCGCCGCAGCCAGTATGTTTACCTGCCGCTGGGCCTGACGCACCGCCTGCAACTGCAGGCCCAGGCCCGGCTCTCGACCAGCCTGGAATACGACCTGCTGCTGGATGGCCAGCAGAGCTTTTTGCTCTCGGACACCGACCCGAGCTCCAACGACCCGGTCACCAGCCAGCGCAGCGGCCATGGCCTGCGCCTGACCAGCAGCTACGAAACCCACGACTGGTCTTTCGGCTTCTTCGTGCATTACTGGCGCGTCGCCGCCTCCGACCAGGCTCGTCAGGCGCTGGCCGGCGTCCCCGCTGCGCTGGTCGAGGAACCCCGCAACAGCACGCGCGAAGTCGGCGTGCAGTTCCGGCTGCGCTTTCACTAGGACAGCAGATCAGGCGCCGAACAGCGCCTTGTACTGGTCCCGCAGCAGGTTCTTCTGCACCTTGCCCATGGTGTTGCGCGGCAGGTCGTCAACCACGAAGCACTTCTTGGGAATCTTGAAGTTGGCCAGCCTGGACTTCAAGCTGGCAATGATCTGCTCGCCATCCAGCGTTGCGCCGGGTTTGCGCACCACCACGGCGACCCCCACCTCACCGAAGTCCGGATGCGGCACGCCCACCAGCGCGCTCTCGGCCACACCGGGCATTTCATTGACATAACCCTCGATCTCGGCCGGGTAGACGTTGTAGCCGCCGCTGATGATCAGGTCCTTGCTGCGGCCGACGATGGCCACGTAACCACGCTCATCGATCTTGCCCACGTCACCGGTGCGGAAGTAGCCGTCGGCGGTGAACTCTTCTTTTGTCTTCTCGGGCATGCGCCAGTAGCCCTTGAACACATTGGGGCCCTTGACCTGGATGCCGCCGATCTCGCCCACGGGCAGGGCTTGGTCGGCCTGATCGCAGACACGCAGGCTCACGCCCGGCAGCGGGAAACCCACGGTGCCGCCACGGCGCTCGCCGAGCCTGGCGTCATAAGGATTGGAGGTCAGCATGATGGTCTCGCTCATGCCGTAGCGCTCCAGGATGGTGTGGCCGGTGCGCTGCTGCCAGGCCTGGAAGGTTTCGATCAGCAAGGGTGCCGAACCGGCAACGAACAGGCGCATGTTACGCACCGCCTCGCGGGTCAGGCCCGGCTCGGCCAGCAGGCGCACGTAGAGCGTGGGCACGCCCATGAAGACGGTCGCCTCGGGCATCTTCTCGAGCACGCGTTTCGGGTCGAACTTCGCCATCCAGAACATCTTGCTGCCGTTGAGCAGCGCACCGTGCAGGGCCACGAACAGGCCATGCACGTGGAAGATGGGCAGCGCATGGATCAGCACGTCACCGGTTTTCCAGCCCCAGTAGTCTTTCAGAACCCGGGCATTGCTCAGCAGGTTGCCATGCGTGAGCATGGCGCCCTTGCTGCGGCCGGTGGTGCCGCTGGTGTAGAGGATGGCCGCCAGGTCATCGGCCTGGCGTTCGACCGGCACATGACGGTCCGAACAGTGCGCGGCACGTTCCAGCAGCGAGCCGCTGCGGTTGTCATCCAGGGTGTAGACGTGCTGGGTGCCGGCCTTGAAGACCAGCTTGCTGACCCAGCCGAAGTTCCTGGGGCTGCACACCACCACGGCCGGCTCGGCATTCGCGATGAAATACTCGATCTCGGCACTCTGGTAGGCCGTGTTCAGCGGCAGGAAGACGTAGCCGGCGCGCAGCGTGGCCAGGTAGAGCATCATGGCCTCGACCGACTTCTCCACCTGCACGGCCACGCGCGACCCCTCGGGCAGGTTCAGCGACTGCAGCAGGTTGGCCAGCATGGCCGTGGCGCGCTCCAGGTCGCGCCAGGAATACTGCAGGCCGTTATCGGTCTCGATGGCGACGGCATCGAGATCGGCGGGGAAAGCCGCACGCAGTGCGGAAAACAGGTTGGTGTTGGTTCGGGACATGATGCGGATCACCAGGGTCAGGAAGTCGGATGTGAAAATTCGGCGGGCCGCTTGGCCAGGAAAGCGGCGATGCCTTCGCGGTGCTCGGCGCTGTCGGCATAGGCATAGGCCCCGCCCAGCAAGGCCTGCAGCGCCGGCGCAGCGACGGACGACTGCAGGGTGCGCAAGGCCTGCTTGTTCAGGCGGGCGGCCTGCGGAGCCAGTGCCTGGATGCGCTGCGTGCTGGCCTCGATCTCATCGGCCAGTTGCGCCGCTGGCAGCACGCGCTGCACAAAACCGCGCGCCTGCATCTGCTGGGCCGTCAGCACGGCGCCTTCCAGCAGCATCTCGCGTGCCGTCGTGGCACCGGCCTCGCGCAGGACCAGGGCGGCCTCACGCGGCGCCATGGGAAAACCGAGGCGGCCGATCGGCGCACCAAAACGCGCCGTCTCGGTGGCGATCCGGATGTCGCAGCAGCAGGCGATCTCCACGCCTGCCCCCATGCAGTTGCCCTCGATCTGGGCGATCACGGGCACGTCGCAGTCCAGCACGGCCTGCAGGCCACCCCAGACCTCGTTCTCGTGGAAGTCGCGCAGGCTGGCCTCGCTAAAGCGGAAGCCCTCGTACTCGGAGATGTCGCCCCCTGCACAGAAATGACCGCCCTCCCCGCGCAGCACGATGCAGCGCAGGGAAGGATCGGCCTGCAGGGCCAGGAACACCGCGCGCAGCTCACGCCACATCGCACAGGACATGGCGTTGAACTTGCCGGGGTGGCTGAGGGTGACCAGGGCCAAGGTGCCCTGCCGCTGCAGCTGGATACGGCCGCTCATGGTCGAAACAGGTGCATCAGGCGTGGGGCGACAGGACCTGGACGCACGGTCAGTCGAGCTTGGCGCCCGAGAGCTTGACCACCTGGGTCCAGCGCTTGACTTCGGCACTCACGAACTGGCCAAACTGCTGCGAGGTCATGCTGCTGAATTCAGCGCCCTGGTTGGCCCAGACGGCCTTGGCCTCGGGGGTATTGCCGGCCTTGCGGATCTCCTCGGAGGCACGCGCCTGCACATCCGCCGGGGTACCCTTGGGCGCCCAGATGCCGTACCAGGTCTGCACCGTGTACTCGGGCAGGCCCAGCTCGGCCGCGCAGGGCACATCCGGGAAAGCGGCGTTGCGCTTGGGCCCGGCCACCATCAGGGCCTTGATACGACCGCCCTTGATGTGGGCAGCCGAGGAACCCAGGCCGTCGAACATCATGTCCACGTTGCCGGCAATCAGGTCCTGCAGGGCCGGGCCGGCGCCACGGTAGGGGATGTGGGTGATGAAGGTCTTGGTCTGCTGCTTGAAGAGCTCGCCGGCCAGATGGTGCGAGGTGCCGCTACCGGCCGAGCCATAGTTCAGCTTGCCCGGGCTCTTGCGCAACATCTCCAGGAAGGACTTGAAATCACCCTCGGTGACCTTCTTGGGGTTGACCACCAGCACCTGCGGCACCGTGGCCACCAGCGCCAGCGGCACGAAATCCTTCTCGATGTCGTAATCGAGCTTGGGATACATCGAAGGCGCGATGGTGTGGTGCACCGCCCCCATGAACAGGGTGTAGCCATCCGGCTGGGCCTTGGCTGCAATGCTCGCACCCAGCGTGCCACCGGCACCGCCGCGGTTGTCGATGATGAGCTGCTTGCCGGTCAACTTGGAAAAGGAAGCCGACAGGGGGCGGGCAAAGGCATCGGTGCCGCCGCCGGCGGGAAAGGGCACGACCACGGTGACCGGCTTGGCCGGCCAGCCGGACTGGGCCTGCGCCCACAGAGGACCAGTGGCCAGTCCGGCCGCAGCCAGGCGCAGCACGTCGCGTCGCTTGCTGCTGAAAGTGAATGCTGTAGTCATGTTGTCTCCTTTAGTTGAATGAATCAGCGATCATGCCGTCAGAACTGCATGTCCTCAATGGAGGGCGCCACCGCTATTTTGCCCTCTGCCAGCTGGTCCCGCTGCCGGTCCAGGCGCTTGAGATCGTAGAGGTAGTTGACCATCAGGCCAAACGACTGCTTGATGCCTTTGGGCGAGGGATCACCCATCCAGTTCAGGCGCTCGACACGTGCCCCGTTGCCCAGGTGGAAACGCGCGACGGGATCGGCGGGTTTGCCCTCGACCAGCTCGCGTCCCAGGTAATGTGCCGCGCAGTGCAGCAGCCAGCGGCGCAGGACCGGCCTGGCCTCCAGCGACTCGGCCTTGTCCAGGGCCTGCAGCACGTGGGCTGCGGACGGCGGCTCGAAACCCACGGCCCGCCCCAGTTCTGCCCGTTCTTTTTCAGGCGTCAGCTCCAGCATGCGCGCCGCATTCTGCGTCAGCCAGGACCGCAAGCCGGGTATCGGCGACAGGGTGGCGAAATGCCTGAGCCGGGGGAATTCGGCACTCAGCGTCTCCACCACCCGCTTGATGAGCGAGTCGCCGAAGCTCACCCCCCGCAAGCCGTTCTGGGTGTTGCTGATGGAGTAGAAGATGGCCGTGGTGGCCTTGCCGAGATCGGACGCGGCGGCCTGCTCATCGAGCAGGGGCGTGATGCTGTCAGCCATGTGGTCGATCAGTGCCACCTCGACGAAGATCAGGGGTTCGCCGGGCAGGCGCGGGTGGAAAAACCCGTAGCAGCGGCGGTCGGAGTCCAGCCGGTTCTTGACGTCGGCCCAACTGCGGATGTCATGCACCGCCTCGTACTTGATCAGCTTTTCGACCAGGGAGGCCGGCGAATCCCAGCTGATGCGCTGCAACTCCAGGAAACCGACGTCGAACCAGGTGGAGAACATGTATTCCATCTCCACGTCCAGCGCCTGCAGCCGCCTGTCCTTCTTCAGGTAGGGCTGCATCTCGGCCCGCAGGTCCACCAGGAAACGGATGCCTTCGGGCAGCACGCTGAAACGCTGCAGCAGGCGCCGGCGCGGCGACACCGTGGCCCGCCGGTACTGCACCTCGGCCGCTGCCTCGTCCGGCGTGCCGACCGCGGCTGCAAACTTGGCCTGGGCGCTTTTGACCTTGTCGGGATCGGCCGTGAACATCTCGCTCATCAGCAGCCACATGTCGCGCCGCCGGGCCACCGTGGCGCCGGCGTAACGCTCGATCAGGACCTGGGCCCGCCGCCCCCCCTCGACTTCGCTGATCCGTGGATCGATCGTGGCCTTGAGCTCATCCAGCACGAGGCGCAGCATGCGCGGCGACATGGCCTCTTCCCTGTGGCGCCGGCTCGCCGCCAGGCGTTCGCGCGTGGGCCGCTCACTGGCCGGCCCCGCCGTTGCACCCCCACCGGAGCCGGCAGGGGTCTGCAGGGAACCTGCCGCGTCCATTACCAGCAGACCCTTGCGGTCCAGCGGGAAAAGATACGCGACCTTGCGGCTGATCCAGCTCGTTGCGCTCATGCCAGTCTCCGGCTGTGTTGACGGGTCAGTTCGCGTAGCGCTTCGCGCTGGCGCGTCAGGTGGGTACGCATGGCCGCCTCGGCACCGTCGGCATCACGCGCCTTGAGCGCGGCAAACACGGCCATGTGCTCGCTCAGGCTCTGCTCCAGCCGTCCCGGGGCATGCAACTGCTGCAGCCGGGCCAGTTTGAGGATCTTGCGCAGGTCGCCGATGACCTGGGCCAGCCAGCGGTTATTGGCCAGCGTGATGATGGCCTCGTGGATGGCGAAATTGGTCTCGTAGTAGTCGACGATGCGCTTGCCCCGGGCCGCCTTCTGCAGCCGCTCGTGCAGGGTCTCCAGGGCCACCAGGTCGGCATCGCTGGCATGGACTGCGGCTTCGTGTGCACAGCGCCCCTCCAGCAGCGCGATCACCGGGAAGATCTCGTCGAGATCCTGCTCGGTCACCTCGTTGACGAAACAGCCGCGCCGTGGCTCGTGCCGCACCAGGCCCTCCGCGGTCAGGACCTTGAGCGCCTCGCGCAAAGGTGTACGCGAAATCTCCAGCCGCACACACAGCACCGCCTCGTCCACGAAACTGCCCGGCGCCAGGGTGCCATTGAAGATCTCCTGCCGCAGGGTATCTGCAACCTGTTCGTGCAAGGAGTTATGGACAACACGCATGGGCAGACCATCGCTTGGGAGGACGACACCCGCCACTTCCGTCGGGATGCAGCAGGACCATGGCTGTAATTTTACGTAATTACGCATAATTACGAAACCGGGGATAACCCTGAGTTTCAGTCGCACCACAGAAAAAAGCGGCCCGCAGGCCGCCCGGCTGACTCAGGGCCGCTGCGGCAGGCGGCCGAACCACCACCAGAGACCCGCCCCCAGGGCGATCATGGGCAGGCACAGCCATTGCCCCATGCTGAGGTTCAGGGCCAGCAGGCCGAGATAGTCATCCGGCTCCCTGAAGTATTCGGCAATGAAACGCAGCAGCCCGTACCCCACCAGGAAGGCAGCGGCCACCTGCCCGGTGCGGCGCGGCCGGCGCGCGTAGAGCCAGAGCAGCACGAAGAGCAGCAGGCCCTCCAGCAGGAACTGGTACAGCTGCGAGGGATGGCGCGGCGCATCGCCAGCACCGCGAAACACCATGGCCCAGGGCAAGGCGGGATCCGCCACGCGCCCCCAGAGTTCGCCGTTGATGAAGTTGCCGATGCGCCCGGCCGCCAGGCCCGTGGGCACACAGGGCGCCACGAAATCGGCGACCTGCAGCCAGTGCTTGTGGCGGGCACGCGCGAACCAGAGCATGGCCACGACCACGCCCAGCATGCCCCCGTGGAAACTCATGCCGCCCTGCCACAGGGCAAAGACCTCCAGCGGATGGCTCAGGTAATAGGCTGGTTTGTAGAAGAGACAGTAGCCCAGCCGCCCGCCGATCACGACGCCGATCACGCCATAAAACAGCACGTCCTCGACATCGCGCCGACTCCAGGCCCCGTCGCCCCGGATCGAGGCATAGGGCTCGTGCCGCAGGCGGCGCAGGCCCAGCCAGAAAAACAGGCCAAAGGCGACCAGATAGGTGATGCCGTACCAGTGGATGGACAGCGGACCCAGACGCAGGGCGACCGGATCGATGGCGGGATGGATCAGCATGGCCGCCATTGTGCCGCAGCCAAACCCGGTCCAGCCACGGCTTACACTCTCGGTTTGCATTGATTTTCCGGCTCACCTGCCGCACACGAACCATGGCCACCAAAGTCATCCAGATCAACCGCCGCTCGGCCAACATCACCGAAGGCAAGTCGCGCGCACCCAACCGTTCCATGTACTACGCCATGGGCTACGAGGAAAGCGATTTCAAGAAACCCATGGTCGGCGTCGCCAACGGCCACAGCACCATCACCCCCTGCAACTCGGGCCTGCAGAAGCTGGCCGACGCCGCGATCGCCGGCATCGAGGAAGCCGGCGGCAACGCCCAGGTCTTCGGCACCCCCACCATCAGCGACGGCATGGCCATGGGCACCGAGGGCATGAAGTACTCGCTGGTCTCGCGCGAAGTCATCTCCGACTGCATCGAGACCTGCGTGCAGGGCCAGTGGATGGACGGCGTGCTGGTGGTCGGCGGCTGCGACAAGAACATGCCCGGCGGCATGATGGGCATGCTGCGCGCCAACGTGCCTTCCATCTACGTCTACGGCGGCACCATCCTGCCTGGCCACTACAAGGGCCAGGACCTCAACATCGTCAGCGTGTTCGAGGCCGTGGGCCAGAACGCGGCCGGCAACATGAGCGACGCCGACCTGCGCGAGATCGAGATGCGCGCCATCCCCGGCACCGGCTCCTGCGGCGGCATGTACACCGCCAACACCATGTCCAGCGCCTTCGAGGCCCTGGGTATGTCCCTGCCCTATTCCTCCACCATGGCCAATCCGCACGACGAGAAGCAGAACTCGGCCAAGGAATCCGCCAAGGTGCTGATCGAGGCGATCAAGAAGGACCTGAAGCCGCGCGACATCGTGACGCGCAAGAGCATCGAGAACGCCGTAGCCGTCATCATGGCCACTGGCGGCTCCACCAATGCCGTGCTGCACTTCCTTGCCATTGCCCATGCGGCGGATGTGGAGTGGAGCATCGACGACTTCGAGCGCGTGCGCAAGAAGACCCCGGTGCTCTGCGACCTCAAGCCCAGCGGCAAGTACCTGGCAGTGGACCTGCACAAGGCGGGCGGCATTCCCCAGGTCATGAAGGTCCTGCTGAACGCCGGCCTGCTGCACGGCGACTGCATCACCATCACCGGCCAGACCATCGCCGAAGTGCTCAAGGACGTGCCGGACCAGCCGCGCGCCGACCAGGACGTGATCCGCCCCATCAGCAAGCCCATGTACGAAGAAGGCCACCTGGCCATCCTCAAGGGCAACCTCTCGCCCGAAGGTGCGGTGGCCAAGATCACCGGCCTGAAGAACCCGGTCATCACCGGCCCGGCACGGGTGTTCGACGACGAGCAGTCGGCCCTCAAGGCCATCCTGGACGGCAAGATCAAGGCCGGCGACGTCATGGTGCTGCGCTACCTCGGCCCCAAGGGCGGCCCCGGCATGCCCGAGATGCTGGCCCCCACCGGCGCCCTGATCGGTGCCGGCCTGGGCGAGAGCGTGGGCCTGATCACCGATGGCCGCTTCTCCGGCGGCACCTGGGGCATGGTGGTCGGCCACGTGGCGCCGGAAGCGGCTGCCGGCGGCACCATCGCCTTCGTCAAGGAAGGCGACAGCATCACCATCGACGCCCATGAACTCAAGCTGGAACTGAATGTGCCGGCAGCGGAGCTGGCCAAGCGCCGCGAAGGCTGGACGCCGCCGCAGCCGCGCTACACACGTGGTGTGCAGGCCAAGTTCGCCTTCAACGCCTGCTCGGCCAGCAAGGGCGCGGTGCTGGACAACTACTGATCCGGCCCGGCCCAGCGAAAAAGCCCCGGCATGCCGGGGCTTTTTCATTCCCAAGAAACTCCAGCTGGATCAGCGACGGCGCTTGAGGCCCATGGCATCACGCTGCTTGTTGAGCCGGTCCAGACGCCGTTTGTCCTCGCGTTCCATGGCCTTGCGCCGCGTATAACCGCTGGCATCGGCCCAGGCCCACCAGGCGGCCGCCATGCCAAAAGGCGCCAGGACCACCCACCAACTCCAGCCCACGACCGGATCGATATCGAGATATTTCATCAGCAGCAGGATGATGCCCAGTCCCAGAAAATACATGGATAGCCCTCATTCTTGATGCGGCAGGCCCGCCACGCAGGTCAACCACAGCCATTACAATCACGTTCATTGATTATGTACTTAACCCTAGCCTAGAGGAAATCGATGAAACGCGCCCTTTTCGTCCTGTTTGCCGCCGCCACCGTCAGCGCTCCCGTGCTGGCCGACCAGGCTCTGGCCACTTCCAAGAACTGCATGGCCTGCCACGCCGTCGACAAGAAGCTGGTGGGCCCGTCCTTCAAGGACGTTGCCAAAAAATACGCTGGCGACAAATCCGCAGCCGACAAGCTCGCCACCAAGATCGTCAAGGGTGGTTCCGGCGTCTGGGGCCCCGTGCCCATGCCGGCCAATCCGCAGGTCAGCGAAGCCGAGGCCAAGAAACTGGCCGCCTGGACCCTGGCTGCCAAGTAAACCCGCAGCCAGCCCGTCAAAAAGCCCGCACCAGCGGGCTTTTTTCATTGGGGCTGAACCGCAAGGTCGCCCCTCGAAGACCGGATCAGTTGTTCTGCGACAACTGATCCAGGATGGCCGGATTCTGCCGGCACATCACATCGGCTGCGCCGATATGAGTGCCGTCCAACCCCGCATAGCGCCTCACGGCGCTTTCTTGATCAGTTGTTCTGCGACAACTGATCAAGAATTGCGGGGTTTTCCAGCGTCGAAGTGTCTGAGGTGATGGCCTCGCCCTTGGCGATGGAACGCAGCAGGCGACGCATGATCTTGCCGCTGCGGGTTTTGGGCAGGTTGTCGCCGAAGCGGATGTCCTTCGGTTTCGCAATCGGCCCGATCTCCTTGGCCACCCAGTCACGCAACTCCTTGGCGATGGCCTTGGCTTCCTCGCCGGTCGGGCGGGAGCGCTTGAGCACCACGAAGGCGCAGATGGCCTCACCCGTCAGGTCGTCGGGGCGACCCACCACGGCGGCCTCGGCCACCAGATCGGTCTTGGACACCAGGGCGGACTCGATCTCCATCGTGCCCATGCGGTGGCCCGACACGTTGAGCACATCGTCAATGCGGCCCGTGATGCGGAAGTAGCCGCGGTCGACACTGCGCACGGCGCCATCACCGGCCAGGTAATAGCCCTTGAGTTCCTCGGGGAAGTAGCTCTTCTTGAAACGTTCGGGGTCGCCCCAGATGGTGCGGATCATCGAGGGCCAGGGTTTCTTCACCACCAGGATGCCGCCGGAACCGTTGGGCACGTCATGGCCCGCCTCGTCGACGATGGCAGCCGCAATGCCCGGCAGGGGCAAGGTGCAGGAACCCGGCACCAGGGGCGTGGCGCCCGGCAGCGGGGTGATCATGTGGCCGCCGGTCTCGGTCTGCCAGAAGGTGTCGACGATGGGGCAACGCTCGCCGCCCACGTGCTTGTGGTACCACATCCAGGCTTCCGGGTTGATGGGCTCGCCCACCGAGCCCAGGATGCGCAGGCTGCTCAGGTTGGAGCGGGCCGGATGCACCTTCTCGTCGCCCTCGGCCGCCTTGATCAGCGAGCGGATGGCCGTGGGCGCGGTGTAGAAGATCGTGCACTTGTGCTTCTCGATCATCTGCCAGAAGCGGCCGGCGTTCGGGTAGGTCGGCACGCCCTCGAAGACGATCTGCGTCGCACCGGCGGCCAGCGGGCCGTAGGCCACGTAGGTGTGGCCGGTGATCCAGCCGATGTCGGCCGTGCACCAGAACACGTCCTTGGGCTGGAGGTCGAAGGTCCAGTCCATCGTGAGCCGGGCCCACAGCAGGTAACCACCGGTGGAATGCTGCACGCCCTTGGGCTTGCCGGTGGAGCCCGAGGTGTAGAGGATGAAAAGCGGGTGCTCGGCGCCCACGACCGTCGGTGCGCACACGGTGCTCTGCCCGGCCAACGCCTCGGCAAAGGTCTTGTCGCGCCCGGCGACCATATTGCAGGCCGTGGCCGTGCGCTGGTAGACCAGCACGGTCTTGATGGACTCGCAGCCGCCCATGGCCAGGCCCTCGTCCACGATGGCCTTCAGCGGCAATTCCTTGCCGCCGCGCATCTGGTAATTGGCGGTGATCACGGCCACGGCGCCGGCGTCGATGATGCGTTCCTGCAGCGACTTGGCCGAGAAGCCGCCAAAGACCACCGAGTGGGTGGCGCCGATGCGGGCGCAGGCCTGCATGGCCACCACACCCTCGATGGTCATGGGCATGTAGATCAGGACGCGGTCGCCCTTTTTGATGCCCTGGGCCTTGAGCGCGTTGGCGAACTGACTGACCTTGGCCAGCAGCTCCTTGTACGTCACCTTGGTCACCGCGCCGTCGTCGGCCTCGAAGATGATGGCCGTCTTGTTCTCGGCAGACGTGCCCATGTGCTTGTCCAGGCAGTTGGCCGAGGCGTTGAGTTCGCCGTCGTCGAACCACTTGTAGAAAGGCTTTTTGGAGGAATCCAGGGTGCGGGTGAAGGGTTTGGTCCAGACCAGGTTCTCGCGTGCCAGCCGGGCCCAAGTGCCCTCGAAATCCTTGTCGAAGGCGTCACACATGGCCTGGTACTGCGCCATGCCGGAGATGCGCGCCGCCTTGACGACCGCGTCCGCCGGGGGAAAGACACGGTTCTCGACCAGGACGGATTCGATGGCAGACGTTGGTGAACTCATGGCATGTTTCCTCAGATGGTTTTTTGGATCGCCCCGCAATGTCAGGGCTGGCGCTTACAAGTCACTGACTGGACACAAAGGGCCAATGTACCGAATCCCGGGGCGCTTTGAAATGCGGCCTAAAATCCGCCGTCTAGATAGAAACCCGGATTTTCAGACCATGTCCAGCCCCGAACCGTCCAAAGCCTCCCCCCTGCGCCCCCTGCCCGCCCTGATTTTTTCCAGCCGCTGGCTGCAGTTGCCCCTGTACCTGGGCCTGATTGCCGCGCAGGGCGTTTACGTCTTTCACTTCCTGGTCGAACTGCTGCACCTGATCGAGGCTGCCTTTGGCAGCCAGACCGCCCTGCAGGCCCTGGTCACCAGCATCGGCTACAAGACGACGGCACCGATCACCACCCTGAACGAAACGGTGATCATGCTGGTGGTGCTGGCACTGATCGACGTGGTCATGATCTCCAACCTGCTGATCATGGTCATCGTCGGCGGCTACGAGACCTTCGTCAGCCGCATGGACCTCGAAGGCCACCGCGACCAGCCCGAATGGCTGAGCCACGTCAACGCCTCGGTGCTCAAGGTCAAGCTGGCCACCGCCATCATCGGCATCAGCTCCATCCATCTGCTCAAGACCTTCATCAACGCCGACAACTACACCGACCGGGTGCTGATCGCCCAGACTGTCATCCACATCACCTTCCTGCTGTCGGCCATCGCCATCGCCTACACCGACAGGCTGATGTCGGCCCCGGCCGCAGAACACCACTGAACCCCCACTTTCCAGCTTACGTTTTGCCATGACCACCCACATCAAGCAAGCCGACCTGATCGAATCGGTCGCCGCCGCCCTGCAGTACATCAGCTACTACCACCCGGCCGACTACATCGCCCATCTGGCCCGCGCCTATGCGCGCGAGCAGAGCCCGGCCGCCAAGGATGCCATTGCGCAGATCCTGACCAACAGCAAGATGAGCGCGGTGGGCCATCGTCCGATCTGCCAGGACACCGGCATCGTCAACGTCTTCCTCAAGGTCGGCATGGACGTGCGCTGGGACGGCTTCACCGGCAGCCTGGAGGATGCCGTCAACGAAGGCGTGCGCCGCGCCTACAACCACCCGGACAACACCCTGCGCGCCAGCGTGCTGGCCGACCCGCAGTTTGCCCGCAAGAACACCGGCGACAACACCCCCGCGGTCATCTTCACCGAGATCGTGGCCGGCGACAAGGTCGAGGTCACCGTGGCCGCCAAGGGCGGCGGCAGCGAGAACAAGAGCAAGATGGTCATGATGAACCCCAGCGACAACCTGGTCGACTGGGTGCTCAAGACCGTGCCCACCATGGGCGCCGGCTGGTGCCCGCCGGGCATGCTGGGCATCGGCATCGGTGGCACCGCCGAGAAGGCCGTCCTGATGGCCAAGGAAAGCCTGATGGACGACCTGGACATGTACGAATTGCAGGCCAAGGCAGCCAAGGGCGAGAAGCTGAGCCAAGTGGAAGAGTTGCGCCTGGAGCTGTACGAGAAGGTCAATGCGCTGGGCATCGGCGCCCAGGGCCTGGGCGGCCTGACCACTGTGCTCGACATCAAGATCAAGATGTACCCCACGCACGCGGCCAGCAAGCCCGTGGCCATGATCCCCAACTGCGCTGCCACGCGCCATGCGCACTTCGTCATGGACGGCTCGGGTCCGGTCTACCTGGACCCGCCCAGCCTGGACCTCTGGCCCAATGTGAACTGGACACCCGACACCCAGAAGAGCAAGCGCGTGAACCTGGACAAGCTCACCCGTGAAGAAGTGGCGAGCTGGAAACCGGGTGACACCCTGCTGCTCAACGGCAAGATGCTCACCGGCCGCGACGCCGCGCACAAGCGCATTGCCGACATGCTGGCCAAGGGTGAGAAACTGCCGGTGGACTTCAGCAACCGCGTCATCTACTACGTGGGCCCGGTCGACCCCGTCAAGGGCGAGGCCGTCGGCCCCGCCGGCCCCACCACCGCCACCCGCATGGACAAGTTCACCGAGACCATGCTGGGCCAGACCGGCCTGATCGCCATGATCGGCAAGGCCGAGCGCGGCCCCGAGGCCGTCGAGGTGATCCGCCAGCACAAGAGCGCCTACCTCATGGCCGTGGGCGGCGCCGCCTACCTGGTCAGCAAGGCCATCAAGACCGCCAAGGTGGTGGGTTTTGCCGACCTGGGCATGGAAGCCATCTACGAATTCGACGTGGTGGACATGCCGGTCACCGTGGCGGTGGACGCCGGCGGCACCAATGCCCACGTCACCGGCCCGGCCGAGTGGAGCAAGCGGATTGCCAGCGGCGAGTTCAAGGGCATCTCGCTCACAACCGCGTGACACGACCGGTCGGCGTCTTCGACAGCGGCATCGGGGGCCTGAGCGTCCTGCAGGCCTTGCGCGCCGAGCTGCCGCACCAGTCCTTCGTCTACGTGGCCGACAGCGGCCACGCCCCCTACGGGGAGCGTGAGCCCGGCCACGTGATCGAGCGCTCGCAGGCGCTCACCAGGCACCTGATCCAGGCCTACGACGTCCAGGCGCTGGTGGTGGCTTGCAACACGGCCACGGCGGCGGCCATCGCCCTGCTACGCCAGCAGCACCCCGAGTTGCCCGTCGTGGGGGTCGAGCCGGCGCTCAAACCCGCCGCCCAGGCCAGCCGCACGCACCGTGTGGGGGTGCTGGCCACGCGCGGCACCCTGGAAAGCGCCAAGTTCCAGGCTCTGCTGGCCTCCCAGCAGGGGCAGGCCGACTTCGTGCTGCAAGCATGCGACGGCCTGGCCGACGCCATTGAGCATCAGGACAGCGAGCGCATTGCGGCCCTGGGCCGTCGTTACGTCCAGGCGCTGGGTTCCTGTGGTCAGGATGAAGGCAAGATCGACACCGTGGTGCTGGGCTGTACCCATTACCCCCTGGTCGCCGACACCTTGCAGGCCCTGCTGGGTCCGGAGGTGGAACTGCTTGCCAGCGGCCCCCCGGTCGCGCGGCAAACCCGCCGTGTGCTGCCGCAAGTCGCCGGCAGCGGCCACCCTACCCTGCGCTGGCTGACCACGGGCCCGGCCGATCAGCTACAGGCTGCAGTACAGCGCTGGCTGCAAGCGCAGGCGCATGTCGGGACTCTGAAAATCTGAAAGAGACCTGCACACCGCATGCGAGCACGCACCGGATGCAGGCCAGGCCCAGCCCCGTCTATTTGCGGCGGCCAGCCCGATATTCCCAGGGAGGGATGGGCTTGCTGTCACGCCAGAGTCCGGCACGCCGCTGGCGTGCGTCCGCCTGTGCGGCCGCATAGGCTTGGCGATCCTGCTCCGCCAGGTCCTGCGCGCGGGATGGGTCGTACCAGGCAGCGCCGTCGGCAAGCAGTTCCAGGCTGATATCCCGCCCTGCAGCCACCACCTTGCCCAGACGCGGTGAGCCGCCCTGGCGCGGCACCTCCACCGTCACGTATTTCTGAAACACGAACTCGCGCAAGGCATCCTCCGAGCGCTGGGCATGCTTCTGGAACTTTTCCGGTGCATCGATACCCGCCAGCCGCACGGTGTGCTGGACCTTGCGCTCATCGCGCACGCGGATGGTGTCAGCATTGACGATGGCGACCACCTGGCCCTGCAGGGTCCAGGCCACTGCCATCGGGCTCGACAGCAAAAGGAAGAGGAGCGCGAAGTGAGTGAGGATGGATCTCATCGAGATCAGACAGAAAGATGGTCGGGGCGATACGATTCGAACGTACGACCCTCTGCTCCCAAAGCAGATGCGCTACCAGGCTGCGCTACGCCCCGACAAGCTGCGTATTCTACCGGCACGTCCCTGCCATTCCCCGCTGGCTTGCGTCCATGCGATAAAGTTTCTCCATGCGCACACGCTCCCTTCCCCTGCCCTGGCTCGAGCCGGGTGAAGCATTTCCGCCTGTCAGCCAGGCCTGGGGACCCGGCTCCGAGGCCCCAGGCCTGCTGGCTGCCGGTGGCAGCCTGGATGTCGACAGCCTGCGCCGTGCCTATGCGCATGGCATCTTCCCCTGGTTCAGCACGGGACAACCCATCCTCTGGTGGAGCCCGGAGCCGCGCATGGTGCTGGAGGTGCACCGGTTCCGGCTGCATCGCTCGCTGCGCAAGGCCCTGCAGAAGTTCATCTCGACCCCCGGCTGTGAGATCCGCTTCGATTCGGCTTTCGAGCAGGTGATCACGGCCTGCGCCGGCAGTCCGCGCGAAGGCCAGGACGGCACCTGGATCGTGCCGCCCATGGTGCAGGCCTACAGCGAACTGCACCGTGCCGGCCACGCCCACAGCGTGGAGACCTGGATCGACGGCCAGTTGATGGGCGGGCTGTACTGCGTGGCGCTGGGGCAGGCGGTGTTCGGCGAATCCATGTTCACGAGGGCGACCGACGCCTCGAAGATCGCATTGGCCGCCCTGGTGGCCTTCAGCCGCCAGCACGGCATCACCATGATCGACTGCCAGCAGAACACGCAGCACCTGGCCTCGCTGGGCGCCCATGAAATCCCGCGTGTGGATTTTTTGCGCCACATCACGGCCAGTCAGGCGCAAGCCGGGCCCCGCTGGCACTTCGACCCCCTATACTGGCGTGAACTGATGATGGCCCCAGCGGAGTCGACGTGACGCACCTCAAGGACCTGCCCCTCCAGAGTCTGCAGTTCTATGCCACGGCCCCCTACCCGTGCAGCTACCTGAGCGGGCGCCAGGCGCGCTCCCAGGTGGCCACGCCCAGCCACCTGATCAACAACTCCACCTACTCGGAGCTGGTGTCCCAGGGCTTTCGCCGCAGTGGCATGTTCACCTACCGGCCGCACTGTGATGGCTGCCAGGCCTGCATCCCGCTGCGGGTGCGGGTCCAGGACTTCCTGCCCTCTCGCAGCCAGAAACGAGCCTGGAAACAGCATCAGAACCTGCAGGCCCGCGTCTCCCGCCTGTGTTTTGTGCCCGAGCACTACCAGCTGTACCTGCGCTACCAGAACGGCCGGCACGCCGGCGGCGGGATGGACCAGGACAGCATCGACCAGTACACCCAGTTCCTGCTGCAAAGCCGGGTCAATTCGCGCCTGGTCGAGTTTCGCGAAACACTGGAAGACGGCTCGCCCGGCCCGCTACGGGTGGTGTCCGTGCTGGACGTGCTGGATGACGGCCTCTCGGCGGTCTACACCTTCTATGAGCCAGGGCGTGACGCCAGTTACGGCACCTACAGTGTGCTCTGGCAGATCGAACAGGCGCGCCTGCTAGGGCTGCCGCATGTCTACCTCGGCTACTGGATCGAGGACAGCCCGAAAATGAATTACAAGGCGCGCTTCGGTCCGCACGAACGGCTGGTACAAGGCCAGTGGCTGGCGGTCGGCCCCGACGGTGAAATGTCGCCGGCCAGAGAGTGATTTCACGAGGTAAAATCGGGCTTGTTTGCAGGAGCGTACCCGATGAAGAAAAAAGACCCGGATGCCGTCGTCACGCCCACCGTGCAGGTGATCGAACGCATGTTCACCCTGATGGACGTGCTGGCCTCGCGTGAAGAAGCGATTTCACTGAAGGAAATCAGTGAGAAGACCGGGCTGCATCCTTCCACTGCCCACCGTATCCTCAACGACCTGGCCACCGGCCGTTACGTCGACCGGCCGCAGCCCGGCACCTACCGCCTGGGCATGCGCCTGCTCGAATTGGGCAATCTGGTCAAGGCGCGGCTCAATGTGCGTGACGCTGCCATCGCGCCCATGCGCGAACTGCACCGCTTGATCCAGCAGCCCGTCAACCTGAGCATGCGCCAGGGCGACGAAATCGTCTACATCGAACGCGCCTACAGCGAGCGCTCCGGCATGCAGGTGGTGCGCGCCATCGGCGGACGGGCGCCCCTGCATCTGACTTCAGTGGGCAAGCTGTTCCTGGCCGCCGACGACCCGCAGCGCGTGCGCGCCTATGCCACGCGCACCGGCCTGACCGGCCACACCAAGAACAGCATCACGCAATTGCCCGTCCTTGAGCGCGAACTGGGCAAGGTGCGCCAGTACGGCACGGCGCACGACGACGAGGAACTGGAGCTGGGCGTGCACTGCATGGCGGCCGGCATCCATGACGACCAGGGCAAGCTGGTAGCCGGCTTGTCGATCTCGGCGCCCACGGGCCGGCTGGACAAGGAGTGGCTGCCCAAGCTGCAGACCGTGGCCAGCGAGATCTCGCGCATGCTGGGTTATCAGGCAGGGCCCGAGAAACGCTAAGGGGCGCCGTAGCGCCCCTTTTCCGATCGGCCAAGAGCCCAGGCTGTCAAAGGAAACGCGGCTGATCCGTATCAGTCTCGTTGTCAGTGACCGGCACAACGTCCAGGGACTTGACCGGAATCGACTCCACCCAGCGCCGCACGCGCTCAGCATCACCCAGGCGGCTGAGCTTGCCGGCGGAATCCAGGAACACCATGATCAGGTTGCGGCCTGCCACCCTGGCTTGCATGACCAGGCACTGACCGGCCTCGGAGATGTAACCCGTCTTCTGCAGGCCGATCTCCCAGGTCGGGTTCTTGACCAGCCGGTTGGTATTGCTGAACATGAGCTTGCGGCGGCCCACGGCGACCTGATGGGCCGGCGAAGTGGAATATTCACGCAACAAGCTGTCGTCGGACGCCACATTGACCAGCACGGCCAGATCCTTGGCACTCGAGCGGTTCTTGCTGGACAGGCCCGTGGGCTCGACAAAGCTGGTGTCCTGCATGCCCAGCAACTGGGCTTTGGCATTCATCATTTCGACAAAAACCTGCAGGCCACCCGGATAAGTTCTTCCCAGGGCATGCGCCGCACGGTTCTCGCTGGCCATCAGGGCCAGATGCATCAACTCGCCACGGCTCAGCGTTGAGCCCACGCGCAGGCGCGAAGCGCTCCACTTCTCCGTGTCGACATCGGCCTGGGTGATCGTGATCATCTCGTCCAGGGACAATTCGGCCTCGCTGATCAGCAAGGCCGTCATGATCTTGGTGAGGGAGGCAATCGGCAGCACGGCCTCTTCATTCTTGCTCAGCAAGACCTCCTGGGTCTCCTGATCAATGACATACGCCACGCTGGAGCGCAGGGACAGGGGATCGGGCGCACCATGCAGGCCGGCGCGCATGCCGTCGGACAGCCGGGCCGGTCGCACGACGCGGGCCGCCGGGCGTTTGGCATAGGCCTTGCGCTTGGTTTGCTGCTTGGCCTGGTAAGCGGCCTTCACCACCGTGGGTTTGGCCGCGTTCTGCGCGCCATTGCCAGCAGCGGACGCCAGCCCGGATGCCCCGGCCAGCATCACGAACAGCGACGCGGTCCCAACCCAGATAAAACGATGTAAGTGACGCACCAGTCCAACCTTGCAAAGAAGAAAACGGTGCCATCGGCCCATGACACCCTCTGAAGCAAGGTTATACAGAAAATATCAAGCTGGATCAACCACTTGTGTGGCTTTTCTCAACAAACTCTTACATATATACGTAATAACCCTAGCCCTGGGCCGCCACCCGATCAGCTTTGCTCTGCAACTTGTTGAGTGCACTCAGATAAGCCTTGGCCGAGGCAACCACGATGTCGGGATCCGAGCCAACCCCATTGACTACACGGCCGCTATTCTGCAGGCGCACGGTCACCTCCCCTTGGCTTTCGGTCGAGCCACTGATGGCGTTGACCGAATACAGCACCATCTCGGCGCCGCTCTTGACATGCGACTCGATGGCCTTGAGCGAGGCGTCCACCGGACCATTGCCATCCGACTCGCCATGCACCTCCTTGCCTTCCACCGTGAAGACGATGGCAGCGTGCGGGCGCTCGCCGGTTTCGCTGTGCTGCGCAAGCGAGACAAAACCGTACTGCTCCTTCTCGCTGGTGACGCTCTCGTCGCTGACCAGAGCCAGGATGTCCTCGTCAAAGATCTCGCTCTTGCGGTCGGCCAGTTCCTTGAAGCGGGCAAAGGCGGTGTTGAGCTCGCCTTCGCTCTCCAGCGCCACGCCCAGGTCCTGCAGGCGCTGCTTGAAGGCGTTGCGGCCTGACAGCTTGCCCAGCACGATCTTGTTGGCGCTCCAGCCCACGTCCTCGGCACGCATGATCTCGTAGGTGTCACGCGCCTTGAGCACGCCGTCCTGATGGATGCCGGAGGCGTGGGCAAAGGCATTGGCACCGACCACGGCCTTGTTCGGCTGCACCACGAAACCCGTGGTCTGGCTGACCATGCGGCTGGCCGGGACGATCTGGGTCGTGTCGATGCCAACGTCCAGGTTGAAGTAGTCGCGGCGTGTCTTCACCGCCATGACGATCTCTTCCAGGCTGCAGTTACCAGCACGCTCGCCCAGGCCATTGATAGTGCACTCGACCTGACGCGCACCGCCGATCTTCACGCCGGCCAGGGAATTGGCCACCGCCATGCCCAGATCGTTGTGGCAATGCACCGACCAGATCGCCTTGTCCGAGTTGGGGATGCGCTCACGCAGGGTCTTGATGAAGTTGCCATACAGCTCGGGAACGGCATAACCCACGGTATCAGGGATGTTGAGGGTGGTGGCGCCCTCCTTGATCACCGCCTCCAGCACCCGGCACAGGAAGTCCACATCGCTGCGATAGCCATCCTCGGGACTGAATTCGATGTCTTCCACCAGATTGCGCGCATAACGCACGGACAGTTTGGCCTGCTCCAGCACCTGCTCCGGGGTCATGCGCAGCTTCTTCTCCATGTGCAGGGCCGAGGTGGCAATGAAGGTGTGGATGCGGGCCCGGTTGGCGCCCTTGAGCGCTTCAGCGGCACGCGAGATGTCACGGTCATTGGCACGTGAAAGCGAGCAGATCGTGGAGTCCTTGATGGTGTTGGCAATGTTCTGGATCGCCTCGAAGTCCCCATTGGAGCTGGCAGCGAAGCCGGCCTCGATCACGTCCACCTTGAGGCGCTCCAGCTGGCGGGCAATACGCAGCTTCTCGTCCTTGGTCATGGAAGCGCCAGGCGACTGCTCGCCGTCACGCAAGGTGGTATCGAAAATGATCAGTTTGTCAGCCATCTCAAACTCCTGTTCGCCTGCAATTCAGAAACAACAACCGTAAAACACAAAAGGCCCGCTGCGTCTGCATACGGGCCTTTGCTGGGAATGTGCGCGCGCTACCGATTCCGCCCGTGTTGGCATCCAAGCAGTAGGGTTAGCGCAAAGAAATTCATGACATCAATGTATCACAAATGAAGCGGATGTCCATAGATGCTCCCTATGCGCGCCTTAGTGGTGCAGACCACGCTCTTCGGGCTCGTCCTTGGACGTACTGATCACGCTGACCGGCTGCCCCTTGACCTTGCGCCAGGCATAGACCATGTAGCCACTGATGCCGTAAAGAACGAACACCCCGAACAGCACTGCCGCCGGATCGATCGTCACGACGGCAAAACCCAGCACGATCAGGATGACCACGGCAAACGGCACACTCTTTTTCATGCTCAGGTCCTTGAAGCTGTAGAACGGCACGTTGGTGACCATGGTCAGACCGGCATACAAGGCCAGTGCAAACATGAACCAGGCCACGCGCGCACCATCCACGCCGAAGTCCGACATGATCCAGATGAAACCCGTCACCAGCGCCGCGGCAGCAGGCGATGGCAGCCCCTGGAAATAACGCTTGTCAACCACGCCGGTATTGACGTTGAAACGCGCCAGCCGCAAGGCGGCACAGGCGCAGTAGACGAAGGCCGCCACCCAGCCCCAGCGCCCCAGCCCCTTCAAGGCCCACTCATAGGAAATCAGTGCAGGAGCGGCACCGAAGGACACCATGTCCGAGAGCGAGTCCATCTGCTCGCCAAACGCGCTCTGGGTATTGGTCATGCGGGCCACCCGCCCGTCCAGGCTGTCGAGCACCATGGCGCAGAAAACGCCGATGGCGGCCAGGTCGAAACGACCGTTCATCGCCATCACGATGGCATAGAAGCCACCGAACAGCGCCGCCAGCGTGAACAGATTGGGCAGGATGTAGATACCTTTGCGGCGCTTGCGCACCACCACGGCTTCCGCTCCATCAGGACGGGCGTCGTCACCATCATGCATCGCAAACCTCCGCCATGCACGGGCAGGTCTCTGGGTACAGGTCTTGAATATCCATGGCGACAAGTGTAAGGCAGGCCCAGCCTGCCGAGGAAAAAAACAAGGCCACCGAAGTGGCCTTGTGGCAAGCGGCAGGACCGATCAGTTGCGGGTCTGGTCGACCAGCTTGTTCTTGGCAATCCAGGGCATCATGGCGCGCAGCTGTGCGCCCACCTTCTCGATGCTGTGGTCGGCCGTATTGCGGCGACGGGCCGTCATGCTCGGATAGTTGGTACGGCCTTCCAGGATGAACATCTTGGCGTAGTCGCCGTTCTGGATGCGCTTGAGGGCATTGCGCATGGCCACGCGCGACTGCTCGTTGATGACCTCGGGACCAGTCACGTACTCGCCGTACTCGGCGTTGTTCGAGATGGAGTAGTTCATGTTGGCGATGCCGCCTTCGTAGATCAGGTCCACGATGAGCTTGAGCTCGTGCAGGCACTCGAAGTAGGCCATCTCGGGGGCGTAGCCGGCCTCGACCAGGGTCTCGTAACCCATCTTGATCAGCTCGACGGCGCCGCCGCACAGCACGGCCTGCTCGCCGAACAGATCGGTCTCGGTCTCTTCCTTGAAGTTGGTCTCGATGATGCCGGCCTTGCCGCCACCGTTGGCCATCGCATAGGACAGGGCCAGGTCACGGGCCTTGCCGCTCTTGTCCTGGTGCACGGCCACCAGGTGGGGCACGCCGCCACCCTGGGTGTAGGTGTTGCGCACGGTATGGCCGGGGGCCTTGGGCGCCACCATCCACACGTCCAGATCGGCGCGCGGCACGACCTGGTTGTAGTGCACGTTGAAGCCGTGGGCGAAGGCCAGCGAAGCGCCCTTCTTGATGTTGGGTGCCACGTTGTTGGTGTACACCTCGGCGATCTGCTCGTCGGGCAGCAGGATCATGACCACGTCTGCGGCCTTGACGGCGTCATTCACTTCCATCACGGTCAGGCCGGCCTTGCCGACCTTGTCCCACGAGGCACCGCCCTTGCGCAGGCCAACCACAACCTTCACGCCGCTGTCGTTCAGGTTCTGGGCGTGGGCATGGCCCTGGCTGCCGTAACCGATGATGGCCACGGTCTTGCCCTTGATCAGGCTCAGGTCACAGTCCTTGTCGTAGAAAACTTTCACTTCTTTCTCCTTGGTAAAACTTGAAAATCAGACGCGCAGAATGCGCTCGCCGCGGCCGATGCCGCTGCTGCCGGTACGCACCGTCTCCAGGATCGCGCCGCGATCAATCGCCTCGAGGAAGGCGTCGTTCTTGGACTGATCACCGGTCATCTCGATGGTGTAGCTCTTGTCGGTGACGTCGATGATACGGCCGCGGAAGATGTCGGCCATGCGCTTCATCTCCTCGCGCTCCTTGCCCACCGCACGCACCTTGACCATCATGAGCTCGCGCTCGATGTAGGCGCCTTCGGTCAGGTCGACCACCTTGACCACCTCGATCAGGCGGTTCAGGTGCTTGGTGATCTGCTCGATCACGTCATCGGAACCGGTGGTCTGGATGGTCATGCGCGAGAGGCTCGGGTCCTCGGTCGGCGCGACGGTGAGGGATTCGATGTTGTAACCGCGGGCCGAGAACAGGCCCACCACGCGGGAGAGCGCGCCAGGCTCGTTCTCCAGCAATACTGCAATGATGTGTTTCATATGAGTGGATTCCTCTTTTCGCCGCCCTCCCCCGGTCGCGGTAACAACCGGGCTTGGCGGGCAATAGATTCGTCTTCGGTTGAGGTGGTACGGCCTGGGCGGCCGCACCCGCTTACAGGTCTTCGGCCCCCAGCAGCATCTCGGTGATGCCCATGCCGGCCTTGACCATCGGGAACACGTTCTCGGTGGGGTCGGTACGGAAGTCCATGAAGACCGTGCGGTCCTTGAGCTTGCGTGCCTCGCGCAGCGCCGGCTCCACATCCTCGGGCTTTTCGATCAGCATGCCGACATGGCCATAGGCCTCGGCCAGCTTCACGAAATTGGGCAAGGCATCCATGTAGCTGTGGCTGTAGCGGCCGGAGTAT